>JBCDHQ010000310.1:0-5284 GCA_038749815.1 Pseudomonadota bacterium | reverse complement strand
GACAAAACCTGGCTTGAGAGAACGGCCTGCGAGACACCGCCCGCGCATGTGGCCGGGAGCGCTGCGCCGTCGCCGGATGTGCAGGCAAGAAGCGCGCCGGAGCTCAACGCGGCGCCGGCACCGGCGAGCACCGCGACGGCGCTGAGACGCCGGAAGCGCCTTTGCGCCGCTGCGGCCTCTCTCGACGCCGCAGCGCGTTCCTCGAAAAGAGGCTCAATGTCGCTCCGTTCGAGGAGGGCCAAGAGCTCCCCCGCCTTCGGCGAGAGGGACGCTCGGATGCGCGTCAGATCCAGGCTGTCATCCGTCTCGGACGTGCCGATCCAGTCCTCAATCTTGGTCATGCCCATCCCCAGTGCGTCCAGCCATCCCGTCGCGCCCTTCGAACAGGGATGTGACCTGTTCGCGGAGCGCCGCCTCCGACTTGAGCGTGTCGAGCATGCGGAGCGCGCCCCGCTTTGCCGCGGCGCGCGCCCGTGGGCCCGGCGGTGGCGTTCGGGTTAGACCTTCGGCGTAATGTGCCAGAGCAACGTCACTCTCGCCGCGCCAAAAGGCGATGTCTCCCAGCGTGAAGTCGGCCCAGAAGCTCACCGATGGTCCATCCCGAGCAGCGGTCGCATTGCGCGACGCCTGTTGAAACCAAGGGTCAGCCTCAGCGGGCGCACCGGCATCGAGTGCCAGCACACCGGCATTGAGCGCGCAGTAGTAGTCGGTCGACGTGGCTTGGGCTGCGCGTTCATAGGCCGCCCGCGCGGAGGAGAGATCCGCGGGATCCCGGGTGAGGGCATAGCGTTCGCGGTGGATGCGGCCCTTGAGCCCGGCTATCTCGGGATTGGCCGCCAGCTCAGGCGCCTGCGCAATCAGCGCCTCGACGGCCGAAGCTGCGCTCGCGTGATCCATGAGGTCGAGGCGCGCCAGCGCTTGGCGGTGGTGCAGCGTCACGTCGTGCGGGTTGAGGGCGAGACCGTGTTCTGTCTCTGCGACGGCCGCTCCGGCATCGTTCAACTCAAGCATGATGGCGCTCAGAAAATCATGAAGCGCGGCGCTTTTGGGCCGGTAGGGCACTGGTTCGATGGTGTACATCTGGTCGCGGAGTGCCCGAATTTCGTCCCTGCGCCCTTCGCGCTCGAGCGCTTCGAACCGGTCGAGCCAGAGGCTGGCGGTCTCGCCGTCGTCCCCCGCCGGCCGCGGGCGATACGCGTCGATCCGGGCCATGTAGGCGTCCAAGACGGGCCCCCAGAGATCCGCCTGTGGTGCGCTGAGACCCGCGGCCTTCGCCAGCCGCTCGCAGAGTTCCACCACCGACGGCCGCGCGTCTCCGCGATAGAGCTGAAAGTCCGACAATGGGTTTCTGAGCCCGCGCGGCTCGAGCGAGATCAGGACGGGCACGACCGAGCCTGCCCGGTCGCCCTCGATGGCCGCTCGCCGCCCGCTGACGACGCCGCATTCCCACAGGATCCACGGGCGGTCGCACGACGCCGGCGACAGGATCGCCAGCACGAGCTCGGTCGTCTTCAGCCGCTCGTCGAGCGTGTCCCGCCAGCGGCGCGCGGCCTCCATCCCGCCCTCGCGATCGGTGGAGGAGGAGAACCAGGGCGCAATGGCACCTTGCGACGTGCGTTGGAGAAGATCGTGCCACGCCTTGGCCAGCTCTTTCTCCGCATGAGTGTGGCTGATCAGGACCGAGAGGGGCATCAGCGCGCCGGGAGCTGCGGGTCAAGGGTCGAGAGGGTGATCAGCTCAAACCCCTCGCGAGTGGCCAGGGCCGCAAGGTCGCGACTGGCGTCGGTGCTGGTGCGCGGCCGGTGGTCGACCGCAATGACTGCCAAGCCGCGCCGGTGTGGCGGTCCTTTTGCCAGAGCCGCAGCCTCCACCACAATCGCCTCGGTCGCCGCTGCGTAAGCCGGGCCGCCTTGCACGGCGCAGTCCAGATCCAGGAGATCGCCGGCCGCTCGCGCCCGCGCGACGGCCCTGTCGAAGCGTGCGCCCCAGTGTTCGGGGTCGCTGCGGTCGGTGACGGAGGCCGCGCGGAACGTCTCGGGCGCGAAGGGCAAGACCAGACGCGCCCGCAGCCCGCGCGCTTCAGCGGCATCGAGCAGCAGGAGATCGGCGCCGCAGGCACCGGACGACACGACGACCTCGACCTCCTCGCGCGCCAGGAGTGCATCGAAGACTGTGCGCAGAGGTGCGGCCATCTCTGGTGGGAAGCGGGCGGGCACTGTCCCCGGTGCATCGATCCGGCGCCCGGCAAAGGCGAGGACCGCACCTGTCACGGGCCCGTCCAAACCGGTCCGCCAGGGCCGAGGCGGCGCCCGGGGGTGAGGCGGCTGTAGGGGATGCGGCTGAGGTCGCAAGGGTTGGCGCCTGGGCTTTTGGCAAAGAGAACCTCCGCAGCGATCGGGGCATAGTCTGCCATGAAGTGGACGGCGCTTTTGACGCAGACGATCGCGTGCTCGCGGGGCTCGAGACCCACGCAGCGAAACATCTCCTGATCGGCGTTTTGCGCCCGCTCCGAGGCAACGACCACCTCGATGCCCGTGCCGGCAACACGCAGGCGCGCAACCGGGCCGAGATCGGCGGGCCCGCCGCCAAACATTGGGCCCGTGAACTGAAACCGCCCGTCCGAGAGCGCCTCGACCGTCGTGCGGCAGACGATGGGCGCGGAGAACTCCGGATGGCCGCCGCCGAGCGCAACCTCAATCTCGGCGCCAATCCCGGCTGCATGCGCCGCCGCGGCAGCCGCCGGATCGTGGAGCATACCGAGGATCGCGTCGGGCACTTTTGCGGCAATCAGCGCGGCCAGGATCCCCGTGGTGTCCCCGGTGGCCCCGGCGCCCGGATTGTCCTCGGGATCGGCGATGACCACTGTGCCCGCTGTGGAGAGCGCTCGGGCCACGGCGGCCGCGGGCGACATCAGGCGGTCGTCGAAGGCAGGCTCCGCCGCGCGGAGCTGCGAGAGGACCGCGTCGGCCGCCGCCTCTGCCGAGGCGGCGCTCTCAGCATAGGCGACGATGGCGGGTCCGACCTCCGGAATATCCGCCGGCGGAAAGCCCATCGCGAGATCAACCGACACCGCTGGTGAGTGACGGAGCGCGCGGTAGATCCCTTGAGCCGGCTCGAACTCAGTCGATTGCGCCGTGATCGGGAGGATCGTCTCCCCTTGTCGGAACGCCTTGGCGAGTGGTGCGGCCATGGCCCGGTCGAGGAGGCGCGCGGCCCGCGCCCCCGTCTCCGCCATATCGAGATGCGGATACGTCCGGTAGAGGGTGATGACACTCGCCCGCTCGAACAAGTCGCGCGACACATTGGCGTGGAGGTCAAGGCTGACGGCAATCGGCAGATCGCCGAGCGCTGCGCGAAGCCGTGCAAGGATCTCGGCCTCCGCATCGTCATAAGCGCGCGTGACCATCGCGCCGTGGAGATCGAGGTAAATCGCATCGGGCGCCGCAGCGGTGCACCCCGCGACGATCTCGCCCGTGATCGCCTCGAAGGCTTCATCCTCGACGTAGCCGCCGGGCTCCGCTCCGGCCCAGAGGACTGGCACAGTTTCGTGCGCACACGCATCGAGAAAGCCCGCGAGGGGCAAGTTGAGCCCCGCCAGTCTCGGGGCGACCGCGTCGCCGCGGACAAGCTCTGGCCAGGCGCCCCGCCGCACGAACCGGGCCAGCGCCGTCGTCTCGGGCGCGAATGTGTTGGTCTCGTGCTGGAAGCCCGCCACGGCGATCCGTGTCATGTCGGCACTCCGCCAAGGACTGTGCCGAGAACTTTGATGTCGCGGAGGGCGCTCGGCTCCACCGACAGGGGATCGCGGTCGACGATGCACATGTCCGCCCACTTTCCGGTCTCGAGGCTTCCGATCCGGTCATCCATCTTCAGAACATAGGCCGCGCCGAGCGTGATGCAGCGGAGCGCCTCGATCACGGAGAGCCGCTGCGCCGTGCCGAGCTGGCGGCCCGTGGCCGTGACCCGGTTCACCGCGGCCCAGGCTGTGAAGAGCGGCGCCATCGGCGTCACCGGTGCATCCGAGTGGATTGCGAATTCCCCCGCCCAGACCGCCTGCGCATCGGCCGCCGCGTTCATCCGCCTGGCCCGGTCCGGCCCGAGCGTCAGGCCGTAATGGAGATCGCCGAAATAGTAGACGTGGTTCGAGAAGAGGTTCGCGGTCAGCCCGAGCGCCTTCATGCGCTTGAACTGATCGATGCGGGAGAGCTGGCAGTGCTCCAACGTGTGGCGATGATCGGCCGCCGGCGCGGCCCGCACGGCGTCCTCAAAGGCCGAGAGCGCAAGGTCAACCGCCGCATCGCCATTGGTGTGGACATGGGTTTTGACGCCCGCGGCGTGGAGGGTGCGGACCGCGGCACGGAAGTGGTCTTCCTCCATGTTGAGGAGCGGATGCTCTGGACAGCGGAAGTAACCCGGTGGGCGAAGCATGGCGGTGAACCCCTGGATCGCGCCGTCGGTGAAGAGCTTTGCGCGTCCAAGGTGCAGTTTGGACGTCGAGCGTGCGCGAAGTGCGATGGCCCGGGCCGCTTCGGCCTCGGGCTCACCCTCCATGGCGTTCATGACCGGCACGTAGCGTGCTGGGAAGGCCGGGGTGCCGGTCACGCGCTCGAGCATCGACACCTCGTCCTCCTCGAGTTTCGAGAGGAGGTCGGCCACTGTCGTCACGCCCACGCTCCGTGCGACCCGCCCATAGGCCTCAACGGCCGCCGCGTCGGAGAGCTCGGCAAAGTCGAGCCCGACTGTCTTGAGCACGGGGCCCATCGCGGCGAACTCCTGACACTCCCCCGTCAGGGCGCCAGCCTCGTCCCGCACGACGCCCGGAATGTTGGTCGAGGGGTCGAGCCCCGCGCGCGACAGGGCCGCCCCGTTCGCCGTCAGGAGGTGGAAGTTCGAATGGACGAGCACCACGGGATGCGCTGTCGACACGGCATCGAGATGCCCGCGGTCAAGCCGGCGGCCCTCCAGAAAGTTGGGGTCGAAGCCCCAGCCGATCACAGGCTCCCCCTCGGGCGTGGTCTCAGCGATCGCGCGAAGGCGCGCCACCACCGCCTCGTAGGTTCCGACGCCCTCCCAGAGCGCGCCCTCCGGATCCGTGCGCGCATAATGGCCGCAATAGGTGTGGCGCCAGATGCCGCCTGCCATGACATGAGCATGTGCCTCGACCAGGCCCGGCAGGATCACCGCATCGGCATAGCGATCGTCGCGCCGGACATCCCCCCAGCCATCGGCGCAGTCGGCGTCGCCGACAGCCAGGATCAGACCGTCGCGCACCGCAATGTGCGTG
>JBCDHQ010000309.1:0-5312 GCA_038749815.1 Pseudomonadota bacterium | reverse complement strand
CTTCTCGCACACACCGATGATCAACGCGGCTCCGAAACAGATCGACCGGATTGTGATGCTGACCGCGGCCTCCAAGACCTTCAACCTCGCAGGCGGCAAAGCCGGGCAAGTGACAATCCCGAACGAGGCGCTCCGCGCGCGGTTTGCGAAGGCCCACGCGGCGCTCGGGACCTCGGCCAACCGCTTCGGAGTGATGATGACGACCGCGGCCTATGCCTATGGCGAAGACTGGCTCGAGGCGCTCCTCGCGTACCTCAATGAGACCCGCCGGATCGTCGATGACGGGCTCAACGCGATCCCGGGCGTCCGCTCGATGCCCCTCGGCGCAACCTACCTCGCCTGGGTCGATTTCCGCGACACCGGCATGGAGGAGAGCGAGCTCCGCGAGCGGATCGAAGGGCGGGCCCGGGTCGTCGGCTTTCACGGCAAGATGTTTGGCGCGGGCGGCGCAGGGCATGTGCGGTTCAACTTCGCAATGACCCAGTCGCGTGTGCGCACCGCGGTCGAGCGGTTGCAGGAGGCCTTTGCCGATCTTCAGTGAGGCACCGATTGCATCACCACTTGTGTATGCTAAAGTCGACTGAATAGACGCCGAGCCCCACTTTCGAGCAAATATTTATGACAACGGTTCATGCGCCGGACCCTGAGCCGGCGGCAGTTTGGCTGCAGCCTGACACGCCGCCGCATCTGAGCACACTCATCCTGATGGCGGGTCTTGCCGCCCTCAACATGAACATTTTTCTGCCGTCCCTCCCGTCGATGGCGGCCTTCTTTGAGGCGGACTACGCGGTCGTCTCGCTGGCGGTGTCAGCCTATCTCGCGATGACGGCCGTCTTGCAGCTTTTTGTCGGCCCGCTGTCTGATCGGTTCGGGCGCCGCCCTGTGATGCTCTGGGCGCTGGTGGTCTTTCTTCTCGCGACGGTTGGGTGCGTCCTCGCTGACGATGTCGTGACCTTCCTGGCCTTCCGCCTGATCCAGGCAGCGGTGGCCACGGGCATGGTCCTGTCGCGCGCCGTGGTGCGGGATCTGGTGGGCCCGGACCAGGCCGCCTCGAAGATCGGGTATGTGACGATGGGGATGGCGCTGATGCCCATGATCGGGCCGATCATAGGCGGGTGGCTCGATGACGCGTTCGGGTGGCAGGCGAGCTTTCTCTTTGTGCTGGCCTTCGGCCTGGCTGTGGGCGCGATCTGCTGGTTCGACATGGGCGAGACCAATCACACCCGCTCGAGCAGCGTGACCACTCAGTTCCGACAATACCCGGAACTTGCGACCTCTCACAGGTTCTGGGGTTACGCGCTCGTGGCGGCCTTCGCCTCGGGCGCGTTCTTCGCCTTCCTCGGCGGTGGCCCATGGGTTGCGACCGAGGTTCTCGGGATCACCGCGACGCGCCTCGGGTTCTATTTCGCGTTCATCGCCATCGGCTACATGCTCGGCAATTTTCTCTCGGGCCTTTACGCAGAGGCGGTTGGTCTCAACCGGATGATGATGTCCGGCACCGTGTTCTCGGCCGCCGGCATGCTCGGCGGACTGGTCCTCTTTATGGTTGGCTTCGTGCATCCGATCACACTCTTCGGTGCGATTTTCTTTGTTGGCATCGGCAATGGCCTGTCGATGCCGGCGGCAATGGCGGGGATGGTGTCGGTCCGCCCGCAGCTCGCGGGGTCGGCCTCGGGCCTCGGCGGGGCGGTGATGATCGGCGGGGGCGCCGCCCTCGCTGCGCTCACCGGCGCGCTGTTGCGGCCGGAGTGGGGGGCCTACCCGCTTCTTCTGATGATGCTCCTCTCATCGGCCCTGTCGATCGGGGCGGCGATGTTTGTCCTCTCCGTGGCGCGGCGGCGCGCGCGCGAGGCGGCCGAGGCTTGACGTCTGCGCAACAATATGATCGAGACGATCCAAATTGCGCAATAGGATGTCGCAGAGGATCCGATGAGCTTTCTCCTACAGCCCGCCTCCCCGTCCGTCCCCAACCGCTGCCAACTCTTCGGACCGGGTTCGCGGCCTGAACTTTTCGCGAAGATGGCCGCCTCCGCAGCCGATGTGATCAACCTGGATCTCGAGGACAGCGTTGCGCCAGACGACAAGGCGGCCGCGCGCGCGAACGTCATCGCAGCGACACATGACATCGACTGGGGGCGCAAGACGTTGTCGGTCCGGATCAACGGCCTCGACACGGAGCACTGGTACCGAGACGTCGTCGAGCTGATCGAGAAAGGGTCCGACCGGGTCAGCCGGATCATGATCCCGAAAGTTGGGCGGGCGGCGGATCTCTATGCGGTCGACGCCCTCGTCACCGCGGCGGAGGCCGCGGCGGGCCGTGCGGCGCCGATCAAATTCGAGGTGATCATCGAGACTGCGGCGGGCTTTGCCAATGTGGCCGAGATTGCCGGGGGCTCTCCCCGGCTCGAGGCGATGAGCCTCGGCGCGGCGGACTTCGCGGCCTCCATGGGCATGCAGACAACGGGCATTGGCGGCACTCAGGCGGGCTACCACATGCGTGCCCCCGATGGTGCTGTGCACTATCCCGATCCCTGGCATGGGGTAACGGCAGCGATTGTCGCCGCCTGCCGCACCCACGGCGTTTTGCCGGTGGATGGCCCCTTCGGTGATTTCTCGGATGATGATGGGTTTCGCGCGCAGGCGAGCCGTGCAGCGACGCTCGGCATGGTCGGGAAATGGGCGATCCACCCGAAACAGGTCGCGCTCGCCAACGAAGTGTTCACGCCATCGGAGGACACCGTGCGGGAGGCCGAGGAGATCCTCGCCGCGATGGCCGACGCAAAGGCGAGCGGACAGGGCGCTGCGGTCTACAAGGGCCGGTTGATCGACATCGCCTCCATCCGGCAGGCGGAAGTGATCGTCGCCCAGGCCCGCCAGCTCAGCTAGAGCACGGCGCCGAGCGTGTAGACCGTCACGATCCCCGCAAAGATCGCGCCGAGAACGGAACGGGTGACGACGCCAACTGCGATCACGGCCGCCGCTGCAAGAAGTCGCGAGGGCTCAACAAGCCCGCCCGTGGCCTCAGGCCAGACCACCATGGGCGCCGCGATGGCCGGCATCACCGCGACCGGCACGTAGCGGAGCAGGCGGAGCGCCCAGAACGGCAACGGTCGCGCGCCAAGAATGCCGAGAAACGAGAAGCGGATCAGATACGTGCCGACGCCGAGCACGAGGATCACGGCCCAGACAACGGCGTCAGGCATCATCGCACCAGGCCTCCACCAATGCCCCTGCCAGCATTCCAGCGACCCCCGCGACAATGATCCCCGTCCCCGGCGGCAGAGACACAAGGGCAAGGGACAGCGTCACGCTGACAAGCGCCGCCGCGATGTGGGGCAGTGTCCGGAGGTAGGGCGCAATCAGGGCGAGGAAGGTAATCGGAACAGCAAAGTCGAGCGCGTATTCCGGCGGGATCGCCGCGCCTGCGACGGCGCCGACATATGTGCCGGCGTACCAGAGCGGGCAGATCGGCAGCACGCAGCCGAAGAAGAACGCCATCTTCTCCGCCACGCTCCACTCCTGCGCATCATCGAAGCGGCGGATGGAGACCCCATAGGCCTGGTCGAAGAGGAAATAGGCCGCCGCCATGCGCTGCCAGAGCGGCGCGCGCCCGAGATGCGGCGCCATCGAAGCGGAGTACATCGCCATGCGCATGTTGATCGCGAGTGCGGTGGCGAGGATCACCCAGACCGGCGCCGCCTCGTCCAAAAGCTGCACCGCGGCAAATTGCGCGGCGCCCGCGATGACCAGGAGGCTCATCCCCATCGTCTGCGCCAGATCGAGCCCCGCCTCAGTGGCCAGAACGCCGAAGATGAGTGCGAACGGGCCGACCACGATCGTGAACGGAAGCCCGGCGAGAGCGCCTTGAACGTAGCGATGGCGGAGAGATGGAGGCGTCATGTCACCGCGCCATAGCAACTCCCGCAGCCAAGCGCCAACGCCTTCTGCCGCCGGCGGCGCCCTTGCGTTTTGGGGGCGCCGATGCTCCTCTTGGCCCCGCAGAGGAGCCCCCATGCTGATCCGCCCCGACCCGAGCGACCCGCGCCTGACCCGCCGCCTCGACGCCACCGACGAGACCGGTGCGCTGACCGAGATTTCAGTCGTGGAGGAGCGCCCGCTCACCATCTATCTCAATGCGCGCGAGATCGTCACCGCGATGACCATCGGCGACCACCCGGAGTACCTCGCCGTCGGCTATCTGGCCAATCAGGGCATGCTGCCAGAGAGCACCTCCGTGACAGGCGTCGACTATGACGAGGAGGTCGCCGCGGTCGTTGTCCGCACCGCCGAAGAGACTGACTACGAGGCGAAGCTCGCGCGGAAGATCCGCACCTCGGGCTGCGCCGTCGGCACTGTGTTCGGCGACATGATGGAGGGGCTCGAGGGGCTGACGCTGCCCGACACCCCGATCCGGGTGTCGGACCTCTATGCGCTCACCAAAACGATCAACACGGCGCCGAGCCTCTATTTGGAGGCCGGCGCGATCCACGGAACGGTCCTCTGCCAGGGACGCGAGGCGCTCGTCTACATGGAGGATGTCGGGCGCCACAACGCGGTCGACAAGATCGCGGGCTGGATGCGGCTCGAGGGCGTTGGGGCCGCGGACAAGCTGCTCTACACAACCGGGCGCCTCACATCGGAGATGGTGATCAAGACGGCGCTGATGGGGATCCCGGCGCTGGCCTCCCGTTCTGGCTTCACCGCCTGGGGCGTCGAGATCGCGCGCCAGGTGGGGCTGACCCTCATCGGCCGGATGCGCGGCGAGCGCTTTCTCTGCCTCTCGGGCGAAGGGCGCCTGATCCGCGACGCCCTGCCCCGCCACGCCGGGGAGGAGCCCGCCCGCCTCCGCCGCAAGGGCGCGCGCGGTGACTGAGCCGCAGGGTGCGACAGCGGATCAAGGCGCCATCACGCTCCGCTACCCCTACGAGGCTGGGTCGGCCTTGAAGGTCATGCGCGCCGCCGTCAGAACGAAGAGCCAAAGCCAATGGAGATGGGCCGTTCTGGCGATGGCCTTCGCGCTCGCCTACTGGATCGGGTCCCAAGCAGTGGCAGAGGTCCGATCGGACACGGCCTTCTTTCTGGGCGTGGTGCTGGCCCTCGGCCTCGTTGTGGCGGTGAGGGTCGTCGTCGCAGCACCGCTGAACCGCGCTATCGAGCAGGACTTTGCCACGGGCGGCGACACAAGTGTGCGCATCGACAAGAGTGGCGTGCGCGTGCGCAACGCCAATTCCGAGTTGTTCTTCCCCTGGACGGCATTTGACCGTTGGATCCCCATTCGAGGGGGCACGGTTCTCGTCTTCCGCGGGCCCTGG
>JBCDHQ010000308.1:0-5362 GCA_038749815.1 Pseudomonadota bacterium | reverse complement strand
GTGACGACCAGCGCCTGGCCCGCGCTCATCCGCTGGACGGTCCGCCAGCCGCGACGGATGGCATCGAACCCCTCACCGACATGCGGCAGGAGCGCACGGCCGACCTCTGTCAGCGCCACAGCCCGGTTCATGCGGTGAAAGAGCGGCTGGCCAAGATGCGATTCGAGGTTCTTGATCTGGTAGCTGAGCGCCGCGGGCGTCACGTTGAGCTCCCGCGCCGCCTCCTGGAAGCTCAAGTGTCGGGCGGCGGCCTCGAAGGCCCGGAGCGCTGTGAGGGGCGGAAGACGGTCCGACATGCGTTCAGTTAAGCCAATTTGATCCGAAACACCAGAAAGACTCGTTTGCGAAAAAGTCTCTGTTCCACCAAATAAGGTTCACCGCAGGCAGCGCGCCGCTGCTCTTTCATAAGAAAGGCTTAACCGATGACCCGGAACGATCTGCCAAACCCGTCCCCCGAAGCCCTCCGCGCCGCAATGGCTCGTGGTCGTCGCGAACGCGCCGAAGCTTTTGGCGCCTTCCTGCGCGGCCTCGCCGGCCGGCGGTGACAGCCGGCGGTCTCCCGCCGGCCGCCGATCACATCAGTCGCGTTCGACGCAGAGCGCGACGCCCATGCCGCCCCCGATGCAGAGTGTTGCGATGCCTTTTTTGGCGTCGCGACGCTGCATCTCGAACAGAAGCGTGTTGAGCACGCGCGCGCCCGAAGCCCCGATCGGATGACCGATTGCAATGGCGCCGCCATTGACGTTCACCTTCTCCGGATCCCAGCCCATGTCCTTGTTGACGGCGCAAGCCTGCGCCGCAAAGGCCTCGTTGGCCTCGATCAGGTCGAGATCGTCGACCGACCACCCGGCTTTGTCGAGGGCCTTGCGGCTGGCGTAGATCGGACCGACGCCCATGATCGACGGGTCGAGACCCGCCGTCGCATAGGCTGCAATCCGCGCCATCGGTTTGATCCCGCGCGCCTCGGCCGTGGCCTTCGACATCAGAAGAACCGCCGCCGCGCCGTCATTGAGACCGGAGGCGTTGGCCGCCGTCACTGTGCCGTCCTTTGCAAAGGCCGGGCGGAGCTTGGCCACCGAGGCGAGCGTCGCGCCGTGGCGGATGTACTCATCCTTGTCGACAACGATGTCGCCCTTCCGATGCTTGACCGTGTGGGCCACGATCTCATCGTCAAAGCGCCCTGCGGTCTGCGCAGCCTCTGCCTTGTTCTGCGACGCCACGGCGAAGGCGTCCTGCTCGTCGCGCGTGATCTGCCACTGCTCAGCCACGTTTTCAGCGGTTGTGCCCATGTGATAGTTGTTGAAGGCGTCCCAAAGGCCGTCCTTGATCATGGTGTCGGTGAACTTCATATCCCCCATCTTCTGGCCCGCGCGCATATGCGCGGCATGGGGGGCGAGGCTCATCGATTCCTGACCGCCCGCAACCACCACCTCGGCATCCCCGAGAATGATGTGCTGCGCGCCGAGCGCGACCGCGCGGAGGCCCGAACCGCAGACCTGGTTGATGCCCCAGGCCGCAGCCTCCTTCGGCAGACCGGCGTTGATGTGCGCCTGTCGGGCCGGGTTCTGGCCCTGAGCGCCGGTCAAAACCTGGCCGAGGATGGTCTCGGAGACAGCCTCCTTCTCGACGCCCGCACGCTCAAGAACGGCCCCGATCACAGTCGCGCCGAGATCATGGGCGGGGACAGCGCCGAAGCTGCCGTTGAAGCTGCCTACCGCAGTTCGTGCGGCTGACGCGATCACGATGTCAGTCATCTCTTTTCCCTATTCCCTATGCCGTTCGCGCGATCCCACGCGCGTCGATTGCTTGGAACCCTAGTCGAGCGACGTCACGAAATCCACCACAGGTCGGATCACGGCGGCAGGCGCCGCGCGGGAGACGATCATCCCGACATGACCGAGATCTGGCGTCAGATGGCGCGCGCCGGGCACGTCGCGGGCGAGAACGCCGGCGCCGGTCGGAGCGGCAATCGCGTCGCGCTGTCCCGTGATCACAAGTGTCGGGCATCGGATGTCTGCGGCGCGCACGGGCCGTCCGAGGCATCGCCAGCGCCCCTCGGCCAGGCGGTTTTCAACCTGCCAGTCGACGAGGATCGTCATCGCCGCAGGCCCGGAGACAGGCACGGCCTCGGCCAACCAGTCCTCGATGGCCACAAAGAGCTCGGCACGTGGCCCTGTGAGGTCAACCTCACCGAAGCGGCGGAATTTTCGCGCGACCTGCAGCGGATCGAGCAGCGCGAAGAGGCCCTGAAAGAACGCGCCCGGCACCGTCCCGAACACGGCCGCAAGCGCGGCGATGTAGCGTCGCGCGCCCTCAGCGCCACTCGCCCGCACCGCCGTGCGGAGCGCGCCCGCCATCCCGTCGGGCGCGGCGCAGCACCACGGCGCTCCGATGGTGACCAGCTTGCGCGGGGGCATGACTTGAGCGGCGAGGATCGCAGCCAACGCGCCCCCGAGACAGTACCCGAGGAGCGCCGGCCGACGCCCCGACCGCCCCTCGAGAAAAGAGAGCGCGGGGAGGAGCCTTTGGACGACATAGGCCTCAAGGTCGAACTGCTGCTCCTCCGCCGACGGCGCGCCCCAGTCGAGGAGGACCGGGGCGAGCCCGGCATCGGCAAGCGCGTCAAGAAAGCTCACCCGCGCGTGCAAATCGAGGATCCGAGCACTGTTGATCAGCGATGGGACAACGAGGACGGGCACACCGCCCCCGGCACCCCCCCACTCCAGCAGACGCGTGGAGCCTGCCTGCCAGATCACGGGTCGGATCGGGCGTGGCGGCGGGGGGTCCGCCCTTCGCCATCGGTCGATCCCGGTCTCGATCCGCTCCAGACGCGCGGCGATTTCTCGGACCAGCTCCACCCTATCGGGCGGGCGGGCCTCGGGCGGGGCGATGTCGGGATGCCAGGGAAAGTCGGCTCTGTTCATCGCCGGGGCGGCGACAAGCGCGGCCTGATAGGTCGCGAGCGCCGCAGAGAGGTGGAACATGAGCGGCGCCGGTTGCCCCCGCCGCGCCTCGGGTGTCATGGCTCGGAGGGCGGTGTGCCAGGGAGGAGCGGGCCGCGCGCACAGCGCAAGCTCGCACTTTTCTCCCACAGATCGAGATACGCGCGCGCGGAGATCTTCGGCAGCGGTGGAGCAGGCTCGGGCATTGGGCTCGGCAGAATCATATTGCACCGCCGAAACGGCATTGCGATAGTATCACAGAAGCAGATCCGAAGGGCGAGTGCCATGGCGAAGGCGAAAGAGGGCGAGCCAGATTTGGTCGTCATCAAGAAATACGCCAACCGCCGTCTCTACAACACACAGCGTTCAAGCTATGTGACGCTGGAGGACTTGGCGCAGATGGTCCGGGACGGGCAGGACTTTGTCGTGCGAGATGCGAAGTCCGGCGACGACATCACCCGCTCGGTCCTGACCCAGATTATCTTCGAGGAGGAGGCGAAAGGGCAAACCATGCTGCCCGCGAACTTTCTCCGGCAGCTTATTCGTCTCTACGGCGACACGCTGCAAAGCGTTGTGCCCGGCTATCTTGACGCGTCGATGGAGTCCTTCTCCCGCAATCAGGAGCGCATTCGGGAGCAGATGACCCGTGCGTTCGGCGCAAATCCCGCGGTGGCCAATCTCGAGGCGATGGCGCGGGCCAATATGGAGATCTACGAGAACGCCTTGCGGATGTTCACCCCGTTCTCCGGAAACCGAGAAGACGGCGCCTCAACGTCGACCAACCCGAAATCCTCGCCCAACGAACTCGACGATCTGCGCCAGCAGATCTCCGAGATGCAAAGCCAGATTGCGAAGCTCGCGAAGGACGACTGAGGTCAGTTTCGCGGGTTGGCCGCCGCTTTCCGAGTGGACGCCGCACCGCTGGATGTCAGCGACACGTCACAGAGTTCCGGCGTGCCGTAGAGGTGCCCCTGGAGGCAGTCGACACCGAGCTCAGCCACCTTGCTCGCATCTCTCGGGTCGGAGATGTGTTCGGCGACGCAGACCATCTCGAAGTGCTTTGCGATCCCGACGAGGGCTGTGACCAGACAGGCGGCATCCGGATCCGTCGCGATGCCGGCACAAAAGCCACCGTCGATCTTGACCATGTCGAAGCGCAGCTCGCGGAAGTAGCGGAACGACGTGTGACCGGCCCCGAAATCGTCGAGCGCAATGTTCGCGCCGGTTGCGCGGACCGCCTTCAAAAAGGCCGGGACATCGCGCTTGTGCAGAAGGCTCGCCGTTTCCGTGATCTCGACGATCAATCGGTAACACACGTCGGGCGCCTCGGCATGGGCACGCTCCAGCACATCGAGCCAGGACGGAGAGGAGATGGTGGCCGGTGCCACATTGACCGAAAGGCGCAGCCCCGGATCCCGGGCAAGCGCTGTGAGCGCCAGCTGCAACACCACTTCGTCGAGAGCGGCCGCCTCTGGAAGGCCGGCAATTTTCGGCAGGATGTCCCCCGGCGAGACCAGTGTGCCGTCCGGCATCTCGATCCGGACCAGACCTTCGTAGAACGCCGTGCTGGTCGTTGTGTGCGCATAGACGATCGGTTGGAGGGCGAGGCGGACGCGCCCCTCGGAAATGGCGGTCGCCACCAGTGTGCGGGTGCGATTGCGCACCATGATCCGCTCAAGCAGCTGCTCTTCTTTGCGGCGCAGGGCTGACGCCGCGGTGTCCCATTCCCAACCTTGGTTTCCGCGGATTTCCATCTACAACCCTCCTCACCTGGTTACTCAGGATGAGGTCAGGATTCGTGGAGATAAGTTAACAGTTCCTTAATATTGCCCATTCGTTCTGATTATGTTCTCACCCGCAATATCTAGAGGCCCCATGAGTGTCAACCGCTGTCCCTGGTGCGGAACCGACGAAGTTTACACAAGTTATCATGACACTGAGTGGGGCGTTCCGGAATGGGACAGCCGCGCATTGTGGGAAAAACTGATTCTCGACGGCTTTCAAGCGGGCCTGTCCTGGATCACGATTCTCCGAAAGCGGGACGCGTTCCGCGCTGCGTTTGCCGGCTTCGATCCGGCACGCGTGGCAGTCTTTGGCGAGGAGGACATCGCCCGTCTCCTGTCGGACCCGGGCATTGTGCGTCACCGCGGCAAGATCGAAGCCACGATCAAAAGCGCAAACCTCTATCTCGAGATCGAGGCGGGCCAAGGGTTCTCGACATATCTCTGGAGCTATGTCGACGGTGCGCCGGTTCAGAACACCTACACCCGAATGGAGGATGTGCCGGCCTACACGCCCCTTTCCGAACAGATCTCAAAGGATCTGAAGGCGCGCGGGTTTCGCTTTGTGGGCCCCACGATCGTCTATGCTGCGATGCAGGCGATGGGGCTCGTCAATGACCACCTGACGGGCTGTTTCAG
>JBCDHQ010000307.1:0-5366 GCA_038749815.1 Pseudomonadota bacterium | reverse complement strand
ATTGCGCCGGTCCTCGGCCGCTTGCGCGGGGCTGGTCGAGGGGCCGTGGACGATGCCGACGCGGATCGGGATCTCCCAGCGGCGGAGCGTGGAGGCCGTCCGGGCCTCCACGAACCGGTTCCGCCGCTCGGAGAATTCGTCATAGAGCGCGATCTCGACGAAACTCTCCACCAAACGCTCGAGCGTGATCGGCGCGTCGCGTGGCGCGGTCTCGGTCCGCAAGAGGCCGCGTGCGACGAGGCTCGCCTGGAAGTCGGCATAGTATTGGGGCAGCGCAGCGTCCGGAATGGTTTTCGGCGCCGTCGCGCAGCCCGCCAGCACCACGGCAGCGGCGAGCGCGCGGGCGGGTCCCAGCGCCCGGATCAGGCGCTGCCCCCAATCGTCACACCGGCCTTGTCGCCCCGCGCCTTGGCGGCGGCGAGGGTCTGCTTCAACTCCGATTCCATGGTCTGCAGCTCCTTCTCGGCTTCGGCGCGCTTCGCTTTGCCCTCGTCGGCGATCTGGAGGCTCTCTTCGATGGTGGCGATGAGATCGGCGTTGGCGCTCTTGATCGCTTGGATGTCGAAGACGCCCCGCTCCATTTCCTTGCGCACTTCGGAATTGGCCTGGCGAAGGTTGGCGGCATTCGCGGTCAGCAGCTCGTTCGTGAGGTCGTTGGCATCGCGCACGACGCCGGCCGCCTGGCGAGAGCGGTGGATCGTGACGGCCTGGGCGAGCTGCGTCTCCCAAAGGGGCACCGTGTTGACCAGGGTCGAGTTGATCTTGGTGACGAGGCTCTTGTCGTTCTCTTGGACGAGCCGGATCGAGGGGAGCGACTGCATCGTCACCTGGCGCGTCAGCTTGAGGTCATGCACGCGCCGCTCAAGATCGTCGCGCGCGGCGCGGAGATCGCGAAGCTCCTGCGCTTTGATCACGCCCTGATCCTCGGGCGCCGCCTGGACCTCGGCCTCCTTGGCCGGGATTTCCTCGGCGTCGAGGACACGGATCTTCTCCTCGCCGGCCGCGATGTAGAGGGCGAGCTGATCGTAGAAATCGAGCGTCTTCTCGTAGAGCTTGTCGAGCGCCTTGATGTCTTTGAGGAGGACGTGCTCGTGCTCCAGAAGCTCACCGGTGATCTTCTCGATCTGGCCCTGCACGGTCTCGTACTGCGACATGAACTCGGCCAGCGGCTTGGCCTTGCCCATCAGCTTCTCCCACCAGGACTGCTTCCGGTTGGGATCGAGCTCGGTGACCGAAAAGCCGCGGATCGAGGAGACCATATCGCGGAGCGCGGTGCCCGCAGGCCCTGCATCCTTGTTGCGGACCCCCGAGAGCATTTCCTGGCTGATCTGCTGGAGTTCGACCTGCGCGGACGAGCCGAAGGAGATGATCGACTGAGTCGAGGTCATGTCGAGTTCGGCGATCCGCTTCTCGATCTCGGCCTTGGTCTCGGGGTCGGCAGACTCGACGGGGACCAGCTCGCCCTTCGGTTCGGGGAGGGCTACCGCCGCCTCCTCGACATCCTTGACGAGGGTTTCGGCTTTGGCGCGGACGGTTTCCGACATCTCTCTCTCCTTCCTCAGGCCTCGAGGCCCTCTTGTTTCAGCCGCTCGCGCAGCACCTCGATCTCAATGTCGAGATCGGTCTTGTCATCGGCGAGCAGGACTTCGCGGTGCGTCGCAAAGCTCGCCTCCAAATCGGTCAGGAGCGCAAGGTACTCGCCCCGCGCGGGCCCGCCCCGCAGCTCCGTTGAGAGCCCAGCATATTTGACCGTCGCGTCGCGTGCGCCTTCGAGGTAGACGCCGAGGAACTTGCGCGCACGCCGGAGGTCGCGGGGATCGTCCTCGACGGTCCGAAAGAGGGCCCGCGCCCGCTCGGCCAACGCCTCAGCCCGGTCGGCGATTTCGCGGTCGCGCACGCTGCCCGCAGCCTTCCGGATCTCGACGACCACCGCCTCCGCCTCCTCGATGGCAAGTGCGGCGCGCTGGCTCTCGGCGCGGCCCACGCCCTCAATGCCCTTTGCCGCCAGCGGGTCGAGGCCGAAGCCCATCAGATGCGCCACCGCGATGATCGCCCCGAAGATGACGCCCTCGATCACTCCGACATTTGCCGCCTGCGCGACGAGCACGCCCGCAGCGGTCAGGCCGGCCGCAAGGATTTTTCGTGGGACGGCGGGGGGGCGTGCAATGGTCCGAGCCGCGAAAGCCTGCTCCGCCTTTATCCCTTCGTTCAAAAGCCACGCGCCCACGATGAGGAGCGCAAAGGCAGAGAGTTCGATCGCCGCCTCGATGGCGCTCCCCCCGGCCACGGCCATGAGACCCGCGACCAAGACAGGCAGGGCCGCGACGTAGAGGAGCCGGGCGAACACGTTGACGCGCTCAGGCCGCCGACCCTCCAGGCTTTGTGTGCCACCTGGGCTGTACTTGCCCCCGAACCGCTGTGCCATCAGAGGGCTGCCCCAAAGGCTGCAACCCCCGTGAAGAGGACAATCGCCACAACGACAAAGGCTGCAAATCCTCGCAACATCAGCCCCTCCCCCGTCTGTCCCGCCCCGAGTACCACGGGGCGGGGCCGAAACCTAGCCCCGCGTCAGGAGACGCGTCCGGGTTTCTTCGGCTGTGCAGCACGTTCCGCCGCCAGTTTGCGCTGATAGCCCGATTGGATGATCTCGACGAGGAAGAGGACCGCGATCGAGAAGTAGAAGGTCGACTTCGCCAGCGGCTCCACCTGGTAGCCGAAGAGCTTGAGGTGCGCCTCGTGCCCACCCTCGCCGAGCAGCACGATCCCGACGATCAGCAGGACAAAGAGCCCGAGCACCTCGTACATGCGGTTCTTCTTGATGAAGGCCGAAACCCCATCCGCAAGCACCAGCATCGCGATCCCTGAGATGATGATCGCGGTTGCGAGGACAACGAAGACCTCAGTGATCGCCAGCGCCGAGAGGACGCTGTCGAAGGAGAAGATCAGGTTCATCAGAACAATCATCGCCACGACCTGCGCGGCGGGCTTTGCCTTCGTCTCGCCCACGCCGTGTTCGAGATGCTCGATCGAGAGGAGATGGCTGATCTCCTTCACGGCCGTGTACATGATGAAGGCGCCGCCGAAGAGAAACACGCAGACCGCGAAGTTGAACTCCCCTTCGATCACACCGGGGATGGACAGCGTAAAGAACGGGGCCTGCAGTGTCGCTATAAGCTGGATCATCGCGAAGAGGAGCACGATCCGGAGGGCCACCGCCATGATGATGCCCCAGCGCCGAACCTGGGCCTGCTGGTGGACCGGCGCGCGCTGGCTCTCGATCGAGATGTAGAGCAGGTTGTCGAAGCCAAGCACCGCTTGAAGGAAAATGAGGACCACCAGATTGCCAAGATTGGCGAGGGTGAAGAGGTCTTCCATGGCTGTCCGCTCCTTCCTTGGGCAGGTTGCCCGGACAAGGGCACATGAGGCCCCCCACGATCAAGTGAGAAAGGCCTCTCAGCGCCTTTCGCTGTGTTCACCGGCATCGATTCGGGGTAGAAAGTTGTCACGGGGCTTCGACCAAAGGGGCACTTTCGCTACCAGGTCGGACGTTGAGCGATGGCCCCACTGCCCGGGTGTCGGACGCGCACTGCGCGCGGCCATCGGGTCGAACTGACTACTGGAAGGACGAATGGAATGCCTAAAGGCACTGTAAAGTGGTTCAATTCCGAGAAGGGCTACGGTTTCATCCAGCCTGAGGAGGGCGGAAAGGACGTCTTCGTCCACATCACCGCTGTCCAGAAGGCGGGTCTGACCACACTGACGGAGAACCAACCGGTCGAGTTCGAAATGATCGACGGTCGCGATGGGCGCAAAAGCGCCGGAAACCTCGTGGTCTGACGACCCACTCTCCCACGTGTCACACAAGTGATATTTGACCCGGTGCGTGTGCATCACCCGCACCACGACGTATTTTGCGCGCGTTTGGTTCTACGATGCGCCACACTCCATTGAAGAACGGCGGTCTGCGCGTCGCGACTTTTAGTCCTCCTATCACCAGGACGAGGGCCGGTGGCCCGGGTGATCTACCCCACACAAAGAGACGAAGGGCGCGCGGATAGGGCGTCTGCTTCCATAGGATGCAGAGGGGCACGTGGGGCATGATCTCCTCGAAGGGCATTCGTGCGGCCCAGGCCTCTGATCCGGCTCAAAGTGGTGGAGCGCCGTGCCTGCGCGCGGCGGAGATCATCTCGCACCAACCTGCGAGACTGGGGATCTCGTGAGGCGCTGAAGGCATGCTCCAGGTAAAGACAGTGCCGCCTTTGCGGAGCCTTCTACGTCGCGCTGCCGGCACGCGCACTCCGCGCCAGAGGGCATCAAGGGTCCGATCCGCTGAGCGCCCGCGTCTGGGACGCTCTCGCGTGACGGGACACGCAATTGACCGGGACACGCGGGTGAGTGCTGGTTGTTCGGGGTGTGCAGGAGCCTCCGGCCGATGGCGGCCGGCGCCGGCTCCAGCGTTCAGAAGTTGAGTTGGCGGTAGGGCGCTGGGTCGAAGTCGCAGGCGAAGCCGTCGCCGTCGGGGTCGAGGTTGAAGCGGTCCGTGTTGGGCCCGCCATTGGCGAGGAACTGGCGCTGCGCGTCGTCGGCATTCGCAAACCGCCGGCACGTCGACCGGGTCTGCGACCGATCCCGGAACGGCGGCCGGTTGTAGACCTTTGTGCCGAGCGGGTGCGAGGTTGCCCGGGCAAATGCAATCACGTTGGCGTTGGGATCGACCGGTGCAATCGGTTCGGGCTCAAACACTTCAAGCTGCTCGCGCGCCGCCTCTCGCTGGCGCGCTGCGATCTCGCGCTGGCGCTTCTGCTGCTCCTGGCTTTGGGCGTTCAGATCGATTGCTGTGTCGTTGGGATCGATGCCGATGTCCTGGCTGAACGGGTCGACCGGCGCTGCGCCTGTGGTCGCATCCGGACCGGTGCCCGCAACCACAGGCCCGGTGATCGTCGGTGCGACGCTCACCACCGGTCCGCTCGATGGAACGGTACTGCCGGTCGTCCCCGGGGTCTGGGTCGTCCGGAGGGCCGCGGTCACATCCGCCGCCAGGGCGTCCGCCTCGCTCTCTGGCGGAGACGGCTCAGGCACCTCGGGAAAGGGCCGGAACTCGGTCGCGCTTGGGTTGTTGAAAATGGGGGAGTTCACCGGGGGCGGATCGAACGGGCCGCGGCCGCCCGCGGGCTCCTCTGCGCAGGCGGCGAGCACGCTCACCACACCAAGGACTGCCATTGTGCGTGCGCGTGCCATATGCCTGGGCCTCAGCTGCTGCCGGCAGGTTTGTCCCACCAATTTGGCGCAATATGCGTGAAATCGGCCGCCTTTTCCAGTGCGAGAGCGACATTGAGCATCTCACCCTCCTCCCAAGGCTTGCCGAT
>JBCDHQ010000306.1:0-5407 GCA_038749815.1 Pseudomonadota bacterium | reverse complement strand
TCTCGGCAGGGATCGCGCGCCCGATCCAGTTGGCCTTCTCCTATGACGAGGAGGTCGGGTGCCTCGGCGCCCCTCCCCTGATCGCCCGAATGCGCGAGGACCTGGCCCCGGCCGCCGCCGTGATCGTGGGAGAGCCGACCGAGATGCAAGTCGTCACGGGGCACAAGTCAATCTGCGAGATCGCCACTCACGTCCGGGGCTTTGAGGTCCACTCGAGCCTGATGCACCAAGGCGTGTCCGCTGTGATGACGGCGGCTCGGCTGATCGCTTGGGTCGACGCGCAGAGCCGGGAGAACGCGGCCGCCGCGGCCGGCATCGGCACTGGTTACGAGCCCCCCTGGACGACGCTGCATGTCGGTCGTGTCGAAGGCGGCACGGCCCACAACATCACCGCGCGGGACTGCACCTTTTCCGTCGATATCCGTGGGCTGCCGACCGAGCCGCTCGAGGATTGGATCGCGCGCTACCGGGCGTTTGCCGCCGAGATCGACGCCGAGATCCGCGCTGTCAGGCCCTCTGCCGGCGTTTCGGTCGAGGTCGCAAGCTCCGTGCCCGGGTGCCGCGCCGAACGCGACGGCGCGGCCGAGGCGCTCGCCCGACGCCTGACCGGCGACAACGGAACGCATGTCGTCTCCTACGCAACCGAGGCCGGCCAGTTTCAGGATGGGGGCTATTCCACCATCGTCTGCGGGCCGGGCTCGATCGAGCAGGCCCACCAGGGAGATGAGTTCATCGCCCGGTCCGAGCTCGCCGCCTGCGACGCGTTTATGGACCGCCTGATCGCGGACCTGGCCCGCGCCACCTGAGGCGGTCACTCGACAATGGGCGTGCCGTCCTTGCGTGTGAACCCGCCCCCGCCCTCCTCCGTCATCATGTCGATGTCGGAATAGGTCACGACGTCCTTTGGGTTGTTCGTGCCGATCTCGAGATAGGTTGCCACGCGGGACGAGCGGTTCACCAAGTGATGACCGTTCGGCGCGCCCCTTGGAAACGCCGCACTGTCGCCGGTCCGAAGACGGGTTTCGCCGGTCTCCTCGACCAAGACGACCTCCCCGTCGAGCATGTAGACAAACTCATCTTCGTGGCTGTGCCAGTGGCGCTGGCTCGACCATTGGCCCGGCTGCAAATGGGTGAGGTTGACGCCAAGTGTCGTCAGCCCGCCCGTGTGCCCGAGCCGGAGACGCAACCGCTCCGCGCATTGAGAGGCGAAGTGACCCGGGTAGTCCGACCCTTTCACCACCACCGCCGTTGACGGCTCAACTTTCGGCATGTGGCGCCTCAGTTGCCATAGGCGACCGACGGCAGCCACGTGACCAGCCAGGGCAGGTTGAACACAATCGCAAGCCCCGTGAGCTGGAGGAGCACGAACGGGATGATCCCACGGTAGATGTGGCCGAGCGTCACGCCCGGTGGGCAAACCCCTTTGAGATAGAAGAGGGCAAAGCCCACGGGAGGCGTCAGGAACGAGGTCTGCAGCGTCACCGCAACAAGGATCGCAAACCAGACGACCGAGGGATCCCGCACAACGCCGTAGCCATCGATCTGCAAGTTGAGCGCGAGAATGATGGGCAGCATCAGCGGCATGATGATCAGAGTGATCTCGATCCAGTCGAGCAGGAACCCGAGCAGGAAGATGATAAAGAGGATAAAGATCACGATCATGTAGGGATCGGTGAAGGCCGCGGTCACAAGGCTCTCTACGATTTCGTCGCCGCCATAGCGGCGCAAGATGAACGCAAAGAAGTTCGCCGCCAGAAAGATGCCGACGATGTACCCGCTTGTGTTCATCGTGGAGCGCGACACCTCTTTCAGGACCTTGAACGAGAGCCTGCCGTTGGCCGCCGCCAGGATCGTGGCGCCGAGCGCGCCGAGACCCGAGGCCTCCGTGGGTGTCGCGAACCCGAAGAAGATCGAGCCGAGCACCAGCAGGATCAGGAACATCGGCGGCACGACCGACAGCGCGACGTCCCGCACAACCTCCAGATTGATCTCAGGATGGTCCGGTGGGACAGGCATCGCCTTCGGGTTGATGATCCCGTAGAGGATGATGAAGACGATGTAGAGCACGCCGAGAAGCAGCCCCGGAAAGAGCGCCCCCATAAAGAGGTCGCCGAGCGAGATGGCGAGCTGGTCCGACATGATCACCAGCATGATCGAGGGCGGGATCAGGATCCCAAGCGTCCCCGCCGACGCGATCGTCCCCGTTGAGATCGGCTTTGCATAGTTCTGCCCCAGCATCTGCGGCAGCGCCATGACCCCCAAGAGCGTGACCGAAGCGCCGATGACGCCCGTGGACGCGGCAAGAATGATTCCGATCAGCAGGACCGTGAGCGCAAGTCCGCCCCGAAGCGCCCCGAACAGCACTTGCATCGAGCGCATCATCCGCTGCGCGACGCCCGACTGATCGAGCATCAGGCCCATAAAGATGAACATCGGCAGCGCGACGAGGACGGGGTTCTTGACGATCGAGCCAAAAACACGGCCGCCGACCGTGCCGAGGCGCTGCCACGATATCCCCGTTCGATCGAAGTCGATCACATCGCGGAACAGCGCCCGGTTCGGGTCGAGGAAGAGCTCGGCGATGATCGTGAACACAAGTGCGACGCCCACCAGGGCGTAGGCGACCGGGATGCCGCGAAACAGCATCCCAACAAAGACCAGAAACATCGCCGCGACGGCGATCTCATTCAGCGTAAGCGCTTGGCCCACCCACTCAAGCAGCGCCATCTCAGGCCGCCTCGCCCGGGCGCTGCCGGGTCCAGTAGGCGATGCCGATCAAGGCCGCGGTGACGACCATCGTGATCAGGATCATGATCGATATCTCAGAGCCGAAAAACAGGATCTCCTCTTCTCGATCCTCAACCGTCCGTGTCAGGACGTCGAAGATCGGCTCGCGTGTGATTGCGCGCGGCTGAAGATCCGTGGTCAGGCGATAGTACCAATACGCGATGTAGTAGCAGGACAAGTTGACCGCGAGAAAGGTCGACGGAAACGCGAAGAGGAGCTGTTTCCAAAGCGCCGGGTGGGTCACCCTGTAGAGCAGTCGATAGTACGCGGCCCAGATCGCAATTGCCATCAACACGAAACAGAGGTTCATCGCAGTCTTCAGAAGATAGAGCCGATGCAAGCCGTTGGGGCTGTCGGACCCCTCACCCGCCGCCCAGGACGAGACTGTGTAGTGAAACGTCTGATCCCAGCAGATGATCACGAAGGGCAGGAACAGCCAGACGAGCCCGAAGATATCGATCTTGGCCTGCCGATCCCGCGTGAAGTTGTCGTAGAAGATGTCGACGCGGACATGGCTGTTGGTTGTGACCGCGTAGGCCACGCCGACCAACACCGCCGTGCCGTACAACCACCACTGCAGATCGTCGAGCCAGGCCTGATTGCCGAGCGCCATACAGGCCGCGGTGAGGGGCAGACAGATCTGATCGGGCAGAAGGTCTGATCGGCCGGCGGAGCGCAGGACCACCTGCAGCACGATGGCGAGCATCAACACTGGGAAAATCCAGGCGACGGCATTGCCGACGCCGACAACAAACCGATCGCCGCGGGTGTGTTCGTCGCGATCCGTCTCGCCCGGATCGTTGATCGAGACGAGCTCGCTTTGGTCTGACATTGGTCCTCCCCCCACACACCTCGGCTGGGGGCAGCTTACGCCGCCCCCAGCCGTTTCTCAAAGGGCGTCCGGCTCAGCGCGGACGCGGGAGGTAGATCGAGTTGCCCCAGACGCGGTAGCCTTCCCGGAACTCTTGCAGGTCGGTCCAGACCTCATTGAAGAACTCGTCTTCCGCGGCAAGCTCCGCCGCCACCTCATTCCATGCAGCTTCGAACGCGGCGAGTTGCTCGTCGCTCCAGGTCTTGATGGTCACACCGTTATTCTCGGTGTTGTCCACCATCGCCTGGAAGTTCGTCGCCTCGCCTTCTGCATAGTTGTCGGTGATGTTGGCCATGCAGGCGACGTCGATTTGGTTTTGAGCGACTTCGTCGAGATCTTCCCAGATGTCCTTGTTGATCAAAAGCTCGAAGATCGTTGCAGGCTGGTGCCACCCGGGGAAGTAGTTGTACTTCGCGATCTGGTGAAAGCCGAGGTTCGCGTCGATGCGGGGCATCGAGAACTCGGTCGCATCGATCGCGCCCCGCTCGAGTGCCGGGAAGATGTCGCCCGCGGCCAGAAGGGAGGTCGAGACGCCGAGACGCTGCATCACTTCGGCGCCGAGGCCGAAGAAGCGCATGTTGAGACCCTCGAGATCCTCAAGCGACGTGATCTCCTCCTTGAACCAGCCGGACGTCTCGGGCGCGATGATGCCGCAGGGGATCACGTGGACGTTGTAGCCGTTGTCGTCATAGAGCTGCTGCCAGAAGCGCAGACCATCGTCATAGAACATCCACGCCAGAAACTCGCCCGCCTCGGGGCCGAATGGCACGGCAGAGACGAGAGAGGCCGCTTTCATTTTGCCCTGCCAGTAGCCGGCGGTCGTGTAGGCCGCATCGACCGAGCCGTTTGAGACCGCATCGAGGGCCTCAAGGGTCGGGACGAGTTCGCCTGGGTTGAAGTGCTCGAACTCAACATCGCTTGAGATGCTGTTGATTTTCTCGACGAACGAAACGGCCGCCGTGCCGAGGATCGGCAGGTTCTTTGCAAAAGCCGAGGTCATCTCCAGGACTTCTTGCGCCGTCGCCGAGGTCACACCGCCAAATGCGAGGGCTGTCGTGATGAGCAGAGTGCGTTTCATGCTATTCCTCCGTGTTGGTTTTTGTCTCGACCAAATAACGTATGCATTGGCCGTGAGTGACGGCACGGTAGGACGGGACGGGACGTTTTGGAACCGGTTTTGCGGGTCCTGGCGTATTTTTCTTTCGCATGCGGCGCGTCACACTGCCTCCTCGGCAGACAGCCGGCCCGTTCCGTGCGGTGCGGCAACTGGCGTGGCTTTACACGTCAGCATTTGGGCAGGTAGCGTCCGGCCAGCAAAACGGGTGGCAACATGGCAGTCAGCGACGGCGCCTTCGTGGCGTTTGACAGTGTACAGAAGTCCTATGACGGTGAGACGCTGGTCGTGAAGGACCTCAATCTCGAGATCGGGCGCGGCGAGTTTCTGACGATGCTCGGCCCCTCGGGCTCCGGCAAGACCACCTGCCTGATGATGCTCGCAGGCTTTGAGACGGCCACCCATGGCGAGATCCGGCTTGACGGCCGGCCGATCAACAACATCCCGCCGCACCAGCGCGGCATCGGGATGGTGTTCCAGAACTACGCGCTCTTCCCGCATATGAGCGTCGCCGAAAACCTGTCCTTCCCGCTCGAGGTCCGCAAAATGGGCAAGGCCGAGCGCGAGGAGAAGGTCACACGCGCCCTCGACATGGTTCAGATGGGCGCCTTTGGAGGGCGGCGGCCGGCGCAGCT
>JBCDHQ010000305.1:0-5454 GCA_038749815.1 Pseudomonadota bacterium | reverse complement strand
TCATGCTGCTCAACGATATCTTCCGGACCAGCCTCGGTGCGGCGCAGGGCTTCACGATCCAAAACGCGAAATTGGGCAAGACGACCTTCGATCTGGAGGACTTTGACGACGATGAGGATGATGGCGACGGCAACAACGAAGAATTCAAGAGGTGGTACAGAAAGAGCCTGGAGCAAATCTTCGTCAAACGGATGGGGACGCAAAAGGAAGCCAAACTCGGCGTCAGGTTTCTCAGCTACATCAGCCATCACCGGGCGCGCTTGAAGTGCAACGTGCTGCTCTTCGATCCGGTCGGGGGCAAGAACTTGGGCGAAACGAGCCGCAAGCTCGACCTGCCTGACCATCCTCAGATCAATTGCGTCCGAGTGATCCGCATGGAACAGGGCGGCATGATGGGCGGCTTGAGCACCGCGATGCCCACATTCAAAGACAAAGGTTACACGTTCTACTCGGGCGACAAAAGCGCGGATCTGCTCGACCACAAAAAGGGGGAGCGGAGTGTGGTGCCTCTCCCGGGCACGCACGGCAATCCACAGGACGTGAAATACGGCGCGCCCGCCTATATCGGTGCAAGTTACCTGTCGGCGTTTCTGACCGATCACGACACAGCGATCAACGACTCCTTCACGTCTCGCTTTGGCCACAGCGCCACGCTGCTCGCTGCCTATAACGCTCTCTACAAAAAGTACAAAGACGTGGAGCCCGGGGCGGTTGACGGCAATGTCAAAGCAAAGCGGAAAGCGATCCACACGCATCACACGGTCAAGAACGGTGTCGGCAGCTATGCTGGAGACAGTGTGAATGCGCATCACAGTTGGCTCGGGTATGCGGTCAAGCACAAAGAAGACGTGGTGAGGGGTGCCAAGGCTCTGGAAAAGTTCAAGTTTTGAGCGCTGCAGGCCGCAAGCGGGTGCCGTGTCAGTCGGCCCCGCACTCGGGCATTTTTGGATCTTGCAGGCGGGCGATGAGGGAGCGCCCGTCGAGATCCCCCTGAAGCAAAAACGAGAAGTCCGGAAAGATCGTGCCCACCGCCTCACCCGCGCCGAGGCTGAGACCGAGCACCTCGCTCGGCGCGACACCGAACCGGTCTCTGAAGAGGCGGAAGAAGTGCGAGGCGTCCGCATATCCCCACCGCTCCGACACGCGACGGACGGCGCCACGCGATTTCTCGGTCCGGACCAGCTCAAGAAGGCACCGGTCGAGACGGCGGTTTTTGACGTAGGCCATCAGACCCTCCCCCTCTGGGAAGTGGCGATAGATCGAGGCCCGCGATGCGCCGAAAATGGAGGACAGTCGCTCGACCGTCAGGTCGGTGTCCATGAGATGGGCGTCGACATATTGGCGCACCGCGTGGCCCTGGAGGATGGCAAAGGCCTTGCGATCGGAGTCTTCGGGCGAGACATGCGTCAGCAACCCCCGAACCATGCCCATCAGTGCAGCGGCGAGGGCCGGGATCTCGCCGGGTTTGGTGTAGGGCATTTCGGCCAGCGCCGTTTGGAGTGCGCTGGTGATGATGCGTCCGGTCGCGCTCCGGGCGGGTGTAGAAAAGTACCCGCCAAGGGAGGATGGATCGATGTCGAGCGCGTCATAGGGGATCAGAAGGCCGAGGATGTCGATCGCTTGCGCGCGCAGCCAGATCTCGGAGTTGCCGTGGACGAAGTGCACATCCCCGGGCACAACGGTGACGTTCTTCCCGTTGACAACCGAGGTCCCGAAGCCGCCGCCGAGAATGCGGACCCGCACATAGTCCGCGTTGCCGAAGGCGACATGGCGTTTGGTCCGCTCCATGGTCGAGAGTGGGAAGCTGGTCTCCGTGAGGAGCATGGGCCCGAGGTTCCATGCGATGGATTTGAACGGCGTGTCATCCGCCTCGCTGTCTGCGTCGAAGGTGACATCACCGATCCGGGCGCTGATCTGTTGCCAGATCTTGAATTGCTCGGCCCGGGGCAGGTGCCCGATCGAGAGCTCCATGTCGGGTCGGCGCGTAGAGGATGTGAACTCTACCATGGCTGTGTCTTCCCAGGGACAAAGGGTGTCTCAGGGTGACTGAGTGATGCCTCCGTGTCCATGTCACCAGAGATCCTGTCTCTCAGAGCGCAATGCAATGCCCACGCGACGGGCACCTGATCGCATGTCGCGGCGGCACCGATGCCCAGGCGTGCGTGTTGCACGCCCGCGGGCCGGCGCCAAAGTTCGGCGCGCCGGTCTCTTCTCAGCCCAGAACCGCGCCCTGATCTTCGCGAACCGCCCTCGGGTTCGGTTCCCCTGGCCCAACGGCCCTGCGCAGGCGTCTGTCCGGTCTCAGCCAGGGGGACGGAAGCCCGTGTAGACGTCGATCGGACCCAACTGCTCAGGTCCTTCGGACGCTCTCGGCAGACCGAAAAGGCCCGCCAGTGTGGCGTGCGAGTGCGGTGCCCGGTATCTGAAGCCGCGGACACAGGCTCCGAGACGTATCAGGGCGGGACCCAGAACCGCTCCGTTCCGGTGGCGAGACCGACCTGTTTCTAGCCTGCGCCGTCTAGGCAGCAATCGGGCGGCGGGCGCCCAAGGTCATCGCCATCGACACCGCCGACCAGGTGGTCTGTGCCTCTCAGAGCGTTGGCCGGAGGTGCGTCTGGGCTGGCGAGTGCTCGGCGCCGGAAGGGACGAAGCCCGGCCGGCCGGGCGCCTCTCATCGCAGATTTTGTCGTCTCAGTAGAACCGGTCCAGCGCGCTGAACCATCGCCAGGTCTGCGGAGAAGGGCCTTCACCCGCCGCGGGCCGTCACCACGGACTGCCGGCGCTCTCAGAGCGCCGCGCGCCACTGTCCGGAGCGGTCCCCGGCAGTGTTGAGGTGGTGTCGCTTTCGTTGGAAACCGCGCCGGGCCACGGACGCCTCGGCCGGGGCGCGGTCCGTGCGTCTCAAGGCTGGGCTAGACGAACTCGCCTTGCTCGCACTGCCGGGTCACCTCGGCGCCGAAGCGGAGGAAGGTGCGGCGGGCGCTGTCGGTGACGGCGTCAAGCCCCGCGCCGCTCTCCTCCACCGCCGCAACGAGGTGGCGCCAGAGGGGGGCAGACGGCCGGCGCGAGAAATACGCACACGGCATGTGGGGCAGCGTGGCGCGGATATGGGCGCCGATCAGGCCTGCCCCGAAGGCCGCGCCGTGGAGCACATAGAGCGCGCCAAGGACGGTCGGCTTGGAGGGCGCCTGGAGGTGCTCGATCGGCGATATGGGCGCGGCCGTCTGCCCCGAGAGATCCGCCTCCATCGCAGTGAGGGCATCGCGGAGCGAGAGGTCTGGAAAGTGACCCGAGCGCCGCCGCGCGGCCTCCACGGCACCATAAAACGCCTGATAGGCCGAGAGGACGGCCCGGTACTCCCCCTCCGAGAGATCGGGTGCCATCAACCGAGCGATCCAGCGATGATGGTGGAGCGCCTCATGCTCCGCCTGTGTCGCGGCGGCGAGTTGGGTGCGACGGCTCTGATCCGGCATGGGCGATCTCTCCTTGACGGGGATCGTGCCGCGGTGTGCGTCAGAACACCACATCATTTTTCGGCGTTCGGGAAGAAGAGCTGAACCCCGTTCTGCGTGAACCCGGCAATGGCGGCCTGGCCTGCCTCGGAGAGGATCCAATCGACGAAGATGTCAGCCAGATCGTCTTTGGCGCTCGGGTGCGAGACGGGAATGACGCCGTACTGATTGAGGAGGCGCGGGTCGCCCGCGACCAGGATCTCTTGGCGACCCTTGTTGCCGAAGCTGATCCAGGTGGCCCGATCGGTGAGCACATAGGCGCCCGTGGCCGTTGCGATGTTGAGGGTCGCGCCCATGCCCGCGCCAGTCTCAAGATACCATGTCCCCGATGCGGCCCCGAGATCGACATTGGTGTCAGCCCAGAGCGCGCGCTCTGCCTTGTGCGTCCCGCTGTCATCGCCGCGCGACGTGAAGCGGGCGCGCGTCCGGGCGATCTGATCGAGGGCGCGCACCGCATCGCTCAGGCCGCGTATCCCCGCGGGATCCTCGGGCGGTCCGACGATCACGAAGTCGTTGAACATGACGTCATAGCGCGCCCGGCCATGGCCGGCGGCCACGAAGGCCTCCTCCGCCGAGCGGGCGTGCACGAGAACGACGTCGCCGTCGCCGCGGGCCGCATTCTTCAGCGCCTGGCCGGTGCCAACGGCCACCACGCGCACATCGATGCCGGTTTCGGCTTCGAAGCGCGGCAGGATGTGATCGAAGAGGCCGGTGTTCTCCGTCGACGTCGTCGATTGGAGGATGATGAACGGCCCGGCGGCGAGCGGACCGGCGAGGAGGCAGACCAGCGCGGTGCGCCAGACGATCTTCATGGCAGAAACACCCGACCGGTCACCCACGCCTCCGCCTCGCGGGAGCGCGGCGCGTCGAGGAGGGCTGCCGCCGGTCCGGCCTCGACGAGGCGGCCCTCGGACAGGAAGAGCGCGTCATTGCCGAGGCGGCGCGCCTGGCCGATGTCGTGGGTCACAAGGACGACTGTCACGCCGCGTCGGGAGGCGGCGGTGATCTGCGTTTCAATGGCAAGGGTGGAGGCGGGGTCGAGGCTCGCCGTGGGCTCGTCTAGGAACAGGATCTCGGGCGCCAGCGCCAGCGCCCGCGCAAGCGCGAGGCGCTGCTGTTCCCCACCCGAGAGGAGCCGCGCCGGATGGGCTGCGCGTGCCTCGAGCCCCGCATCCTCGAGCGCGGCCTCGGCCCGCATGCGGGCCGCCGCCCGGCTCAGCCCCCGGGCGGCCAGAGCAAACCGAAGATTGGCGAGGGCGGAGCGGCGCATCATGACGGGGGTCTGGAACACCATCGCCTGACGGGCCCGCGCCGCTCGGTCGAGCGGGCGGCCCTGCCAGAGGATCTGCCCGGTGCTCGGGCGGAGAAGCCCATGCAAGAGGCGGAGGAGCAGGCTTTTGCCTGCGCCGTTCGCCCCGAGGACAACCGTTCGGCGGCCCGCGCGAACGGAGACGTCCATATCCGCAATCAGCGCCCGCCCGCCTGCACGGAAACCGAGACCCCTGGCCTCGATCAGGGGGGCCGTCACCTCGGCCTCAAACATAGGCCGCACGGGCGGCCGCACCGCGCACGGCCATCAGCGCCGCGTTGACCCCGATCGCGAGCGTCAGCAGGACGATGCCGAGCGCCAGTGCGAGGTCGAGATTGCCGCGCGAGGTCTCGAGCGCGATCGAGGTAGTCATCACCCGCGTCACGTGATTGATGTTGCCGCCGACGATGATCACAGCCCCGACCTCGGCCACGGCCCGTCCAAAGCCCGCGAGGGCAACGGTCAGCAGGCTGAACCGCCCGTCCCAGAGGAGCGCTGCCATCCGTGCGCCAGGTCCGACGCCGAGCGAGGCGAACTGCTCGGCATATTCCTGGTTCAGCGCCTCGATCACGTCCTTGGTGAGGGCCGCAACGAGAGGCGTGACGAGGAGGGTTTGCGCGATGATCATCGCCT
>JBCDHQ010000304.1:0-5460 GCA_038749815.1 Pseudomonadota bacterium | reverse complement strand
TCGACGAACCAGTCGAGACCCTTGGCGTCGAGCAGATACTTGAGCCGGGCCTTCTTCCGGTTGGTGCGGTCGGCATGCTCCACAAACACGTGAAGCATCGCAAAGCCCGCCATAACCGTCTGCTCCGGTGTGCAGATCATGCCGGTGTCGCGCGTCAGATCCCGGTGACCGGAGATCCCACCGAGGCCGATCCGGCAGTAGATCCCGGGTGGCACCGCCGCACCCTCACCGATCTCGACGGCCTGAAAGGCGATGTCGTTGCTGTCGCTGACGGCCGAAATGGTCCCGCCATTGTCGAAGGAGATGTTGAATTTCCGCGGCAGGGCCCGAAGCTCCCGCGTGTTGAGGACCAGGTTCGAGAGACGGTGCGTGTGGGCGGAGAGATCGACGATCTCTGCCCGATCGAACCCCGCAGTGGGCGAGGCGGTCATGTTCCGCGCCGAATCCGCCCCGGAGCCCTGGCAGGAGAGCCCCGCCCGGGTCAGCGCGTCCATGACGTTCAGGACATCCTTGGGAGCAATCTCGCGGATCTGTATGTTGCCACGGGTCGTGACATGCGCGTAGCCGCCGCCGAACGTCTCGGCGATGTCGCCGAGCGCCTGCATTTGATCGCCCCGCATCTGGCAGGCCGGCAGGCGGAGCCGGACCATGTAGCCGGGGCTCGTCGGCTCAACATTGAAGAACCCGAGATGGCGCAGGAGGAACTGGTCGAGGCCCGTCGCGATCTCGTTCCGCTCGGTCCAAAGAACCAGCCGGTCCCACATGTCGAGGGGGTGGAGCTGATACTTCTTCAGCTCCTCCTTGCAGAGATCCTCGATCGGCGTGCCGTGGACATGCTCCGGAGGGGGCGCCTCCATGTCCGCGCGCGCCGGTGCGCTCAGCTCCAGCTTTTTGAGCGCCGCCATGAGGCAGGCGATCTGCTCTTCCGTAAATCCTCGCTTGGGCGGGTAGCTGCCGTCCATGGCCCGACCTACACGCCGTCCGGCGCGACAGGACGGGCGCCACGGGAGACTGGTGTGCTGAACATACGTTGGCGCCTCGTGCTGTGAAGCCACTGGCCCCACTCGGTTGATCAGGAGGATCGCCGCCGCTGACGAGGTGGTTGGGCACAGGCCCATCGTGCGCTCCATTGCACACATCGGACAGGTACCCGGTGTTCGTGCTCCCGTCATCTGCTATTTTTGACGCACCGCGTTGCTCAAAACGAGACACCTATGCAGCACACCCTCATTCTCAAACTGGTGGAGGAGATCGCGCGCGCCGGGTCGATCCGGTCCGCGGCGGACCGGATGGCGATCACGCCCTCGGCGCTCAACCGCCGGCTTCTTGCGCTTGAGGCCGAACTCAACACGCAGATCTTCGAGCGACGCACGAACGGCGTCGTGTTGAATGCGGCGGGTGAGATCTTCGTGGCCCATGCACGGCGACAGCTGGCCGATGTTGAGCGGGTTCAGTCGCAGATCGCCGACCTCAAGGGTGCACGGCGCGGGCGCGTGGCCCTCTCGGTCGATCCAAGCGTGAAATCCGATGGCATGTTCTCGGCCAAGGTCGCGGAGTATCGAGCGGCATTTCCGGGGGTCTCCTTCGCAATCGAAGCTCAGGAGGAGACCGCGCTCACGGCTGCGATGGTGGATTATCAGTCCGACCTGGCACTTCAGTTCCACCCGCGGGCCAACCCGGCGTTGCAGTCTTTGTCCGCTGCCCCGGCGACGATTGTCGCTGTCGGCCGCCCAGGGCACCCGCGCCTCACCGGCGCACCGCTTCGCCTCCATGACTTGGTGGAGTGTCCGCTGATCCTGCCGCGGCGCGGCCCCCTCCGAAGCCTCCTCGACACCGCCGCACGTCAGCAGGGCGTCCCGCTGACGGTTGTGATCGAGGCGGAGCTCGGCTTCGGGGCCGCGACCCTTCGCGCCAGCGATGCCATCGGGTTCGAAATCGACACCGGCTGGGCGTCCGAGGACGGATTTGCGCGCCAAAGGCTCTCCGACAAGGACCTGCCGCGGACCTACATCCATTTGTCGCAGCTCCGCGGACGCACTCTGTCCGTCGCCGCCGGCCGGTTTGCTGAGCATGTCAAACAGGCCTTCGCGGCCCTTCTCGACGATCCGTTCTAGGCCGGCATCACCTGCCCGACACAGGCGCCGAACCCGATGCGGTACCCCTTCCCCTGTGCGTGGCCGCGGAGTGTCAGCGTGTCGAAATCCTCCAGAAAGGACCTCGTCGCGCCACAATCGAGCTCAAGAGGCTCGCGTCCGCCCCAGGAAAGCTCGAGGAGCGAGCCGCGGCTCCGAGGGGACGGCCCGGAAATGGTGCCGGACCCGAGGAGGTCGCCCGTGCGCATGGGACAGCCGCTGACTGTGTGGTGGGCGAGTTGCTGGGCGGCGGAGTAGTAGAGCTCCCGCGCGTTGGTCCGCGTGAGGACCGTCCAAAGGCCCCCATCAGGTGTCAGCATCGCTTCAAGCGCGATGTCGTAGTGCATTGGACCGGGCTCGGCGAGATAGGGGAGGAGCGCCACCTCTCGCGGGGGCGCTGCCACACGGAAGGGCTCCAGCGCCGCGGCGGTCACAATCCATGGGCTGATTGTCGTTGCTGAGGCCTTCGACTGGAACGGACCGAGGGGCTGATACTCCCACGCCTGGATGTCTCGCGCCGACCAATCGTTCAGCAGGACAAAGCCGAAGATGGTCTCAAAGGCCGTCGCCACGTCGATCGGACCAGGTGAGGCGGTGCCGACCACGGCGCCGAGCTCAAGCTCCATGTCAAACCGCGCCGACGGCCCGAAGCGGGGGGCAGCCTCGCCAGGGCCTTTGAGCTGGCCGGAGGGCCTGCGCACCGGCGTGCCGGACACGACGACCGAGGACGCGCGGCCGTTGTAGCCGATCGGCATGTGGAGCCAGTTGGGCGGAAGCGCGTTCTCCGGCCCACGAAACATCGAGCCGACATTGAACGCGTGGTGGCGCGATGCGTAGAAATCCGTGAACTCGCTCACTCGAAACGGAAGGTGAAGGCGCGCCGCGGCCTGGGGGACGAGATGCGGGCGGAGCTCCGCTTCCGCAGGGGAGCCGGCCGCGAGCGCTTCGGCAAGGCCACGGCGCAAAGCGTCCCACGCGGGTCGGCCGAGCGCCATGAACGGCGTCCAGCAATGCCCCTTGAGCACATCGCTCGAAACGCCCGCGATGGGCCCGACGGCCGCCGCGTCGAGGATCTGGTCGCCGATGGCCACACCGCACCGGGGCTCGGCATCGCCGAGAGAATACACGCCATAAGGCAGATTGTTCAGGGGGAAGTCCGTCTCCGGGGCGTTGGCGCTATCGACCCAGGAGGGACGCGGGTCGGGCACGTGCGCCTCATTTGAGCCCTGGCGTTCCGTCGAACTTTTTCTCGAGGCTGTCCCAACAGTCGATGTAGTCGTCCTGCAGCGGTGCCTCCCGACCCGCGAAGTGGGTCAGATGCTGCGGGAAGCGCGTCTCGAACATAAACGACATCGTGTGCTCAAGCTTGTCCGGGCCGAGGTTCGAGTTGCTGGCCCGCTCGAAGGCGGTCCGGTCCGGTCCATGGGGCAACATCATGTTGTGAAGACTCATGCCTCCCGGCACGAAGCCCTTGGGCTTCGCATCGTACTGGCCGAAGATGTTGCCCATCAGCTCGGACATGATGTTCTTGTGGTACCAGGGCGGGCGGAAGGTGTTCTCGGCCACATTCCATCGGTCGCGGAAGAGAACAAAGTCGATATTCGCCGTGCCGGCCATGCCCGAGGGCGCCGTAAGCACGGTGAAGATCGAGGGATCGGGGTGGTCGAAGAGGATCGCGCCGACCGGGCAGAACGTGGTGAGATCGTATTTGTAGGGCGCGTAATTTCCGTGCCAGGCGACGACATCGAGCGGGCTCTGCCCGATCGCCGTCTCATGGAACTGGCCGCACCATTTGATGGTCATGGTCGATGGCGTCTCACGGTCCTCGAAGGCCGCGACCGGGGCTTTGAAGTCGCGCGGATTGGCGAGCGCGTTGGCCCCGATCGGCCCGCGGTGGGGCAGCTCGAAGGTCTGGCCGTAATTCTCGCAGACAAAGCCGCGGCAGGGCCCCTCCAGCACTTCGACGCGGTAGACGAGCCCACGGGGGATCACTGCGATCTCCTGCGGCGCAACATCGAGACAGCCGAGCTCGGTTGCAAAGCGAAGACGCCCCTCCTGTGGCACCACCAGGAGCTCGCTGTCGGCGGAGTAGAAGTAACTGTCCACCATGCTTTCGGTGACGAGGTAGACATGCGCAGCCATGCCGATCTGTGTGTTCACGTCGCCGGCGGTCGTCATCGTGCGCATGCCGGTCAGCCAGGTCAGCGCCGCGTCCGTGTGGGGCACCGGGTCCCAGCGGTACTGGCCGAGGCTTGTCACATCCGACACGACATGGGGCGCGGTCTTCCAGTAGGGCAGGTCGATCCGGTGATACCGGGCCGAGTGCTTGACCGAGGGCCTGATGCGGTAGACCCACGTCCGCTCCGGCGGGTGGGCGGTGAAGGGCGTGCCCGAGAGCTGTTCGCCGTAGAGCCCGTAATTGCACCTTTGGGGTGAGTTCTGGCCGCGCGGCAGCGCACCCGGCAGCGCCTCGGTCTCAAAATCATTGCCGAAGCCCGGCATGTAGCCCGGGGTGATCCCAGTGCTGAGCGCCCCTGTCAGCGCGTCCGTGTCATGGGCGTTCATGAGCCATCTCCTCTGCGCGCAGCGTCAAGCGCTGCGGTCAACACAGCGCGGTCGCCGATCTGATTGGCAAGGACCAGGATGAGGCGCGCGTTGAAGGCCGCGCTCTCCTCGTCGCTCAATCCGTCATGAGCGGCGATCAGCTCCGCATAAAAGCCGTCCGGGTCGGCGATGTTCGGGGCGAGGGTCAGTTCGGTCATCGCCCGGCTCCGGTGGCCTGGCTGAGGGCCGCGGTGACCGCCTCCGCGTCGTAGGCCGCCCAGCGCGCCACCACGTGCTGATCGGGACGGATCAGATAGACCGCAGAGGTGGCACCGCCGAGATACCGTGCTGTAAGCGCGCCGGACGGATCGTCGCCCGCCGCCACCGCAACGCGCGCCACGGGGACAGAGGTCTCGAGCGTCTCCGGCGCCTCCGCGTCCAGTGTCAGAAGCGTGAAGCCGCCGCCGAGCCGCGACAAGAGATGCCCATCGCCAAGCGGCGCATCGGGGGAGGGCGCACCGGGGCGGCTGACTGGTGGCCCCGAGGGGAGGGCGTCGGGCCCGGTGAGCGCGAGCCCGTCATAGACGCATGGCACGCTGAGGCGTCCGGAGTTCACCATCGGCTTTGCGAACTCATAGCGCTCAGCGAGCGCCAGGACCGCATTCCGAAAGAGGTGGCTGGCGGCCGATTTCGGCGTGATGAAGTCCGTCGCACGGGTGGAGTTCAGGATGTTCTCGTCCGCACCGAACGCCCGCTCCTCATCATAGGTGTCGATCAGCGTCTC
>JBCDHQ010000303.1:0-5555 GCA_038749815.1 Pseudomonadota bacterium | reverse complement strand
GCTCCCACCGCGCCACGGCAGGGGCAAGCGCGTCGAGGAGGGCGTCCGGCGCAACCGGCGTCGGCAGGAGAGCGGGCTCGGTCGCTGGCGTGTCGAGGAGCTCCGGCGCCGGGCGCGCAACAAGGTTCACACCGACCCCGGTTGAGAGCACGACCTCGGGCCCCTGCCCTTCGCACCCGAGAAGGATGCCGGCGAGCTTTGCCCCATCAAAGAGCAGATCGTTTGGCCATTTGAGCGAGATCCGCGGGCCAAGACCCGTCAGCTCATCAATGGCCTCCCTGAGGGCGAGCGCTGTGGTGAAGCTCCGCAGGGCGGCGCTTTCCGGACGCGCTCTGACGCGCTGGACATGCGTTGCGGCGAAATCGCCCTCGCGCATGTGCCACGCGCGGCCCCGACGGCCTCGGCCCTCCGTCTGGCGCCGGGTCAGCAGCCAGAACGGCAGCGGAACCCCCGCCGACATCTGACGCATCGCCTCCGCGGTTGTGCTGTCACAGGTCTCGACGATCAGCCGGCCGGTCCCGGGGGGCCAGCCGCTCAATTGACAAGGGCGGCGGCGGCCTGCGCCGCCAAGGCCTCGACCCCGAAGAGGTTGATCATCCCAAAGACCATCGCGCCCGCCGAGGCGGTGAGAAAACCGAAATGGACCACGGGCATGGTGCCCGTCAGGCGCTGCGTCTCCTCGCCGAAGTACATGAGGTAAATGATCCGGAGGTAGTAATAGGCGCCGATCGCCGAGGCGAGCACGCCGCCAATGGCCAGCCAGACGAGATCCGCCTCCACTGCCGCGGTCAGCACGAAAAACTTGCCCCAAAACCCGACGAGCGGCGGCAGACCGGCCAGCGAGAACATCAGAACCGCAAGGCAAAGCGCACGGAGGGGCTCCACCTCCGAATAGCCGCCGAGCGCGTCGATCTCTGTCACGGCCTGGCCGTCCCGCTCCATGCAGAGGATGAACGCGAAAACGCCGACATTCATTGTCACGTAAATGGCGAGGTAGATCAGCATCGCCTCCGCCCCCTGCGCGGTCCCCGCGGCAAGGCCCATCAGGACAAACCCCATATGGGTGATCGACGAATAGGCCATCAGCCGCTTGATGTTGCGCTGGCCGATCGCTGCGATCGCGCCGAGAAACATCGAAACCAGCGAGAGGAGCGCGACGATCTGGCTCCAATCCGGAACGGCGCCGCCGAAGGCGTCGTGGACGAGGCGCGCGAACATGCCGGCCGCCGCGACCTTTGGAGCCGTGGCGAAGAACCCTGTGACCGGGGTCGGCGCGCCCTCGTAGACGTCGGGTGTCCACATGTGGAACGGGGCCGCCGACACTTTGAACGCCATACCGGCACAGAGGAACACAAGGCCGATCAGAAGGCCGAGGCCGATCTGCTCTTCGCCAACGCTTGCCGCGATCCCGGCGAAGGTGGTGGTGCCGGTGGTTCCGTAGACCAGGCTCATCCCATAGAGCAGAAGGCCCGAAGACAGGGCGCCGAGCACAAAGTACTTGAGCCCCGCCTCCGTCGACCGAAGCGAGTCGCGCCGGAACGCCGCGATCACATAGAGCGACAGCGACTGCAGCTCGAGCCCCATAAAGAGGACCATGAGGTCCTGCGCCGAGACCATCACCATCATGCCGACGACCGAGAGCGTCATGAGCACGGGGAACTCGTACTTCATCAGCTTATGCGTCTCGAGATAGGGCGCAGAGAGCGCCAGCAGCGCCGCCGCACCCCAGAGGATCATGAGCTTCGCAAATCGCGAGAAGTCGTCGCTGACGAAACTCCCCCCGAAGGCGGTCTCTGCGCCGGCGGGCGCAAGACCGACCGACGCGCCGAGCCCGACGAAGACCGCAACCGTCAGCCAGAGCACAGCGCGGGAGACGTGCCGCTCGCGCCCGAGGAAAGCACCCGCCATGAGCACTGCCATGGCATACACCGCGAGGAAGAGCTCCGGCAGGACTGTGTTGAGATCGTCCACAATCATGGTCGCCCCTTAATTCGCTGCGAGTTCGGTCGTCGCCGCGTCGAGCGCGGCCGCATACCCGTCGAGGAGGTTTGAGGTCGATGGACCGATGAGGTCGAGCACGAGGCTCGGGTAGAGGCCGAGGCCGAGCGTCGCGACGATCAGCGGCGCAAAAAGCACCTTCTCCCGCGCATCCATATCCTTGATGTGGCGCAGGCTCTCCTTGATCAGATCGCCGAAGACGACCCGCCGATAAAGCCAAAGCGCATAGGCGGCCGACAGGATCACCCCGGTCGTCGCCACGAACGCAACCGCAGTGTTGGCCTGGAAGGCGCCGGCGAGCGTCAGGAACTCCCCCACAAAGCCGGATGTGCCCGGAAGCCCGACATTGCCCATGGTGAAGAGCATGAAGACGAGCGCAAAGGCCGGCATCCGGACGACGAGGCCGCCATAGGCCTCGATCTCGCGCGTGTGCATCCGGTCGTAGATCACGCCGACGACCAGGAAGAGCGCGCCAGAGATAAACCCATGGGAGAGCATCTGGAAGATTGCCCCATCGATGCCCTGTTGGTTCGCCGCAAAAATGCCGAGCGTCACAAACCCCATGTGAGCGACGGAGGAATAGGCAATGAGCTTCTTCATGTCCTCCTGCACCATCGCAACAAGCGAGGTGTAGACAATCGCGATCACCGAGAGCGTGAACACAAAGTCCGAGAGGATGTCGGAGGCCACAGGAAACATCGGCAGACTGAACCGCAAGAAGCCGTAGCCGCCGAGCTTTAGGAGGATCGCGGCAAGCACGACCGAGCCGGCGGTTGGTGCCTGAACATGTGCATCGGGCAGCCATGTGTGGACCGGCCACATCGGAAGCTTGACCGCGAAGGACGCGAAGAAGGCAAGCCAGAGAAGCGTTTGCATCCCCCCGACGACGGTGAACCCGAGGACCACGAGCGGCTCGGTCGCGAAGCGGTGGTCGAGGAGGCGGGAGATGTCGGTGGTGCCCGCGTCCATGTACATCGCCACCATCGCGACCAGCATCAGAAGCGAGCCGAGCAGCGTGTAGAGAAAGAACTTGAACGCCGCGTAGATCCGATCCTTGCCGCCCCAAATGCCCACGATCAGGAACATCGGGATGAGACCCGCCTCGAAGAAGAAGTAGAAGAGGATCATGTCGAGCGCGACAAACACGCCGACCATCAGCGTCTCGAGCACGAGAAAGGCGACCATGTATTCCTTGACCCGGTGCGTGACGCCCCAGGATGCGCCGATGACCAGCGGCATGAGGAAGGTCGTCAGCATCACGAAGAGGACGCTGATCCCGTCGACCCCCACTTTGTAGGACAAGCCGCCGAGCCAGGCGCGTTCCTCCACCATTTGGAAGCCCGGGTCGAGGGGATCGAACTCCGCCAGGATCACCAGTGAGGCGAGAAACGTCGCCGAGGTGACGAAGAGCGCAAGGCGTTTGGCGTTCAGTTGCGCCGCCGGATCATTGCCCCTCAGAAAGACAAGCAGCACCGCCGCGCCGATCAGCGGCAGAAACGTGACGAGTGACAGGATGTTGTTCATGACCAGAGCCCACTCCACCACGCCACGAAGAGCGCGACCGGCAGCAAAACCACGAGCACCGCAACGAGGATGGAGGCATAAAGGAGCGACGCGATGAACACCGTTGTCCCGCCGAGGACGAGGCCGACGCGAGCGCTCGCTCGGGTGCGGGGGTGTTCAGCGCCCAGATACCAGGCCGAGATTGCCATGATGGCAATGCCTGCGGCCAAGATGATAGCAAATGCCATGCTCATGCTGGCCTCACGTCAGCCCGACCATGCGATGACTGCGATCGTCAGGATCGCTGCAAGCCCGAGCACCATCGCAAATGCGTAGTGGAAGACATATCCCGACTGGGCCCGCCCGGCGAGGCGCGTGAGGTACGGAATGATCCCCATGGTCAGGCCGTTGATCCCGGCATCGATGGTCCCGCCATCCCCCTTCTTCCAGAGCATCCGGCCAAGCCAGAGAGACGGCTTGACGATCACCCAACCGTAGAGCTCGTCAAAGTACCATTTGTTGAGCAGGAACTGGTAGAGCCCCGGGTTCCACGCAACGAACCTGCCCGGGACGTCGGGCCGGTGGATGTAGGCGTACCATGCGCCCGCAAGGCCGACGAGCATTGCGAGAAACGGCGAGAGCTTGACCCATTTCGGGACTTCGTGGAAGTCGTGGAGAACGTGGTTCTCCTCGCCCATGAAGATGGCCGGCCCAAAGAACTCCTCCGCGTGGTAGCCGACAAAGCCGCCGTAAAAGATCATCCCGAGAAGCACGGATCCAACGGCAAGGACAATCAGCGGCACCGTCATGACCCCGGGGCTCTCATGCGCGGCAGCGTGGGCCTTGGCGCTCCCCCGCGGCTCGCCCCAGAAGGTCAGGAACATCAGCCGCCACGAGTAGAAGCTCGTGAAGGCCGCCGCGACGACGAGCATCATAAAGCCGTAGCCCGAATGGCCGGCATAGACGCCCTCAATGATCGCATCCTTCGACAGGAACCCGGAGAGCCCGACATAGGTCAGCGGGATGCCGACGCCCGTGATCGCGAGCGTGCCGATCAGCATGGCCCAGAAGGTCAGCGGGATCTTCGTCCGAAGCCCGCCATAGTTCCGCATGTCCTGCTCGTGATGCATTGCATGGATGACCGAGCCCGCGCCGAGAAACAGCATCGCCTTGAAGGCCGCATGGGTGAAGAGATGGAACATCGCCGCCTGGTAGAACCCCACACCGGCGGCTGCGAACATGTAGCCGAGCTGTGAGCAGGTCGAGTACGCGATCACCCGTTTGATGTCGTTCTGGACGAGGCCAACGGTGGCGGCAAAGAACGCCGTTGTCGCGCCGACAATCGTCACCAGCGTCAGCGCGCCGGGCGCGAACTCCATGATCGGCGACATCCGGCAGACGAGGAACACACCCGCGGTCACCATCGTGGCCGCGTGGATGAGGGCAGAGACCGGCGTCGGCCCCTCCATCGCATCCGGCAACCACGTGTGGAGGAGGAGCTGCGCCGACTTACCCATCGCGCCGATGAAAAGGAGGACGGCGATCGTCTCCGCCGCGTTCACCTCATAGCCGAGGAAGGAGAAGGTGGTCGCGGCAAGCTCAGGCCCCGCTGAGAAGATCACGTCGAACTGGACCGAGTCGACCAGAAGAAACACCGCGAAGATCCCGAGGGCAAAGCCGAAATCGCCCACTCGGTTGACAATGAAGGCCTTCATCGCTGCGGCCCCGGCCGAGGGCTTGCGATAGTAAAACCCGATCAGAAGGTAGGAGGCCACGCCAACACCCTCCCAGCCAAAGAAGAGCTGGACGAGGTTGTCGGCCGTCACAAGCATCAACATCGCAAAGGTGAAGAACGAGAGGTAGGCGAAGAAGCGGGGCTTGTAGCTCTCCCCCTCCTTGAAGTTCTCGTCATGCTCCATGTAGCCGAAGCTGTAGAGGTGGACGAGCGCTGAGACGCTGGTGACGACGACCAGCATCACCGCCGTCAGCATGTCGAGGCGGATGGCCCAGTCGACCTCCATCGTTCCGGAGTGGATCCACCGGAAGAGCGGGAT
>JBCDHQ010000302.1:0-5558 GCA_038749815.1 Pseudomonadota bacterium | reverse complement strand
TCTCTTCCGGGCGGAGGTTCGCGCCGTGACCGAGCGCCCGAGCGCGGAGGAGCCCGCCGCACCAGCCGATGTGACCCTCGATGCGCGCCCGCTGATGGCCGCTCGGATCGATGGCGAGGTCTGGGTCACGCTTGCCTCGATCGCGGAGGAGGCCGGATGGACTGTCGCTGAGGCGGGGCCCGACCTTGTCGATGTCGGCGACCCGCCGATGCGCCTCGGAACATTCACCGCGCCGGATCAACACGGTGCGTCGACGGTCTGGGTTGACCTTCTCGACGTGGTCGAGGCCCTGAACCTGACACTCGAAGAAACCGCGGATGGCGCGCTCCGCCTGACGCGCCCCGCCGCAACGCCCGAGACCGTCGTGGTCCGGCGGGGCCAAACGCTCGCCGCGATCGCCACGCGCTGGCTTGGCGACGCGACGCGCTGGCGGGAGTTGCGGGACGCCGCGGGCGCGGTCTTTTCGGAAGAGACCGCGCGGAGCCTCCGGATCGGGCAGATCGTGAAGCTGCCGAGCGCCGCCACTCCGACCCGTACAACCGCGCCCCTCCTCGGGTCGGATCGGATTGAGCGCATCGCTGCGGCGATTGCCGCGGCACAGCCGTCCTGGCTCTCGACTGAAGGGCGCGAGACAGTTCGCCGGTCGGTCATCGCCATTCTCGAGGCCTGCGATGCCGAAGAGGTGAGCGACGCGGCGCACCAAGCCTACATCCTCGCGACGGCTGAGCACGAGACCAATCTCGGCCGCAACATCGTCGAGATCTGGCGCCCGACCGACACTCAGCGGGGTTATGTTGGACGCCTCGGCAATCGGACGCTCGAGGAGGCCAAGCGCTACCGCGGTCGGGGTTTCGTCCAGATCACCGGCCGCTCGAACTATGCGCGTTATGGCGAGATGTTCGACGCGGAGTTTGTCGATGAGCCCGATCAGGTGGCCGATCCCGACATCGCGGCGCAGATCCTCGTTCGCGGCCTGGCAGAGTTCGGCTTCACGCGCGCGGGCTTCGTTCTGGCCGATCTCGGCGTTGACGGGGCGTTTGACTTTGTCGGCGCCCGACGGCTCGTCAACGGCGACGTGAACCGGGTGACCCCTCGCTATGGCGGGCGCACACATGGCGAAGGCATCGCGGCGTCCGCGCTCTCGTTTCGCTCACTGATCGCGACCGCGTGAGGCGAAAGGACTTTCGCGGGAGGCCAATTATCGATATTCTCGGAGTATGAATATCGACAATCAGATGTTTGTCCCGGACCGCCCGCAGGTCTCGATCACGCAGCGTGTCTATCGGGAGCTGCACCGAAGGATCGTGACGGGGGGCCTTCGGCCGGGCGAGCGGCTGAAGGTGGAGCGTCTCAAAACCCTGCTTTCCGCTGGCGCCTCGCCGATCCGGGAGGCGCTGAGCCTCCTCACATCGGACCATTTGGTGGAGCGGCTCGACCAGCGCGGCTTTCGGGTTGCGGAGGTGAGTGGCGCGCATTTCCGCGAGATCCTGAAGCTCCGCTGCGCGCTCGAAGACATGGCCCTGCGCGAGAGCCTGCACGCCGCCACGCCGGATTGGGACGCCCGGCTGCAGGCCGCGCATCAGCGCATGGCCGACACGCCGCGAGAGGATACGGCCGCCTTCGAGGCCCATCACAAGGCGTTCCATATGACGCTTTTGTCGGCGGCTGTGTCACCGATCCTGTTGCAAGTGTGCGACCGGCTCTACGATCTGAACATCCGGTACCGCTATTTGGCTGGGCGTGTCGATGGTTACGCCGCGCGGGACATTCCGGGGGAGCACGCGGATATTCTGTCTGCAGCCCTTGAGCGGGACGCCGACTTTGCGTCTGCCTGCCTCCTCCAACACTACCGGCGCACGGGTCATTACCTGGCACCTCGGTTCGATCCGCCGTCAGCGGAGCGCGAGGCGCCCTGAGGACAGCCCGACCGTGAGGGAGAGCGTGCCCTCGTTGATCAGCCAGCGGCGCATCTCGAACGTCTTGACGCCTGCCACATGCATCGGATCGGCGGCGGCGAGGGCCTGCGCCTCAGCCCAGCTCTCGGCCCGCCAGACCTGAAAGCCGATCCCCGACATCTCGACCCCGGCCTCATCCGAGAGGGGTCCCGCCATCATCAGCCGGCCCGCCGCCTCTTCGCCCGTCAGATAGGCGAGGTGATCGGGCAAATGGGCCGCAACCTCCTCCATCGGCGCCGCTGGCCGGCTTGTCACCACGAAGACCTCAAAGGCGAGGGACCCTCGGCTCCGCGCTGTCTCTTTGTATGCGTCGAATGTCGGCATGCCATCCCTCCGCCTCTGAGGTTAAAAAATATCGATATTCTTGACAAGCGGCTTTGGCCACGTCAGCCTGAGGAAAAGCCAGGGAGGATGGCATGCGGTTTATGTCCGGCGACGGGACGGGAGGCGCCGCCCTCTATGCGGTCACGGGAGATGTGGCGGCCAACCTGACGGCCCTCGCGCCCGAGTTGGGCTCCGACTTGACAGGACTGATCGCGGGGGTTGTCCCGGGGGTTCTTGATCGGATCGGCGAGGCGCCGACCGAACCTCTGTCCGGCATCCGCCCGCGGCTGCCGATCGCCCGCCCGGGCAAGGTGATGTGTCTCGGTCTCAACTATGTCGACCACATCAAGGAGGGCGGCTACGACATTCCCGAGTATCCCGCGCTTTTCATGCGCGCGACGACCTCGCTGATGGCGGCCGGTGCGCCGATGATCCGGCCGGTTTGCTCCGAGCGGCTCGACTACGAGGCGGAGCTGATGGTGATCATCGGCCGGGGCGGCAAACACATCTCGGAGACCGACGCGCTCGACCACATCTTCGGCTACACGATCTTCAACGATGGCTCCGTGCGCGACTACCAGCGCAAGACCCACCAGTGGACGCCCGGCAAAAACTTCGACGCGACAGGCGCCATCGGCCCCGTGGTCGTGACGCCGGATGAGCTGCCGGCCGGGGCCACGGGCCTCAAGATTGAATCGCGCGTCGGTGCCGAGATCCTGCAGAGCGCGACGACAGATGACATGCTCTGGTCCGTCGCGCGAACCATCGCCACAGTGTCTGAGTTCGCAACGCTCGAGCCCGGCGATCACATCGCGATGGGCACGCCCCCGGGGGTCGGACATGCCAAGACCCCGCCCCGCTGGCTCTGCCCCGGCGAAACAGTCGAAATCGAGATCGAGGGGATCGGCATCTGCGCAAACCCCATCGTGGCGGAAGAGGCTCTGACGCGCGAGGCCGCCGAGTGACCGGCGCCGTCAAAATGAAGACGACCGTCACGCTCCGCGCTGCGGCGAAGGGGTCGAGCCATTCCCGCACCGATGTCTCGATCCGCGACGTCTCGGCCACGGTCGACGAACCCGAAGCGCGGGGCGGCACGAATGCAGGGCCTGCCCCCACCGAGACGGCGCTCGCGGCACTCGCCGGCTGCACCAACGTCATCGCCAACAAAGTGGCGCACAAAATGGGGGTCGATCTCGGGCGTCTCGAGATCGACATCACCTGCAGCTTCGACCGCCGCGGCGTGACATTCGCCGAGGAGATCGACGTTCCCTTCGTCGACCTCACCCAGACCATCGTTGCGCATGGCAGCCTCAGCGAGGAGGCGCTGGCGGCCGTCGGCGAGGATGTCGCCAAATACTGCCCGCTCTCGAAGCTCTTCGAAAGCGCGGGAACAAAGCTCACGACAACGTGGCGCAAGCCCTGAACAGGGCACCAAAACGGGAGGAACTCATGATCGGACTTTTCACGAGACGCACGGCGATCGCCCTCTGCGCTGCGGTGGCGGCTGTGCCCGCGACGGCGGCAGAGACCATTCGCGCCACTGTGATCGACGGCTACCCGGCCCGCGCGATGTGGGTGCAGGAGTTCACGAACTTCTTCATCCCCGAGGTCGACAAGCGACTCGCCCAGACCGGCAATTACGTCATGGACTGGCAAGAGAGCTATGGCGGCTCCATCGTCAAACCAAAAGGCGTTCTCGAAGGGATTGAGCTCGGCCTCGGCGATATCGGGATCGTCACGACGATCTTTCACAGCTCCAAGCTGCCCTCGCAGGCAATCTCGGCGGTGACGCCCTTCGTGGCGCCCGATGCGCGCGCCGTGGCGCGGGCGGTGGACGAGATCGCCAAAGAATTCCCGACGATGCAAAACGAGTTCGCAGCGCAAAACCAAGTGTATCTGGCGACCGGCGTGGTGCTCGACACCTATCAGCTCTTCTCGAAGGAGCCGATCAATACACTCTCTGACATCGAAGGGCGCAAAGTTGCCGGCGCAGGCATGAACCTTCGCTATCTCGAGGGGATCGAGGGGGCTGCGGGCGTTCGCGGCGGTCTGACGGATTTCTACAACATGCTGCAGACGGGTCTTGTCGACCACGCGATGCTCTGGCCCGAGGCCGCCTCGACCTTCAAGATCGCCGAAGTCGCGCCCTACATGCTGCGCGCGGATCTCGGTGCCGTGAACTCCAAGACCATCACGGTCAACAAGGACTACTGGGACGGGCTCCCCGATGAAGTGAAGGACGTCCTTCAAGAGGTTGCGGTCCTCTACCGTGATCACGTCGCTGGTGTCGCGATGGACCGGGCCGAGGCGAGCCGGGCGGCCTATGTCGAGGGCGGCGGCACGGTGGTCGAGATGGATCCGGCCGAGCGCGCCGCCTGGGCGGCCGCTATGCCCGACATCGCCACGGAGTGGGCAGCGGGTCTCGATGCCAAGGGCGAGCCGGGAACCGAGATGCTGGCCGCCTACATGGCGAAGCTTGCCGCGGCGGGCTACACGCCGGTGCGGAACTGGGGCGGCGACGTCACCAACTGAGGCCGATGCTCAGCACCCTCACCCGCCTTGTCGGCGGCGTGGCGATCTCCGCCAACGCCGCCGGCACGCTGGTCGTCCTCGGCCTCGTGGCGGTCGTCAACTACGATGCCATCGCGCGGAGCCTCTTTAACGCACCGTTTCTCGGTGCCGTTGAGGTCGTGCAGTTCTCGATGGTGCTGATCGTCTTTCTGCAGCTCCCCGACGTGGCGCGGGTCGGCCGGCTGACCCGGTCGGACGGGTTTCTGATCCTCCTCGAGCGATCGGCCCCGCGCGCCGCACGGATCCTGCGAGGCGCCATCGACGCTGCATCCGCAGGCTTCATGACCCTCGTCGCCGTTGCGATTTTTCCGGAGTTTCTGAAGATGTGGCAGACCCAGGACTTCTTTGGCGTCCCGGGCGTCTTCACCGCCCCCTGGTGGCCCGTCAAGCTGGTGATCTTCCTCAGCGCGACGCTCTGCGCCACGGTCTTCGTGCTCAAAGTCCTGCACCCCAAGGACGCGCGCCATGGGGGCGACGCGCCATGAGCCCGGTCGAGATCGGCATCGCCTCCGTCATCGCGATCGTGGTTCTGGTCTACATGGGGGTCTACATCCCGATCGCGCTCGGCCTGGTCAGCTTTGTCTCGATCTGGGTGATGCGCGACAATTTCGACCTCGCGATGAACCTCCTCAAGATCGCCGTCGGCGACAGCGTGATGGAGTACACGTTTGCGACGGTCCCGCTCTTCACGTTCATGGGGCTCATCGT
>JBCDHQ010000301.1:0-5573 GCA_038749815.1 Pseudomonadota bacterium | reverse complement strand
CTCAGGCTCGGGCCCGGCCTACGTTTTTCACTTCATCGAGGGCTTGGCAGAGGCCGGCGAAGCCCTTGGCCTCCCCTCCGATCTTGCGCTGACCCTTGCGCGCGAGACCGTGGCCGGCGCCGGCGTCCTTGCCCGGAGCTCCGGGGAGGCGCCCGGCTCACTCCGCGAAAAGGTGACGAGCCCGGGCGGCACGACGGCGGCGGCCCTCCGCGTGCTCCGCGACGACGGCCGCCTCGGCGCGCTCCTGAAAGAGGCAACGACTGCGGCCCGCGATCGGGCGCGCGAGCTCTAGGTCGCGGCGCGCGTTCGCGCGGGCGCCGCGACCGGCGGCACAGGCCATCGCCTTCGTAGCGTGGCCGCGGCACGCCAGGCTGGCCTCGCGGGCGTTCGCTCCACCAATCCTGTGGCTGCCCAGGATGCGGCCACGGCTCTGCATCTGCGCGACGGTCTCAGGCCCCATTCAAACTTGGTGCATCCGCCACTCTGGTGGCCGCAAAGACCCTCGCACGGGGGTGCGCTTTTCGAGGGCGAGCCCGGCGTCGGCCCCTTGAGTGACCAGATCGCAGCCGAGACCGCAATTCTGACGGTGGCCCGCGTGAAAGAGTGTTTACAACGCCCGCGCGCCCTCCAACGATGCGTCACGGGCCCGTGAGGGCCCACAGAACAGCAGGGAGACAACGATGACACTCGTCACCAAGCTCGCGGCCGCAGCGCTCGCGGTCGCTGTGGCCGGAACCGCGGCGGCGCAGAGCCCCACTTTCTTCCGGATCGGCACCGGATCCGCCGGCGGCACGTACTTTCCGATCGGCGGCACTATCGCCAATGGCATTTCCGCGCCTCCCGGCGCACGCCCCTGCGACCAGGGCGGCCAGTGCGGCGTGCCGGGCCTGATCGCGATCGCACAGTCGACCACAGCCTCGGTCTTCAACAACACCGCAGTCCAGAACGGAGAGCTCGAGGCAGGTCTCGCCGCGGCCGACGTGACCCGCGACATGTATCTTGGTCAGGGCAAGTTTGAGGGCAAGGCGATGCCCAACCTGCGGGTGATCGCAAACCTCTACCCCGAGGATCTGCATCTCGTTCTGCCCGAGGGAGAGAGCATCGCGGATCTCGGCGATCTGATCGGCAAGCGGGTCGGCATCGCGCAGGCGGGCTCCGGCACGCAGGTTGCGGTCGAACAGATGCTCGATCTCTGGGGCGCGAACCGCGACAACATCGACGAGGCTGAGCTCAACAACAGCCAGTCGGCCGAGCGGCTCGCCGACGGCCAGCTCGACGCCTATTTCTACGCCGCGGGCTGGCCAGTTGCGGCCATGGTGCAACTCGCCTCCACGAAGGGGATGGAGCTTCACAGCTTCACCGACGAGGACATGGCCAAGATCAACGAGGTGATCCCGGCCTACATCCCGTCGATGATCCCGGCGGGCGTCTATGAAGGCGTCGACTACGACGTGAAGACCCCGGCGGTCTCGGCCCTCCTCGTCGTGTCCTCAGAACTTGAGGAAGATCTTGTCTACGGGATCACGGCCGCGCTCTGGAACGACAACACGCGCAAGCTCCTCGACAACGGCCACCCAAAGGGCAAGCTGATCACGCCCGCAACGGCCCTTGACGGGATGGTGGCGCTCGGCGTGCCGCTCCACCCCGGGGCGGAGAAGTTCTACAAGGAAGCGGGCCTCCTCGAGTGACGCTGACCGCGGCGGGCCGGTGGGCCCGCCGCACCCTTTGACATGGCAGGGGAGCCCCAAAATGACCGACCAGACCAAAGAGGGCACCCTCTCCGCCGAAGAGCTGAGCGCCATTGAGCGCAAGTATGACGAGGGCGCGGCGACCCGCACCGTCACGCCCAGGTTTCAGCAGTTTCTCCGATACGTTGCGCTCGTTTTCGCCGTCTACCACTACCTGACCGCGGGGTTCGGTCTGCCGACGGATTACTGGCATATGGGCTGGCACCTCTCCGGCCTCTTCATTCTGATCTACGCGCTCTATCCGATTGCCAAGACAGAGGGCGCCTTCGCGCTCAACACGGGACGGTACCGGCTCGGCGGCGTGCCCTATTTCGACATCGCTCTCATGGTCCTCGGGATTGCAGCGTCGCTCTATCTCGGGGTCGCGTGGCGGGGGATCGGCTGGCTCGGGGTCGAGGAGCAGACGTTCCGGATGGGCAATCCGAACATCTTTGACCTCATCTTCGGCTGCATCCTGATCGCGCTCGTCCTCGACATCGCGCGCCGGACGCTCGGCTGGATCCTGCCGCTGATCATCTGCGTTTTCATCGCCTACGCGCTCTTCGGGCAGATGTTCCCGGGCATCCTTCAGCACCCGGGGATCCGGTTCAAAACCTTCGTCTCCTCCATGTACTTCCCGCAGGAGGGGATTTTTGGGGTCACGCTCTGGGTCGTGTCCACCATCGTCTTTCACTTCGTCCTCTTTGGCGTGATCGCGCAGCGCACCGGCCTCGGCCAGCTCTTCATCGACAACGCGACGATCCTGGCCGGGCGCTACACCGGCGGGCCGGCCAAAGTCTCGGTGGTCTCCTCGGCCTTCTTTGGGACGATCTCAGGGTCCTCCGTGGCCAACACCGTCTCGACCGGCGCGCTCACGATCCCCAACATGAAGCGCCTCGGCTACCCCGGGCACTTTGCGGGCGGGGTCGAGGCCGCGGCCTCCGCCGGCGGGCAGATCACGCCACCCATCATGGGGGCCGCCGCCTTCATCATGGCGGAGTTCCTGGAGGTGCCCTACACCACCATCGTGATCGCCGCGATCTTCCCTGCGATCCTGCACTACACCGGCGTCTTTGCCGTGGTGCACCTGATGGCCCGCCGCCTCGGCCTCGAGGGGATGGCGCCCGACACGCTGCCCCGCCTCGCCGCCGTCTGGCGCGACGGGTGGGCCAACATCGTGCCGTTGATCGGCCTCCTGGTTGTGCTCTTCTCCGGCTACACGCCGTTTATGGCGGCGTTCTGTGGCATCTCGCTCTCGATCGTTGCGGGGATGGCGCGGATCCGAACGCCGCTCACCTGGGCCTATCCGGCAGCCTTCATCGCCTTTGTCCTCTGGAAGTACCAGGGCGGCGGGTTCGAGCTCGGCATGTCCGCCATCCTGATCGTCGGCGCGCTCGTCGCCACGCTGAACCCGCAGCGACCGTCAACGATCTCCGAGATGGCGGCGACGTTCGAGACCGGGGTGAAGTATGCGCTGGCCGTCGGCGCGGCCTCGGCGGCGGTGGGCATCGTGATCGGGGTGATCAACACGACCGGCGTCGGGTTCCGGATCGGGTTCATGGTGACCCAGGCCGCGACAGCGCTCGGCAGCGATCTCCACTGGCTCTTTGTCTACGGCACGTTCGAACTCTTCGCGGTCGAGGATCTGACGCTCTTTTTCAGCCTCGTCTTCATCGCGCTCGCGTGCATCCTGATGGGGGCAGGGGTGCCGACGACGGCGCTCTACATCATGCTGGTCAGTGTGGCGCAACCGGCCCTCGCGCAGCTCGGCATCCCGCCGATCGCGAGCCATATGTTCGTGCTCTACTACGGTGTCGTGGCAGAGATCACGCCGCCTGTCTGCACCTCCGCCTATGCCGCCGCAGCCATCGCCAACTCGAACCCGTTCCGAACCGGGATCAGCGCGTTCACGCTCGGCCTCGGCAAAGTTGTCGCGCCGATGGCCTTCGTCTATGCGCCCGTCCTCCTCCTCGTCTCGTCGACGGGCTTCGATCTTTGGGAGTTCACCTACACGGCGGCGAGCTGCATTGCCGGCGTCATCGCGCTGTCGGCGGCTGTGGTGGGCTACGGGCTCGCCCCGCTCGGGGCGATCAACCGAGTGCTCCTGGCTTTTGCGGGGCTCATCTTCATCGCGCCGTCGCTGCAGGCGGATGCGGTGGCACTCCTGATCTCGGCGCCTGCGTGGATCACTCAGATCCGGGCCCGGCGGGTCGCATCCCCCGCTGCTGCTAGTTGAGGATGCGCGAGACAAAGAGGCGGATGTCCTCATCCGCCTCCAGATCCACGCCGAGGCTCCGGGCGATCTCAATCGCCTCCTCTGCAAGCTCGATGTTCTTCAACTGCAGCGCGGAGAGGAGCTGCGCGATGAGCGGCAGGCGCGTGTCGTCCGGCACGAAGCGCCAGCTGCTGCCATGCGGACCGCTGCTCTGGACGAGACCGTAGCGCTTGACCGGATCGGAATCCCGCCAGATCAGCGTTGCGATGTCGAGGAGGGCCGAGAGGCTCTTGGCGTAGTAGTTGTGGGCGAGCATGTCGTCGCCGGCGGCCGACATGTCGATGCTGTCGAGATCCTTGAACACAACCATATCGGTGCCGCCCTGGCCCGCCCGCGGAAAGTCGCCATGGATGTAGCGCGAGGCGGAGAGCGCCCAGTCCCGCTCCGACCCATAGAGCGTCACGCGCTTGGCCGTCGCTTTGACGTCGGGGAGCATCTCCCGGAACACATCCGCATCGACATCGGGCGCCGCAAAAAGCAACTGATCGAGCACTTGTGAGGACTGGCCCTCGGCCCGACGTCTGAGGCCCACCACTTCGAGCGCGTCGACCACCGCGCGGCTCCCCATCGAATGAGCGATGAGATGGATCCGCTCCGCGCAGTGCTCCGTGACAAGATCCTCGAGGAAACTGGCGAGGCGCCGCGCGCTCAACCGGACAGCGGCGGTGTCGGCAAAGTAGCCGGTTGTCGTGCCCTGGGACGGCCAGGAATAGACCGCCACGACGCCCTGATAGTTGATGTCGTAGGCAATCTGCGCCGCCCGCTTCAGCGCATGCTCAAAGCCCGTATTGTAGCCGTGCACATAAACGAAGATCTCGTTGCGGGCGCGACTATGGGCCTCCGCACGGATCCGAGCAAAGAAGTCGCCGTGGTCAAGCGGCGCGACCTCCTGCAACACGACGTGACGCACTGGGTTCTCCGAGAACTCCAGCCGGAAGATCGACGGCTTTGAGATCAGGCCCGCCTGATGTGTCTTTGGGATGCTGATGGTGGCCGTGCCAACCTCGAGCGGCCCGCGTCCCGCGCCGTAGAAGCGCGACGGATAGGCATGTCCGGTGCGTGCGCGGTCCGTCGCGTAGAACACGTCGACGAGCGTGTACTCTGCGCTGTCGCCGGGCAGGGCGCTCTCGGATCCGGCAGTGTCGCGCTTGGCATAGCTGCCTTGGAGCCCGCGCGCCTCGACGCGGAGCCGCGTGATCCAGCTCTTGGTCTCCGCGACCCAGGCCGTGCTGATGCCGCCCGATTGCTGCTCGTCGACAAGGGTCTCCAGGATCTCGAGCGCGAGCTCCTGTTTGTGCAGACGAAGACAGAGATTGGCCGCGGTGAACAGGTAGGGCGCGGGGTCGGTCATCAGCACGTCGCGATGGGCCTGGGCCAGGGCCGCCAGCTCTCTCGTGATCCGGATCGCATCCTCGAACCGCTCCTCATCGATCAGGCGGTCGGCCTTCAGACGAAGGAGGTCGTAGAGACATCGCACATCGAGCGGATCCTGCGCTCTCAGATGCTCTGCCATGGCGGTGATCTCGGCTGAGGATTTCCGCCGGGCGTCCAGCACCATCTGGACCGCGTCT
>JBCDHQ010000300.1:0-5576 GCA_038749815.1 Pseudomonadota bacterium | reverse complement strand
ATTTGGCGCAGCGCCGTCGCGCCGTCGCCAATCAGCGTCGCCCCCTTCACCGGCGCACCAACCTTGCCGTTCTCGACGCGATACGCCTCAGTGCAGGAGAAGACGAACTTTCCGTTCGTGATGTCGACCTGACCCCCGCCGAAGCCGACCGCATAGAGCCCGTCTTTGACATCTGTCAGAAGATCCGCCGGGTTTGCGTCGCCTGAGAGCATATACGTGTTCGTCATGCGTGGCATGGGGATGTGAGCATAACTTTCGCGGCGCCCGTTGCCGGTGGCTGGAACGCCCATCAGACGCGCGTTCTGGCGGTCCTGCATGTACCCAACCAGGATCCCGTCTTCGATCAGCGGCGTCTTGTGGCTCGGCGTGCCCTCGTCATCGATCGTGATGGAGCCGCGACGATCCGGGATCGTGCCGTCATCGAGCACTGTGACACCGGGAGAGGCGATCCGAGTGCCCATCAGACCCGCAAAGGCGGAGGCCTTCTTGCGGTTGAAGTCCCCCTCAAGCCCGTGCCCGATGGCTTCGTGCAGCAGAATACCGGGCCAGCCGGGGCCGAGCACGACATCCATGATGCCGGCAGGTGCGGGTTCGGCGTCGAGATTGACCCGGGCGATCCGGAGCGCCTCTCGCACCTCGCCCTCCCAATGCTCCCGCGCAACGAGGCCGGTGAGGCCGGTGCGCCCGCCGGAGCCCGTGCCGCCCGTCTCCCGGCGTCCGTCCCGCTCTACGGTGACGGAGACATTGAGGCGCGTCATCGGCCGCACGTCACGGAGGCGTTGGCCATCGGGCCGCAGGATCTCAACCTCCTGAAGGCTGGCTCCGAGCGTGGCGGAAACCTGGACGACACTCGGGTCGAGGGCACGGGCGAAGGCGTCGATCTCAGCGAGCGTCTCGACTTTCGCGGCAAAGGTGGCGTCCTCGAGCGGGTCGATCGGGGCATAAAGACGCGTGTTGGTCCCGGTCGGAGGGTCGGCCAGCGTGCCGCCCCCCTCTGCCGAGGCCAACCGCGCCGTCTCTGCCGCACGTTTGAGGGCTGCTTCCGACAGCTCGGTCGAATGGCCGTACCCAGCCGTCTCACCGCACACCGCCCGGAGCCCGAATCCCTCCGCCGCGGTGTAGCTCGCGGTCTTCAGACGACCATCATCAACAGCAACGCTTTCCGACCGTCGCCGCTCCAGAAACAGCTCACCATCATCCGCGCCCGCGACGGCCGTCCTGAGCACGGCCAAAGCGCGACCTTCGTCGAGGTCGCTTGCGAAAGGGTCGAAGCCCGTGTCGCTTATGTCCATGTCAACCGACCTTTCCGATGGAGTTGTCAAAAAACTGGACGGTTTTGGGTCCCTTTGCCGCGGAGGCCGTCCCTTGTCGTCATGTAACGCTGGTGTATGGTCGCGCCAAGTCCACGACGCCCGCATCCGTGTCGGCCCGAACGAACAGGATTGTTCTTATGGTGAACCTCCGCTCCCTTTCGCTCCTGACCCTGCTTTCGCTGCCTGCGACGCTGCATGCGCAGGAGTTGGGCGAGCTCGACGTGATCGGGACGCCGGTTGAACGAGGCATCAACTTTCAGCCGGCGGTGACCTCGCTCGCGCGCGACATCCACTGGCTCGACAACATGCTGCTCGTGATCATCACGGCAATCGTGTTGTTCGTCGTTGCCCTCCTCGCCTATGTCGTTATGCGCTTCCGGGCGGAGGCGAACGACACGCCGGCTCGCTTCACCCACAATTCGACAGTGGAGATCACGTGGACCGTCGTCCCGGTCCTCATCCTGATCGTGATCGGGTCGTTTTCCCTCCCGGTCCTGTTCAAGCAATTGGAGGTGCCGGAGGCGGATCTGACGATCAAAACGACCGGCTATCAGTGGTATTGGTCCTACGAGTACCCCGAAGAAGGGATCATGTTCGATGCGTACATGCTCGGCCTCAACGAGCCTGAGATGAATGACGCGGTCCGGGATGAACTTGCGGAGTACGGGTATGACGAGACCGCGTGGAAACTCGCGACCGACCAGGCGATGGTCGTGCCCGTGAACAAGATTGTTCGCCTCCAGGTCACGGCGGGCGACGTGATCCACGCCTGGAAGATCCCCGCCTTCGGTGTGCACATGGATGGCATTCCCGGGCGCTTGAACGAGACCTGGTTCATGGCCGAGCAGGAAGGGATCTACTTTGGACAGTGCTCCGAACTCTGCGGCATAAACCACTCCTACATGCCGATCACCGTCAAAGTCGTCTCCGAGGAGGCCTACGCCAATTGGGTGGTCTCCCAGGGCGGCACGGTGGCAGGCACGGTCCGCGAGACCACGGTCGCCTCAGCGGAGTAGCCGATGTCACTTGTTGACAACACTGCGCCGGGATCAGAAGCCGAAGTCGCGGACTACGTGGCCCTCCTCAAGCCGAGGGTGATGCGGCTTGCGATCTTTACGGCCGCCGTTGGCCTGATCGTTGCGCCCACGGGCGTGCATCCCGTGATCGCTCTCGCGTCCGTGCTGTGTATTGCCGTTGGGGCCGGTGCCTCAGGGGCGCTCAACATGTGGTGGGACGCCGATATCGACGCCAAGATGGCGCGCACCGCGGGGCGGCCCGTGCCGTCGGGGCGGGTGTCGGGTGACGAAGCGCTCGGGCTTGGGATTGGTCTGACAGGGCTCTCGGTCGGGCTCCTCTTTCTGTTTGCAAATGCCCTCGCCGCGGCTCTCCTCGGCTTCACGATCTTCTTTTACGTCGTGATCTACTCGATGTGGCTGAAGCGCGCGACGCCGCAGAACATCGTGATCGGCGGCGCAGCCGGAGCGCTTCCGCCGATGATCGGGTGGGCCGTGGCGACAGGCGGGCTGGCGGTTGAGCCGCTCCTCATGTTCGCGTTGATCTTCCTCTGGACGCCGCCGCATTTCTGGGCGCTGGCGCTCTTTCGCCATGATGACTACGAAACGGCCGATGTTCCGATGTTGCCCGTTGTGGCCGGAACCCGCGCGACGCGCCGCCAGATCTCGATCTACACGCTCATCCTCGTGCCCGTCGCGCTGCTCCCCGCCTTCACATCCATCGGCGGGCCGGTCTACCTGATTGGCGCCCTGATCCTCAATGGACAGCTTGTGGTCGACATGGCGCGCATTGCACGGCGGAGCGACGCGGCCGCCAAAGCGGACGGCTTCCGGGCCGAAAAACGGGCCTTCGGGTTCTCGATCCTCTACCTCTTTCTCCACTTTACCCTCTTCCTCGTCGAAGCGGCATGCCGCATGACCGGGTACACGTTCTCAAACTGGCCGGTGCTCCTATGATCCCGATCCGCAGCTCAGATGCTCACGAGATTTATCGTCGCCGCGGCAAACGGAACTTGGCGCTCGGGCTCTGCCTGATCGGAATTGTCGGCCTCATTTTCGCAGTGACCGTCGTCAAGATCTCGCAGGGGATCGACATGCGGGGCTTTGACCACACCTACGAGACCATCCCCGGGGCAGGCCGATGACCGATGGCAAAACCCGCACTGTGACCGTGCTGGCGAGCGTCGTGGTGTTCATGGGGGCCATGGCGTGGGCGGCGGTGCCGCTCTACGACTGGTTTTGCCGCGTGACGGGCTATGGCGGGACGACCGCCACAGCCTCATCCACCACCGACGAAGTGCTCGACCAGACGATCACGGTCCGCTTCGACGCCTCCAAAGAGCGTGGGATGCCGTGGGAGTTTCGTCCGCTCACCTCTGAGATGGAGGTGCGGATCGGTGAGGAAAACCTCGCATTCTACGAGGCCTACAATCCAACGGATCGCCCGATCGCGGGCACGGCAAGCTTTAACGTCGTCCCCTATTCAGCCGGCGGCTTCTTCGCCAAGATCGCATGCTTTTGCTTTGAGCTCCAAGTTCTGGCCCCGGGCGAGCGCGTTGAGATGCCTGTGTCCTTCTTCGTCGACCCCGAGATCGTCGACCACCGCGAAGCGAAATACGTCCACACGATCACCTTGTCGTACACGTTTTACGAAACCGAGATACCGCAAGAGCCGGTCACCAACTGAGGCGCGAGAAACCCATGGCGCACGAAAAGAACCACGACTACCACGTCCTGCCGCCGAGCCCTTGGCCGTTTGTCGCGGGCCTCGGTGCCTTTATCATGCTGCTGGGCGCCGTGCTTTGGATGCATGGAATCACGCCCTTCGTCTTCGTTCTTGGCTTCGGGATCGTGCTCTACACCATGTACGCGTGGTGGATGGAGATGATCACCGAGAGCCGTGCCGGAGATCACACGCCGGTCGTGATGCTCGGCCTTCGGATGGGCTTCATCCTCTTCATCATATCCGAGGTGATGTTCTTCGCGGCGTGGTTCTGGTCCTTCTTCAAGCACGCCATGTACCCGATGGATCCCGGGGGCATGAGCCCTGCGGTCGATGGCGTCTGGCCGCCCGCCGGGATCGAGACCTTCGACCCGTGGCATCTGCCGCTGATCAACACGCTGATCCTCCTCTGCTCCGGCTGCGCGGCGACCTGGGCGCACCACGCAATCGTTGAGGAAAACGACCGCGAGCAGTTCAAGTGGGGCATCCTCCTGGCGGTCGCGCTCGGGGTGATCTTCACGATTTTCCAGGCCTATGAGTACAGCCACGCCGCGTTCAGCTTCGATGGCAACATCTACGGCGCCAACTTCTTTATGGCGACCGGCTTTCATGGGCTTCATGTGATCATCGGGACCATCTTCCTCTTCGTCTGCCTCCTGCGGGCTTATGCCGGCGACTTCACGCCCGAAAAACACATCGGGTTCGAGGCGGCTGCCTGGTACTGGCACTTTGTCGATGTTGTCTGGCTCTTCCTCTTCTTCGCTGTCTACATCTGGGGTGGTTGAGGCCGGCGCCGGTCGACGTTCCGGGCTTCTCCTGCCGGCCCTCTTTGGGGTCGGCGGGACGCTGATCCTGGTGTGCCTCTCGGTCTGGCAAGTGCAGCGCTTGGAGTGGAAGAACGCGCTTGTCGCCGAGATCGATGCGCGGGCCTCCGGTCCAGAGCAAGCGCTGCCAGAACGTCCGGATCCGGAAACGCATCGGTACTTGCCCGTGTCCCTCACTGGCGGCTTTGCGGAGGGTGAGGTCCATGTCCTCACATCGCGACGCTTCGAAGGACCGGGATTTCGCATCATTCAAGCCTACGAGACAGAGGGGCGCCGGATCCTTGTCGATCGCGGCTTTGTTCCCGAAGCTGCGAAAACGGCGGCGCGCCCCGGCACAACCCTTGTCACGGGGCACCTCCACTGGCCGCGCGAGGTCGATGCCTTCACACCCGACCCCACTCTCGCACGCAACATCTGGTTTGCCCGCGACGTGGAGGCGATGGCGGCTGCCTTGGAGACGGAGCCTGTGTTGCTCGTCGCGAGCGCACCGACCGGCGGAGAGGTCCAGCCGATGCCCGTTACAGTGCGGCTTCGAAACAACCATCTCCAGTATGCGATCACGTGGGCGCTGATGGCGGTCGGCTGGCTTGCCATGACGGTCCTCTTGGTTCTACGACAGCGCCGCAGTCGCTGAAAGGCCACCTCCGATGCGCTACGTCTCAACCCGCGGCAGGGCGCCGGCCCTCGGCTTTCAGGACGCCAT
>JBCDHQ010000299.1:0-5647 GCA_038749815.1 Pseudomonadota bacterium | reverse complement strand
TTGGAGCTGTCGACCATCACCGGGATCCGGCTGATGTCGGGCTCGGCGGCGATGAGGTTGAGAAAGGTCGTCATTGCCGCCTCGGCGTCGAGGAGGCCCTCATCCATGTTGACGTCGAGGATCTGGGCACCGTTCTCAACCTGGTCCCGCGCGACCTCCACCGCTGTCGGGAACTCGCCCGACAGGATCAGTTTCTTGAACCGTGCGGAGCCTGTGACGTTCGTCCGCTCGCCGATGTTGATGAAGCGACCCTGGCTCATGGAGTGCCCGCCTCGAACATCTCCAGCCCCGAAAGGCGGAGCCGCGCCGGCGCCGCCGGCACAGCGCGCGGCCGCACGCCACTCACCGCGTCGGCGATGGCCCGGATGTGCGCGGGCGTCGTGCCACAGCAGCCGCCCACAATGTTGACGAGGCCATCCGTCGCCCAGGCTCCGAGATGGCCCGAGGTCTCGCCCGGTGTCTCGTCATAGCCGCCCATCTCGTTGGGGAGCCCGGCGTTGGGGTAGGCAGAGATCCGCGCGTCCGCCACGTCCGAGAGCGCCCGGATGTGCGCCCGCATCTCCGCCGCGCCGAGCGCGCAGTTGAGCCCGATGCTGAACGGCCGGGCGTGCGAGACGGACACCCAGAACGCCTCCGGCGTCTGGCCGGTCAGCGTCCGACCCGAGCGGTCGGTGATCGTGCCCGAGATCATCAGGGGTGGCACGTCCATCTCATCGCGGAGCGCATCGATTGCAAAGAGGGCCGCCTTCGCATTGAGCGTGTCGAACACGGTCTCGACAAGGAGGAGGTCGACGCCGCCTTCAATCAGCGCCCGCGCCGCCTCCGCGTAAGCCTCGGCGAGCGTGTCGAACGTGGTGTCCCGGTAGCCCGGATCGTTCACGTCCGGGCTGATCGAGGCGGTGCGATTGGTCGGCCCAATCGCACCGGCAACCCATGCAGGACGGGGCGATGCGTCCGCAGCCTCCCGCGCGAGGGCGGCTGAGGCGCGGTTCATCTCAACGCTCAGATCCTCCATCCCGTAATCGGCCTGGCTGATCCGGTTGGCCGAGAACGTGTTGGTGCACGCGATGTCCGCGCCGGCGGCGAAAAACGCCTCGTGAATGTCGCGGATCATGTCCGGCTGCGTCAGGGACAGGAGTTCGTTGTTGCCCGTCGGGTCCTTGGGATGATCCTTGAACCGCTCCCCGCGATACGTGCTCTCATCCGGGCGCTGCGCCTGGATCATGGTGCCCATCGCTCCGTCGAGCACGAGGATCCGGCGGGCGGCGGCGGCCTCTAAGGTCTCGGTCATCAGCGCTCCCTTCATCTCAGGCGGATATAGCGCCGAGGGCGCGGAATGGAAATCAGGTGAGGAGGCGCAGCGCCACAGTCACCGGCAGCGCGATCAGGAGATAGCCGGCGAGGATCACCAGACCGTTGCGCGCGATGAGCCCGAGGGCAAAGAGGATGACGGGCAGTGCGATCAACACCTGAAGCCCGGGCACGAAGCCAACCACCAGAACAGCGACGGCCGCGACGACAGAGACGGCCGCGATGGTCTCCGTGGCGAAAGTGCTCTCGGCGAACCAGGAGAACCGCCGCCGCACCGTGGTGTCGAGCCGCGCCGCCGCCGGGCGAAGCCACGTGAGCGCCGGGCGGAGGCGCGCGCCGGGCACCGTGATGTTCGCAATGCGCGCAGGCAGCCAAAGTCGCTCCGCTCCGACGGCCATTTGGAGCGCGATGACGATCAAGAGGAGCGCCGCAGCCGCCGGAATGCCGGGGATCATACCAAGGGGCAGGATCAGCATCAGGCAGGGCAGGAGGAGGAGCGCACCGAACCCGCGATCGCCGAAGGCCAGGACGAGGCTGCGGAGTGTCGGCGCCTCCGCTGCGGCCTCGGCCTCCAGGCGATCAATGATGTCGGCAAAGGGCTCGGCGCCGGCGCGGGGCATCTCCGCTAGGCGACCCGCCGACCCTGCGACCAGACACCGCGAACCACCGGAACATCCCCTGCGAGCGCAACCCGAACCACATCGGCCCGCAGCCCGACCTCAAGCTTCCCACGGTCCGTGAGCCCGACGGCGCGTGCTGGCGCGCGCGTGACCGTCGCGAAGCCGCGCGCCATGTCGTCCCAGAGCCTGCCGAGACCGACCGCGCCGAGAAGGAGCGCCGCCGGGATGTAGTCCGAGGACAGGATGTCGAGGAGGTCGTCCTGCGCCAGCGCCTCGGCCGCGACATTCCCGGAATGCGATCCGCCGCGAACGAGATTTGGGGCACCCATGATGATCGCCATGCCTGCGGCGCGACAGGACGCGGCCGCGTCGAGCGTCGTCGGAAACTCCGCCACTCTGACATCCAGCTCGGCGGAATGGGCCACCTGCTCGGCCGTGGTGTCGTCATGGCTCGCCAGCGCCGCCCGCCAGCCGCGCGCCGACGCGACGGCGGCCGCCTCGTGCTTGGCCCCAAGCGTGGTCTGCAGCCCGCTGAGATGGGCGCAATGCTCCGCGAAGGCCTCCTCCGAGAGTCCGTACTTGCCCCGGATGTAGTCCTCGAACTTGGTGATGTCGCGGAACTGCCGCTGGCCGGGCGTGTGATCCATCAGGCTGACAAGACCGACGCGGTCGTCGGGACCGAATGCCGCGAGCTCCTCCACCAGGGTCTCCGAGCAGAGCTCGGCCCGGAGATGGAGGTGATGGCTGATCCGGAGCGCCCCCCGGTCACGGAGCCCGAGAATCTCGGTCGCGAGGGGCCGAGCGTATGGCAAATACCCCTTGCGGTTGTCGCTGACGACGGAGCCCACGCGGAGCGCATCGAAGACAGTCGTGATCCCGGTCCCTGCAAGCTCCGCGTCATGCGCAAGGATTGCGGGTTCATGGGGCCAGTCGACGCGCGGGCGCGGGCGGATGTGGCGCTCAAGATTGTCGGTGTGGAGCTCGACAAGCCCCGGCGCCACCAAATCGCCGCTGCAATCGAGCCCGCCGGGGGGCACGGCCGCACCCTCCCCCATCTCGGCGATCTGCCCGTCCGCGAACCGGATCCAGCCGCGCACGCAATCCGCCGCCCGAACGAGGGTTGCATTTCCGAGGAGAGTGTCGTCCGTCATCGCCCTGTCATGTCCCATTGCCACATCGGGCGCGAAAGGGAGCCCTCTGATGTCCTATTCCCGCTACGCCGTCTACTACACGCCGCGCCCCGGGCCGTTGCACGACTTTGGCGCCGCATGGCTCGGCTGGGATGCGGCCTCGGGCCAGCCTGTCGCCCATCCGCCAGTCGAGGGCGTCGAGACCTGGACGGCGACGCCCCGCAAATATGGCTTTCACGGCACGTTGAAGCCGCCCTTCAGACTGGCCGAAGGCGCGACGGAAGAGACGCTGGCGGAGGCGCTGACGCGCTTTGCCGCCGCCCAGCCGACGGTCGTTCTGTCCGGCTTGCGTCTCGCGCAGCTCGGCCACTTTCTGGCGCTGATCCCGGCGGGCTCGCAGGACGACCTCGCTCAGCTGGCCGAGCGCGTTGTGATGGATCTGGACGGGTTCCGTGCGCCGCTCAACGAGGCAGAGCTCGCCCGTCGTCGGGCCGCGGGTCTCACGCCCCGGCAGGACGCTCTGCTCACGCAGTGGGGATATCCCTATGTGATGGAGGAGTTTCGCTTTCACCTGACGCTGACCGGGCGCCTCAGCGGGGGCGAGATCGACGGGGTCCAGGCAACGCTTGCGCCCCTGGTTCGGCCACTTCTCGAAGGGCCGTTCGAGGTGGCGGACCTGACGCTCCTCGGTGAGGGGCCGGATGGGCGGTTTCATCACGTCGCGCGCGCCGCGCTCTCTGGGTAGAGGGCGGCGAGGGCGGCGCTGAGCGTGTCCTCGAGCGCATCGTCGTTCGCAATCGACAGGATCGTCAGGCCCTCGGGCAGTGGCGCCTCGGCCCGGTCGAGCCGGCGCGCGATGTCCTCGTCGCTCTCCCGTCCCCGAGCACTGAGCCGAGCGGCCAGCGTCTCCCGCTTGGCCGTCAGCGAGAGGACCACAAGGCCCTGAAAGCGGCGATCGGCCTCGAGGAGTTTCCCGCGCGACAAGTTGACGAGCGCATCCTGCCCCGACGTCAGGACAGCGTCGACGGCTGCGGGAATGCCATAGGCGAGCCCATGCGCCTCCCAATGGAGGGCGAAGGCGCCGGCATCGCGGCGGCGCGCAAACTCCGCTGTGTCGACACCCACGAAGGGCTCTCCGCCAAGGGCTTCGGGCCGGGTGATCACCCGGCGCACAAGGTGGAGGTCGGGGCGGCGGCGCACGAGACCCGCCATCACGGTGTCCTTGCCGACACCCGACGGACCGACGACAGCGATGAGGCGTCCGCTCATGGCCGGAAGGCGGTCACATCGACCTCGCGCGTCGCAACCCGCTCCCGCGCGGCCTGGTCGTGAAAGATCCCAATGATCGCAGCGCCTCGGTCGCGGGCCTCTTCGATGAGGTCGAGCACCGTCTCGCGGTTTGCCGCATCGAGGCTTGCTGTCGGCTCATCCAGAAGGAGGCAGGGATAGGGATGCACAAAGCCCCGCGCGATGTTCACCCGCTGCTGCTCACCGCCGGAGAACGTCGTGGGCGAGAGCTGCCAGAGCGTCTCCGGGATCCTGAGGCGTGACAAAAGACGCTCCGCGCGGCCCCGTGCCACGTCGGCTGGGAGGCCAAGAGTCCGGAGCGGTTCGGCCACGACCTCAAGGGTCGGCACCCGCGGCACGACGCGGAGGAACTGGCTGACATAGCCCAAATCGCGCCTGCGGAGCGCCAGGATCTCGCGGGGGGCGGCGGACACCACGTCGACACCCGCGACGAGGATCCTCCCCGCGCCCGCCAGGTAGTTGCCGTAGATCAGGCGCATCAGCGTCGACTTGCCCGCCCCGGAGGCACCGGTCAGCGCAACACACTCCCCAGCGGTCACGGTTAGACCGGCGCCGGCCATCACCGGGATCTCGGTGCCGCCTTGATTGTGGAGCACGAAGGACTTCTCGACGCCATCAATCTGGATCATGGATCACATCCTCAGCGGTTCTGTCGGAGACGACCTCATCGGTCTGCCTCCACGGCGCAGATCGGAGGCAAAAGCTGTGGGCTTGCCCGATCCTGCCGACGGGAGCGGCACCCGCGCCGGCCAGAAGGCCGGGGATCGATCCGGCAGACCAGTGCCTTGGCCACCCCGCCAAAGAGGTTTGGCCCGCCGCCCCAGAAAAGCTCCCCCCCATCGCTCAGACCTGCAAAACGGACGAGACAAGGAGCTGGGTGTAGGCGTGCTGCGGATCGTCCAGGACTTGATCGGTCAGGCCGGTTTCGACAACTGTGCCATCCTTCATCACCATCAGCCGGTCGGCGAGGAGGCGCACGACGGCAAGATCATGCGTCACGATGACCGCAGAGAGCCCCATCTCGCGCACGAGCCCGCGCAACAGGTCGAGGAGGCGCGCCTGGACGCTCACGTCGAGCCCACCGGTGGGCTCATCCATGAAGACGAGCCGCGGACCCGTGACGAGGTTTCGCGCGATCTGGAGGCGCTGCTGCATCCCACCCGAGAACTCTCGCGGCCGGTCGTCGATCCGGTCGGCGGCGATCTCCACCCGGTCGAGCCAGTCGAGTGCGCTCTCCCTGATCCGGCCGTAGTGGCGCGCGCCCGTCGCCATCAGCCG
>JBCDHQ010000298.1:0-5722 GCA_038749815.1 Pseudomonadota bacterium | reverse complement strand
TTCATTACTGCTTCGGCGACTGCGACCGACCGGTGACGCCCGCCCGTGCACCCGAAGGCGAGGGTCAGATAGGACTTCCCCTCTGCGGTGTAGGCCGGCAGCAAGAACCGCGCCAGATCGTGGATCCGCTCGAGAAACGGACCATACAGCGGATCCGAAGAGACGTGGGTTGCAACTTCACTGTCGAGGCCCGTCATCAGGCGCAGCTCCGCCTCCCAGTGCGGGTTCGAGAGAAAGCGACAGTCGAAGACCAGATCGGCGCTCCTCGGCGTGCCCCGTTTGTAGGAGAACGACTGCACCGAAATCGAGAGGCCGGTCTCAGTTGGCTGCCCGAACCAGCGCCCCAGCTCTGCGCGAAGGTCATGGGGCGACATCTCGGTCGTGTCGATGAGGATGTCGGCGCCCTCTCGAAGCGGCGCGACGAGCGCCAGCTCAGCCTCAATCCCGGCGAGGACGTTTCCGTCAGGGGAGAGAGGGTGGCGGCGGCGGGTCTCAGAGAAGCGGCGCAGCAGGACATTTGTGCTGCAGTCGAGAAAGATCAGATGGACGCTCAGATCCGGCATCTTCGCAAGCGCACCAAGCTCAGCCCAGAGGCCTGCGGCGCTGAAATCGCGTGTTCGGCTGTCGACACCGATGGCGATCGGTCGGCGGTGCTTGTCGGAGACGAACAGACGCTCAAGGAAGGACAAGGGGAGGTTGTCGATCGCCTCAAATCCGAAGTCTTCCAACGCGTTGATCGCCGTGGATCTGCCCGCCCCAGCCGGCCCCGTGACGATCGCGACGTCGCGTCGGTCTGCCGTGTCATGTTCCATCATCGCGTTGATCGCCCATGTCAGCGTCGTACAAGGGAAACCTCTCGCTCGCGTTAACACCGGCGAAAAGCGTAGACGATAAGTTAGGAGCGTTCGCACCTGCAATCAAAGGTAAACACAGCGAGTTGATGCGGAATGTGCCGCACTGCGGCAAACGCGCCGAGCTGGACTGCCCCAAGTCGACCGCCACAACGGGTCGCACGGCCTCGACAAAGGGCAACTTCAGGAGGCCGATGCCCCGCGCCTCGATCAAACCTGCAATCGCCTCCGGCGGAGACAGGCGGAGCGCGCTGCCGCTCCCCCTCAGGACCACGCGATCATCCGCAACGAGCTCCGCCCCGCGCGATATCAGATCGAGGGCCAAAGCGGACTTTCCGCTGCCCGAGGGGCCAAGGATCAAAATGCCCCGGCTGCGGATGGCCACCGCGCTCGCGTGCAGCACCGCCACATCGGGCGGCGCGGGCAGGCTCACAAGGGCAACTCGACGACGAAGCGCGCGCCCTCGGCAGGGGTGTCCGTCCCCGCGCCTTGTGGACGGATGTTCTCCGCCCAGATGCGCCCGCCATGGGCCTCCACAATCTGCTTGGAGATCGCGAGGCCAAGACCAGAGTGGTTGCCAAACGTCTCCGTTTTCGGTCGCTCGGAGTAAAAGCGACTGAAGACGTCATCGAGGTTGCCATCCGGGATGCCCGGTCCCTGGTCTTCGCAAGTGAGACGCACCAGCCCGCGCCCGAGATGGGTCTGAAGCGTGATCCGATCCCCGTCGAGCGCGAAGGAAATTGCGTTCGTGATCAGGTTCACGAACACCTGCGCCAGCCGGCCCTCGAGGCCCATCATCGGCAAGGGCGTGTTCGGGAAGAGCGTGACAAGCTCCACCCCCCGCTCCTCCGCAATCGGGCGATTGAAGCTCACGAGGTCGCTGACCAGTTTGTGGAGGTCGAACTCCGACATCTCATCGCGCACCAGCTCGCTGTCGAGGCGGGAGGCGTTCGAGATGTCCGTGACCAGGCGATTCAAGCGGTCCACATCCTGCTTGATCACGTCGAGAAGACGCTGGCGGTCCGCGTCGTCGCGCGCATAGGGCATGGTCTCGACCGCGGACCGGAGCGATGTGAGCGGGTTCTTGATCTCGTGCGCAACATCGGCCGCAAACATCTCATTCGCCTCGATCCGATCATAGAGCGCATTGGTCATCGCCTGGAGGGCACCGGAGAGGAAGCCGATCTCATCGGGACGGGCGGTCAGATCCGGAATGTCGACGCGCTTTTGGTCGGACTTACGACGTGTGCGCGCGCCAGATTCCTGCGCCGCCTCAGCAAGGTCGCGGAGCGGGCGAACAATGGTCGACGAGAGAACGAGCGACAGCAGGATCGAGCACACAATCGCCAGCGCAAAGACCTGCAGAACCTGCTCGCGCTGCGCCCGGACCAGCTCATCAATCTCGCCCGGCGGCGTTGTCAGGGTCAGAGCCCCGCGGATCAGTTCCTGAAACTCAAGGGGCACACCCACAGTCAGCACGGTTTGCCCGTCCGCACTGGTGAGCTGTTGCGACACGATCTGCCCCGTGTCGATCGCCTCCCGCGCCACAGGATTGGCCAGCGCCGAGCTGATCGCCGTGTCGGCATCCGTCGCATTGCTGATGTAGAGCCGCGCCACACGGTCCCAAAGCTCGCCCGCGATCGTGGTAAACGCGCTCGACCACGGCGATTCTTCCACCACCGCATCAGTGTCGAAGTTCTCCAGAAGCAGGCTCCGCGCGCTCCCGAAGAACCGCTGATCCGCGTCATAGAGCCAGATTCGGTTCGGTGTTCGGCCCGCAATCGAGTTCACGACCTCAAGCGCGGTCGCCCGGAACTCATCATCGCTCGCACTCTCGGGGATCCGCTCTTGGATGGCGGCCACGATCAACTGCCCCTCCGTCTGCATCCCCCGTTCGCGCATCAGCAAAAGGCCGTCTTGGAACTGGTTGAGGTAGAGGACGCCGAGCACCAGCACCACGAGGGCGACCAGATTGAACGTGATCACCTTCCGTGCGAGCGGCGAGCGGCCACGAAAGCGCGCCTGCCAGTCCATCATCTGCTGAGCCTGCTCGGCATCCGTACGGCGGTAGCCGTCGACGATGATGCGGGGCCGTCTGGTGGTGGGCGAAAGCCCCATCGATCATGCCTCGTTGTAGCGGTAGCCAATTCCGTAGAGCGTCTCAATCGATGAGAAATCGTCGTCCTTGGCTTTGAATTTCTTTCGTATCCGCTTGATGTGGCTATCGATTGTCCGATCATCGACATAAACTTGGTCATCGTAGGCAACGTCGAGCAGCTGGTCGCGGCTCTTCACGAACCCCGGACGCTGGGCAAGTGCCTGAAGAATAAGAAATTCCGTGACCGTCAGCGTGATCGGCTCCTCCTTCCAGGAGACCGCGTGGCGAAGTGGGTCCATTTTTAGAGATCCGCGCACGATTGTGTCGTTCTCTCCCTCGCCCGCGCCGTGCATCGCCTCGTGACGGCGGAGGATCACGCGGATCCGTTCCACCAGGAGGCGCTGGGAAAAGGGTTTGCGCATGTAGTCGTCCGCACCCATGCGCAGGCCCAGAACCTCGTCGATCTCCTCATCCTTTGAGGTCAGAAAGATAACCGGCATGGTTGAGCGCTGGCGCACCTGGCGGAGCAATTCCATCCCGTCCATCCGAGGCATCTTTATGTCGAAGACACCAAGGTCGGGCATCTGCTTCTCAAAAGCAGAGAGGGCTGTCACGCCGTCATTGTAGGTCTTGACCGTGTAGCCTTCCCCCTCGAGCACCATCGACACCGAGGTGAGAATGTTGCGGTCGTCATCCACCAGCGCGATCGTCGCAGACATCGTCCGTTCCTTTTCTTTGTATCCCAGTCGGCCTACCGCGGCGGCAGACGCCTCGGTGCTACTCACATCTTATTCGAACATCTATTAACCGAATTTTGCAGAAAACACGTCGAAACCATGGAAAGGCCGCATATCTGTCTATCACAGCACACAGACCATGGTAATAAGCTGCGACGTGACGGACGCGAAAGATTCGGTCGTTCCGGTGCCGAATTCGCTAAGAAATGGCCCTTCTTGGTGTCGTTCGTTGAATGAGGGGAGACAATGCGAGCCCAGCCGGAAATTTGGGCGCGCATTCGACAACGGGAGACTGCTCGCTGATGGCGCATGTCCTGGTCAACCGGGCGACTTTGCCGGCCGCGTTCGCCGATAAGTCCGACCTTCATGTCAATTATGACGAAACTGCCCTAATTGAAGCGGCGCTCTGCCGGGGCGAGGGGCGCCTCGGACGGGGCGGCACGATGCTTGTTGAGACCGGCAAACACACGGGCCGGTCGCCCAAGGACAAGTTTGTCGTGCGCGAGCCGTCGGTCGCCGCCCATGTCTGGTGGGACAACAACGCACCCATGGCGCCCGACGCGTTCGAGCGCCTCCGCACCGATCTCGAGGCGCATGCGGCCGAGCAGGAGCTCTTCGTCCAGGATCTCTATGCCGGCGCCGATCCGATGCACCGGCTCAACGTTCGGGTGATCACCGAGCTCGCCTGGCACGGCCTCTTCATCCGCCACCTCCTCCGCCGCCCCGCGCTCGACGAGCTCGCAAGCTTCGCGCCGGAGTTCACGATCCTCAACTGCCCGAGCTTCCTGGCCGACCCGGCACGCCACGGCTGTCGATCGGAGACGGTCATCGCCGTCTCGTTCGAGCAGCGCATGATCCTGATTGCCGGCACGTCCTATGCGGGGGAGAACAAGAAATCCGTTTTCTCGCTCCTCAACTATCTCCTGCCGGAGCGTGGGGTGATGCCGATGCACTGCTCGGCCAACCACGCACCCGACGATCCGGACGATGTCGCGATCTTCTTCGGTCTGTCCGGCACGGGCAAAACCACGCTCTCCGCCGACCCATCGCGGGTTCTGATCGGCGATGACGAACATGGCTGGTCCGAGGAAGGCACGTTCAACTTCGAGGGCGGATGCTACGCCAAGACCATCGACCTCGACCCCAAGGCCGAGCCCGAGATCTACGGCACGACCTCCAAGTTCGCGACTGTGATCGAGAACATGGTCTACGACCCGCACACCAAGGAACTGGATTTCCAAGACTCGAGCCTGACGGCCAATATGCGCTGTGCCTATCCGATGGAGTACATCGCGAACGCCTCCGAGACGGCGCGGGGCGGGCATCCGAAGAACGTGATCATGCTGACATGCGATGCTTTCGGCGTCTTGCCGCCGATCGCGCGGCTGACGCCGGCGCAAGCGATGTATCACTTCTTGTCTGGCTTCACGTCGAAAGTGGCGGGCACCGAGAAAGGGGTGACCGAGCCGCAGCCGACCTTCTCCACCTGCTTCGGCGCGCCGTTCATGCCGCGCGAGCCCAAAGTCTATGGGGCGCTCCTCCGGGACAAGATTGCGCGCCATGGCGCAACCTGCTGGCTGGTCAACACCGGTTGGACGGGAGGCGCCTATGGGACTGGCGAGCGGATGCCGATCCAAGCGACCCGCGCGCTTCTCAGCTCGGCCCTCGACGGAAGCCTTGGACAAGGGCAGTTCCGACGTGATCCGCATTTCGGTTTCGACGTTCCCGTGGCGATGCCAGGTGTGGCGCCCGGCCTCCTCGACCCGCGGAGCACATGGGCCGACGGCGCCGCCTATGACGCGGCAGCGCGGAGGCTCGTCGCGATGTTTGCCGAGAACTTCGCGCAGTACGAGGACGCTGTCGACGACGCCGTGATCGCCGAAGCGGTCGGTGCCGAGGGCTGAGCCCCTGCCCTTCGCCGTCGCTGCAGGTCACCGTCTGACGGCGGAGGCGGCCGAGGACATGCTCCGCGCCGGCGGCACCGCCGTCGATGCGGCGGTGGCCGCCGCCTTCGCGGCCTTCGTGGTGGAACCCGT
>JBCDHQ010000297.1:0-5743 GCA_038749815.1 Pseudomonadota bacterium | reverse complement strand
GCCCCGAGAAGATGCGCCTGTCGCGGATGGCGGTGTCGGCGGAGAACCGGCTTGAGGCGGTGGTGGAGGATTATGCCTATCTCGGCGACACGACCCTTTTCGTGCCGCGCCTCCCAGCCCACATGCACCGCCTCATCCCACGTGAGCGGCACCTCGTCCGTCCCGGCATTGGTCTCCGTGACTTTGACAGTCCGGCCCGATGGCAGGCGCAGCACGAAAAGGGTCGTGTCGCCGAGATAGGCATAATCCTCCACCACCGCCTCAAGCCGGTTCTCCGCCGACACCGCCATCCGCGACAGGCGCATCTTCTCGGGGCGCACAGCCACGGCCACCTCCTGCCCGACCTCGACCTCCGGGGACGGGGGTGCGGCCAGGACACCGATCTCGGTCCGCACCTCCAAGCGACCGGGTCCAATGCCGGCCACCTTCCCCTCAAAAAGGTTCACGCTGCCCAGGAAATCCGCGACAAACCGGGATCCCGGCCGCTCATAGACGTCGCGCGGCTCGCCCACCTGCGAGATCCGCCCAGCCCGCATCACCCCGATCCGCGTGGCGAGCGTCATCGCCTCCTCCTGATCGTGGGTCACAACGACAAAGGTCACGCCAAGCCGGTCCTGAAGCCCCATAAGCTCGAACTGCGTCTCCTCGCGCAGTTTTTTGTCGAGCGCTCCGAGCGGTTCGTCGAGCAGCAGAAGCTTCGGACGCTTCACAAGCGCCCGCGCAAGCGCCACGCGCTGCCGCTGCCCACCCGAGAGCTGATGCGGCCGCCGGTGCGCAAACTCCTCGAGCTTCACCAGACGCAGCATCTCCTCGACGCGCTCCCGCACCTCTCGGCCCGCCACACCTTCGCGCCGGAGGCCATACCCCACATTTCGCGCAACGCTCATATGCGGGAAGAGCGCATAGGACTGGAACATCATGTTGGTGGGTCGCTCGAAGGCCGGCACGCCGGCCATGTCCTGACCGTCGATCTCGACCCGACCCTCGGTGGGGGTCTCGAACCCCGCCAGCATCCGCAGCAGCGTCGACTTACCGCAACCCGAGCCGCCGAGAAGGCAGAAGATCTCACCCCGCCATATCTCGAGGGAGACAGCGTCGACCGCCGCCATCTCCCCGAACCGTTTGACGAGCCCTTCGATCTTGACGAAGGGCTCGCTCTCGCGCGTCCGCCAAGGCCGGCGCACCGCCGCGCAATTGGGGTCGGCGCCGGGGCGGTCGTCCTTCACTGACCGGTCTTCACGCGCGTCCAAAGCCGCGTCACCACCCGGTCGGTTCGGCTGCCATAGACAGTGGATGGCCAGAGGCGCTCGCGCACCTCCTCGGACGGGAAGATCGCCGGGTCGGACTTCACTTCGTCGTCGACGAGCGGCATCGACGCCGAATTGGCGTTCGCGTACCAGACATAGTTGGTGATGTCGGCCGTGATCTGCGCGTCCATGACGAAGTTGATGAAGGCATGCGCCGCCTCCGGGTTCGGCGCATCAACCGGAATGGCCAGCATGTCGAACCACTGCAGCGCGCCCTCGTTCGGGATCGAGTAGCCGATTTCAACGCCGTTCCCGGCCTCCTCGGCGCGGGCCTGCGCGATGAACACGTCACCCGACCAGCCGACGGCCACACATGTGTTGCCGTTCGCGAGATCGGAGATGTATTGGGAGGAGTGGAAGTAGCGCACATGCTCCCGCACGCTCTCCAAAAGTGCCGCGCCCGCTTCGAGATCGGCCTGATCGGTCGAATTTGGGTCGAGGTCCAGATAGTTCATCGCTGCTGGCAGCATCTCGGTCGGCGCATCGAGAAGGCTCACCCCACACTCGGCAAGCTTCGCGATGTTCTCGGGCTCGAAGACCAGCGCCCAGCTGTCAGTGGGCGCATCTTCACCCAGCGCCTCGGCCACCTTCTCGACATTGTAGCCGATCCCCGTCGTGCCCCACATGTAGATCACAGAGTGCGCGTTCTCGGCGTCGTACTTTGCCGCCTGCGCCATCAGCGCCGCGTCCATGTTCGCGAGGTTCGGCAAAAGCGCGGGATCGAGCGGCTGGTAGACCCCGGCAGCGATCTGGCGCTGCAAAAAGTCCGACGTCGGGACCACGAGATCGTAGCCCGAATTGCCGGCGAGGAGCTTCGCCTCCAACACCTCGTTCGAATCGTAGACGTCGTAGTTCACTTCGATGCCGGTCTCGGCGGTGAACTTCTCGATCGTGTCTTCGGCGATGTAGTCCGACCAGTTGTAGATGTTCAGCGTCTGACCCGATGCGGCGCTTGCCGTCATCGCTGCGACGATCACAAGTGTCTGATGTTTCATGTTCATCCCTGTTCGTTCGCCCCCGTCAGAGGCCGAGCCGATCGCGGAGCCCATACCACCAGGAACCCATCACAGAATATGGCACAGCGAGGGTGCGACCGCCCGGAAACGGAGTTACCGGGAGCTTGGCAAAGCTGTCGAAGCGCGACAAGTCGCCCGTGATCGCTTCGGCCAGGATACGGCCGAAAAGATGGGCCCCCGTGACCCCGTGCCCCGAATATCCGTGCGCAAAATAGGCAGATCGACCAATCCGCCCCATCTGCGGGACGCGACTGAACGACAGGGCAAAACGCCCCGACCATGCGTGATCGATTGCCACCCCTTTCAGAGCGGGGAACACACGCTCAAGATTGGGACGCAGCTTTGCGGCGATGTCCGGGGGATCGGCGCCGCCATAGACCGTGCCGCCGCCAAAGAGCAGTCGCCCATCGGCGGAGAGGCGAAAGTAGTCCAGAATGTAGCGGACATCCTCGACGCACTTGTCGGTCGGCAACACCTCCTCCGGAGCGTCAAGCGGTGCAGTGGCAATCATTTGGGTGGAGGCTGGGAGGATCCGCGAGGTGAGTTCGGGGACAAGCCGCCCGAGATAGGCGTTCCCGGCTAGCACCAGTGTTTCGGCCCGAAGACGCCCGCCCGGCGTCCGGATCACGGGTCGCGGCCCTGAAAGATCGATCTCGGCCGCAGGCGTCCCCTCGTGGATGACGCCGCCAAGCCCCTCGACCGCCGACGCCTCGCCGAGCGCGAGATTGAGCGGGTGGAGGTGGCCGCCCGTCCGGTCGAGAAGCCCACCGACATAGACCCGTGTCCCGACATGGCGGCGGATCTCGTCTGGGCCGAGAAGCTCCAGTCCCTCAAGGCCGAAGCTCTCCCAAAGCGCCTTCTTGGCGGAGAGCTCAGCCATGTGCGCCGGTGTGTAGGCGGCAAAGATGTTGCCGGGTTTCAGGTCACAGGAGATGCCGTAGCGCGCGACCCGCTCGCGGATGAGTGCGCCGCCCTCCGTCACGAGGCCCGCCACGAAGACCTGCGTCGCGTGGCCGTAGAGCCGACCGATCTTCTCAAGCGAGGCGTTGAGCCCATGCACGAGCTGCCCGCCGTTTCGTCCGGAGGCGCCGTAGCCCACACGCTCCGCCTCGAGCACAGTGACGCGGTGGCCGGCCTCCGCCAGCGCGAGCGCACAAGAGAGGCCGGTGTACCCAGCGCCAATGACGCAGATCTCGGCCTCCACGTCGCCGGTGAGGGCCGGACGGTCGGGGGCAGAGTTTGCGGTTGCAGCATAGTAGGAGGGATGTGGCATCAGACCGTCTCGAGATAAGTCGCGTACTCGTAGTCGGAGAAACGCGCGAAAAACCGCGCCCGCTCCTGCCGCTTTGCCTCCGCGAAAAGCGAGACGAACCTCGGATCGAAGATATCTCCGAGGCCTGAGCCGAAGGCGTCGATCGCGAGCTCCCAGACAGGGGTCACGCTCGGCCCGCTCTCAAGCGGGCCACTCAGCGGCGGCGGCGGCGGCTCGGCCGCCTCCAGACCTTGAAGGAGCGCACCCAGAACCGCGGCCAGAACCAAGTAGGGGTTCGCATCCGCCCCGGCGATCCGATGCTCGAGCCGGCGGGCTGAGGGCGGGCCACCGGGCACCCTCACGGCGGCCAGGCGGTGGTCATAGCCCCAAACGGCGCGCGTCGGCGCGTGGCCGCCGGCATCGATCCGACGGTAGGAGTTGAGATGCGGAGCAAAGATCAACATCGAGCCAGCGGTTGCCGAGAGAAGGCCCGCCGAAGCGTGTCCCAGCGCCGCGGTTCCCTCGGCACCCCCGTCATCGAAGATGTTGACACCGGCCTCGTCGAGAACGCTCACATGGACATGCATGCCAGACCCCGCCTGGTCGGCATAGGGCTTTGCCATGAAGCTCGCCGCGAGGCCGTGGCGGCGCGCGACGCCTTTGACCAGGATTTTCAGGAGAAGCGTGTCGTCGGCCATCGCCAAGACATCGCCGCTGTGCGCGAGGTTGACCTCGAACTGCCCAACGCCCCCTTCCGAGATCGCCGCACCGACCTTGAGGCCCGCGGCGGCTGCACTCTCGCAGAGATCGGCGGTGAAGCCCTCGAACTGATCGAGATCGTCAATCGACAAAACACCCTCTGCCAGAAGGCACTTCGCCGTCCGGGGCGAGGGCGGCACAGTCGGGCGGATGGCCTCGGGATCGACCAAATAGAACTCAAGCTCGGTCGCAACGACGGGAAACAGGCCCTGAGATCGGAACTGTCCGAGGACGCGCTTCAAGATTTGACGCGGACAGATCGGGCTCGGACCGCCGCCGGTCTCCTCCATCTCCAGGAGGACCAGCGCTGTCGGGGCCGCGAGCCAATCGATCAGAAGAGGTGCCCGCCCCGTCCAAACGCCGCGCCCATCCGCATCACCGCCCAGGACACACGGATTGGTGGCAACGTCCCGCCCCCAGATGTCTTGTGCACTGGCCGAGAGCGGCAAATTGAGACCGGCATCGAGCCCCATCGCCCCATCCCGCTGCACTCTCTTGCCGCGGAGGCACCCGTTGAGGTCGGGCAGCGCCGCACGAACGGACTTCAGGTCGGGATGCGCCTCCATCCAGTCGGACAGAGTGCCTCGTGTGTCATCGATGCTCATCCCACATCCCTAGCGAGGTGACGTGCGGTCCGACAAGGCTCCGCCACGACGGGGTCTCGGGCGCTCGCCGGATCGGAGGGTCGTCGCCGCGCAAAGGTCGGCCAACCGGAAGATGCGGCGGGGCGCGTCATTTTTTTGCTGGCGCTCTGTCAACGCGGCGTTACGGTCGCAGGTAATGTCCTACGCCAAGCAGCACACTGTCCAAACCGCCCCCCGGATCTCCGACGACGTTCGCAAGACGACATGTTACATGTGCGCCTGTCGGTGCGGGATCGACGTGCATCTCAAAGACGGCGCCGTCACCCATATCGAGGGCAACCGCTCGCACCCTAAAAACCGGGGGGTTCTCTGCGCCAAGGGCAGCGCAGGTGTGATGCAGCATTTCTCCCCCGCTCGTTTGCGCGCGCCGCTCAAGCGCGTGGGCCCGCGCGGATCGGGAGAGTTCGAGGAGATTTCTTGGGACGAGGCGCTCGAAACCGCGCGGAGCTGGCTTGCGCCCTTGCGGGAGACAGCGCCGGAGAGGCTCGCCTTCTTCACCGGGCGGGACCAAAGCCAGTCGCTGACGTCGTGGTGGGCGCAGCAATTCGGCACGCCAAACTACGCCGCGCATGGCGGGTTTTGCTCCGTCAACATGGCTGCGGGCGGGATCTACACGCTCGGAGGTGCGTTTTGGGAGTTCGGCGCCCCGGATTGGGAGCGGACGGAGCTCTTCCTGCTTTTCGGCACGGCCGAAGATCACGATTCGAACCCGATCAAGATGGGCCTCGGTCGGCTCAAGGAACGCGGCGCCAAAGTCATCGCGAT
>JBCDHQ010000296.1:0-5748 GCA_038749815.1 Pseudomonadota bacterium | reverse complement strand
CTCCTCGAGGAGCGCTGCCGTGCCGAAGGCAACCGAGCCCGCACCGGCGATCCCAACTTTCATTCTTTCTTCACCGGATCGCCGAGGACATGCATCAGCCGGTTGGCCCATCCGAAGAGAGCGGTGGACAGCACCAGATCGAATTGCTCGCCTGCGTCGAGGCCGGCCTCGGCGAGGGAGGCCACCTCCGCCGCCCCGAACTCGGAGGGTGCCTCGGAGAGGGTGGTGGCGGCGGAGAAGACTGCGGCCTCCCGGGGGGGCAGCTCTGCGTTTGGACCGTCCTTGAAGATTGCATCGATGACGCTCGCGTCGCCCGAGTTCTGGATCTGTCGATGCGCGTGGACCGCTGCGCAGTAGATGCACCGGTTGACCACGGAGGCGGCCGTCGCTCCGAGCTCGCGATCCGCGCGCCCGAGCCCGCCCTCATGATACATGATCTCATTGAAGAGCGGTGAGCGGATTTTCAAGGTCTCGACATCATGGGCGAGCACCAGGACGTAGTCCGAGATCTTGCGCCCCGAGGGCGTGACCGAGAGCGCGTCGCGCTGGGCCTCCGTCGCCTCGTCGAGCTTGACCGGAGTCACGCGCGGCACCCATTTGGGCTCTGCCTTGGTGAATTTGGTGAGTGGGGTCATGCCTCGCGTCCGATTGCAGCCAGCCCTTTCACAACGCGGATGTAGAACGCGGTGAACGCCACCAGCTCGCAGAGCCGCACGATGTCAGGCTCTGCCACCCCCGCGGCGCGGAGCGCGTCGATGTCGGCGCTCACAATGTCACGCGGGCCCATCGCAACTTTGTCGGCGAAAGCGCGCAGCTCGGGCGCGCCTTCGCCGGATCCGTGGCCCCAGCGCTCCGCCAGGGCCGTGCAGCCCTCCGCCTCGGCGATGGAGGCCGCAATCTCCGCCCGGAGCGTGTGCGACAGTCCGCCCGGATCGTCGGGGCGGAGCGCCGCACGCTCCGCCACCGCAATCATCTCCGCGATGTCGGCACGCTCCCTCACTGCCGCTGCGGCGGGTCCGCCCGCGACACCCGCAAGCGCCAAGAGACCCTCCGCGCTCACTCGCCTGCCGCCCGCACAGGCTCTTCTCCGGGCCAGGGATCGACCCGCCACTCGTGGCCCTTCAGCTCTGGCTTCTCGTAGTCCAGAAGGTCCTGCCAGTGCCGCTCAATGTCCTCGCCGTAGAGCTTGGAGGCAATGGCGCGGGTCAGGATCTCAGCGCCGACATTGATCCCGGGAATGTCACCCGACACTTTCCCAAGACTGGCGGTCGCACCGTAGTTGAAGCAGTAAACGCGCTCGAGCCAAGGCGCGTTCCGTCCCGCACGGCAGCGAAACGAGAAGTCCTGGTTGAGATACGGAAAGTTCGCGAGATCCTCGTTCTGCTCCTCCGCGGGCGGAGTGTAGACGTGGCGCCAGAGCTCGATGGCGTCGGACTCGGGGCCGAACTCCGTGCGTGCCATCGGGTCTGTGGTGAAGCCGGTCCCAAGTATGACGTAGTCGGTCTCCATCGCGTAACCGTCGGCAAAGCCGAGACGCACGAGACCGCCCCGCTCCTCGACCGAGGTGACGGCGCGACCAAAGTGGAAATAGGCGTTCGGGTGACGGCTGACACGAAGCGTTGAGCCGTGGGGCGGCGGCGTCTGCGTGGCGAAGGAGTAATTCATAAACCGCCAGCGCCACGCGTCAGACAGATCCGGATACCCGTATGTGAACCCCGTCGATCCGATGCCCATCATCTTGTTGATCGTTGGCATTTCGGCCCGGCGCACGATGTGGCGCACCTCGGCTGCGCCGGCCTCGAGCGCCTCGGCCGCGTTGTCCACCGCGGATGCGCCAACTCCGATCACGGCCACCCGCCGCCCACGGAGCGCCTGAAAATCGATCTCATCGGCCGAATGCGCCCAGACACGCCGCGGCACGCCGTCCATAAAGGACGGGATGTTCGGCCCCCCGGTGCCGTCCCGCCCCGTCGCCATCACAAGTTTGCGGCAGAGGAGGCTCGGGCGGTCCATCCCCGAGACCTCCAGCCGCAGAAGATCGCCGTCCGCTTGGACCCTGTTCACCGACACGCCGTTTTGCACCGGGATCTCCAGGACATCGCGGTACCAGCGGAGATACTCCATCCACATCGACCGCGGGATCTTGTCGAGGGCCTCCCACGCCGCCTCGCCAAATCTGGCCCGGTGCCACGCGCGAAACGTGAGCGGACCCATCCCGAGAGACGGGCCGGTCAAATGCTTGGGTGAGCGGAGCGTCTCCATCCGCGCATACGTGACCCAGGGGCCCTCGTGCCCGGCGGCACTCCGATCGACAATGGCGGTGTTTCGGATCCCCCGCGCGGTCAGCGCCTGCCAGGCGAGGAGACCGCACATGCCGCCGCCAATCACCACAACATCGATCACGCCGTCTCGCGGCTTCACCCAGTTCGCAGGCGGCACGCAGAGATCGCGGAAGTCCGCGCGGATCCGCGCCGCGAGATCCGACAGTGCTTCGACTGGGTCGGTCATGCTCCTCTCCACCATCACGCATGCGGTAGTGTACAAAGTCGGCGCGTGAAGACCACCCACCGCGTCGGATTTGTGCCCCTGGTCCGGAGATATGCTCTTCGGTTGCACATCTGTGTGCGGCATCTGCCCGCACCAGACACGTGGAAGGGTCACGGGGCGTGCTCACACCGGACAGCGCTCAGCGGTGCCGACCGCGTCGTACGCCCATGTGAGTTCTTGAGTTCCGTGGCATAGATGGCCTCACCCCGTTGAGCATCGCCGACGACAACAAGCGAGAGCGGATCATCCCCGACCAAACGGCCGCTCTCGGGGGCCGTTAATGTGGTTCGGCACCCGCAAGCCGTTGCCTCTAGATCATCGCATCGCTTGCGCTGGGCTTGACCCTCGCTGACAAGAAGCGCCGCTCCGAGGCCAATTCGACCCTTTCGGAGGTCTCCCTCGACAGTCGCGGCGGCGACAACCATGTCTCCGTCGACCAAATGGCCGAGTTTGGCGAAGCAGCTAGCGGTTCGGATTGGATGGCCCTCCGCATTGAAGAGCACAAGGCAACGATGACAGAGTATGTCGCTCCGATTGCACCAAAGGCGGACGGCCTCTCGGCGCAACTCGGGGTGACAAATTGGGTCAGCCCGGGTCGCAGCCTTTGACAGAAGTGTCAGGTTTGGGCGGCTGATCCGCCTCGCCTTGGCGGTGCTCGGGCACGTCGATCTGAGGGCGCCGCTCATCGCACGCACTCTGGCGGTCAGCCAGGATCGCGACCTCTTGCCCGTTGTGGCCTTCTCGGTCGCCACTCCTTGTTGTGTTTGTCGACCTGAAGCTCACACGCCAGATCGAGGCCTGAGCAAGTGTCTTGAGAAGCTGAGCGGTGGCAATGAGGGTTTCAGCGTTAGGACGCGAACCTTGAGATCCGACATGAGCCGCCTGATGGCCCTAGTTGTTCAGTCCCGGCATCTGGTGGATCGGATCGACAATGAATCGATCGGGCTCTGAATTCCAGATTTTGCAGATGTCCTCGTAGGGCGTGAGCCCGCTGAGCGTCTTGAGGCGGCGCGCGAAGGTGTACGCGTCCAGGAAGTCTGCGAGGTGGGTGCGAAGGTGGTCGTGGCTGTCGTAGTCAGACCGCTTGACGGTCGCGTCTTTGATCGTCCGGTTCATCCTCTCGACCTGGCCGTTGGTCCACGGGTGGTTCGGTTTGGTCAGCCGATGCTCGATCCCGTTTGCCTCGCAAATCATGTCGAAACGCATGGGCCGCGAGACGACTGTGTTCCGGTCGCGGGGGTGCTCGGCGAACTGGATGCCATTGTCCGTCAGGATCGTGTGGATCTGGTAGGGCACGGCGTCGAGGAGCAATTCTAGGAACTCCCAAGCAGTCTTCCTGTCCGCCTTCTCGATCAGTTGAGCCACGGAAAACTTGCTGGTTCGGTCAATGGCCACAAATAGATAGAGCCTGCCCTCTGCGTTTTGAAGCTCGGCGATGTCGTTATGGTAGAAGCCTATCGGGTATCGTTTGAAGCGTTGCTTCTTGGGCTTGTCGCCGTCCATGTCCGGCAAGCGAGAGATGCCATCGATGCAGGAACGAGCGTGTGAGATGCGTTCGGCAGGTGCCTCGAACCGGTGGCGGCATCCTGCCTTACCGTTGGCTCTAGAGCGTAGAGGCAGTCGTCCAACGGCAGCAGCGTGTGCCGTCGGAAGGCGACAGTGACGGCCTCGTCCTCCGCGCTGAGAACGGTCGAGCAAGGCTCCCTCGGTCCCGTCTTCCTGTCTTCGACCGTCGCGCGCTTCCGCCACGTCGCGACCGTCTTCGGATTGATGCCGAGCTCTCTGCTCAGCTCCGCGGTCGAAGCTTGCGATCGCTGGAGTGCTGCTCGGACGGCGTGCGCCCCTCTCGGCGAATGCGCGCATTCGCCTGCCGGTCAACGCGATCGCGGCGCTCCCGTGACGAACCTGTCCCTAGGGCCTCCTTCCATTCCATCGAACAGATCGCACCATCAAACCGTGGGATCAAATAGCTGGCGGATGAGGGAAGTTGAGGCCTCTGAAGACACTTGCGCGTCAGACCGCGCTGGGTGGCGGGTGGATCTCGGATCGCGGTGCAGACATCGCGACGCTGCGCACGAAGGAGATCGCTGGGCGTGTCGCCGTCCTTCCTCTGCATCCGCGCGTTCCGGCGGGGACCACTGTCAAACGGTGGATCGACTATGGCCGCGCATAGCGCCAAATCCTGCATTCCGTCCGCTCAGTCGCAGATGCCGCCAAGACCGAGCAAATCAAGACCGTTGCATCCGGTGACCTCGCACCCCGCTGCCAGGCGGTCAGCGCAAGCGCGCGTATGTGGCCGAGGAGACCGCGCGGCACATGTCCACTGACGCGATCGGCGAGCCAACCAGGTTTTCGACATTCGGTACCAGGACGCGTGATGGAACTTGATCCAGGGCTTGGACTGGGCCGGGAGACGCGGTGTCGATCTATTGCCCGCCATGTCCGCGGCGGAGGCGTATCGAGTGACACGGTCACCGACGAGATGGTCACAGACTTCTGTGGGCCGGCGCCGGGGGTCTTTGCGGATCTCGTCTCGGGAAGACCCGATGGTCACACCGCTCGGGTGGGGCGGCGGGGGACTGCTCCATCCCGCCGCCGGATGTGGCTCACGTGGCGTCTGCCGCGGGGCTGGTCGCTGGTTTCGGTGTGCGCCAGAAGGTCAGCCGCTGAGTGATCCGCTCCCAAAGCTTGGCCATGCCGAGCGGTTCGTAGATCATGAAGAGAATGATCAGGACGCCAAACACGACAAGCTCGATCGACGAGATGATCGTTGCGTCGATCATGCCGTGGAAGAACTCGTTGCCGAGCGTGTTCAGCACCACCGGGAACAGCAGGATGAACGCCGCCCCGATAAAGGCGCCGTTGATCGTGCCGAGACCGCCCAGGATCACCATGAAGAGGATCCGGAACGAGAGCTTGATGTCGAAGGCCACAGGCTCCATCGATTTGAGGTAGGTAAAGGCGAACAGGGCTCCGGCGACACCGCAGAAAAACGCACTGATCGCAAAAGCTTGCAGCTTTGTCTTCAGAAGTGAGATCCCCATGGATTCCGCCGCGATGTCCATATCCCGAACGGCCATCCAGTTCCGCCCGGTGCTGCCGCGCGTCATGTTGATCGCCAGCATCGTCAGGACAGTGACGACCACAAGGACAACCAGATACATCTCCAGCGGTGTGGTGAACTCTACCCCAAAGATCACG
>JBCDHQ010000295.1:0-5809 GCA_038749815.1 Pseudomonadota bacterium | reverse complement strand
CGGGCGGTGGGCGGCGGTCGACGGGAAGGTGGCGGGAGAGGCCCTCCGCAGCGCGGGTCAACACGCCGAACGCGCGGTCGGAGGCCGCCTTTAGATCCGAGTTGCCGGCAATCGAGATGCCGGATTCAAACATGCAAATATAGTGGCCGGGATTGTTGCGCGCAAAGGCGAGATACGCGCGCCCGGTCGCCGAAAATGCCGTGAGTGCAGAGGGTTGCCCGCCATCATACGCATGCTCCATGAGGTCTGCGAAAATCTGGAATCCTTGGAGGGCGGCCTCCTCGATCAGGTCCTCTCGGCCTTTGAAGTGGCGGTAGGGCGCTGCGGCCGAGACCCCGGCCGACCGCGCCGCCTCAGCAACTGTGAAGCCGAACGGACCTTTCTCGACGACGAGCGCCAGGGTCGCCTCAACCAGCGCCTGTTTCAGGTTTCCGTGGTGATAGCCCCGCCGCGATCCCCGATCACTCATCGAGGGTCCTTTGGTGGGCGGAGCCTCACGCGTGGCCGCCGGCCCGAGCGGCGTTGTTGGCCTCCGCCGTTCGTGCGGCCAGCCGCCCCACGGCGTCGAGGAAAGTGGGCGTCGCTGTGTGGTGCAACATGTGCCCTTGCCCCGGCAGTCTCGTAAAGCGGGCGTCAGGCACAGCGCGGGCCAGCGGTCGGCTGTGAAGGCGCAGCAGCACGACCCGGTCGGCTTTGCCGTGCAGGATCTCGACGGGCATTTTGAGCGAGGGATAGTGCGGCACCATAGCTCGTATCTGGGGCTTCAACCGCGTCAGGTCCATGGCCGCCGCCCGAAGTTGCTTCGGACGAAGCGAGAGAGATACGCCAATGCGCTCGAGATAGCCCTCCGGTGGCGCTGCCGGATGGAAGATCCGAGCGATCCGCCCCTCGATCCGGCTCTCTGGCGCCATGCGGGGCAACACGTGTGCGAGGACCGGCCCGATCACCGGCGCCGAGAGCGTGGTGTAGAGCGGACCGACACCGCCTGGCCAGAGATGCGAGGGCGCCGCGATCAGACAGAGCCCCGCGACGCTGTCCGGCCGCTCGAGCGCCCAGGCGAGCGCCACCGCACCACCGAACGACTGACCGATCAGGATGGCGCGCGGAAACCCCACTTTCTGAGCGGCAGAGGCCAGGATCCTGGCCTGGACGCTCAGCTCATGCCCGTTTGCCGGCCGCTCGGAAAAGCCGAAGCCCGGTCGGTCGAGCAGAAGGACGCGGTGGCGCTTTGCAAGCTCCCGCGCGGGTCCGATCTCCCAGTCGAGCAGATTGCCGGCAGCACCGTGCAGCGCGATGACCGGCGGACCCTCGCCGAGTATCCGGTAGTGGATCTTGAGGCCCTCGACCGTGACGAAATCGAACGTGGGGATCTCGGTCACGCCGCACCTCCGATCGCGTCGCGGTCGAAATGCGTTGTTTGGTAGATCTGGTTGATCCAGTTGCCGTAGAGCAAGTGTCCGTGGCTGCGCCAGCGGTTCTCTGGCGGGCGGGACGGGTCGTCGCCCGGGAAGTAATCCACGGGCAACCGGATCTCGCCGCCGGCGGAGACATCGCGGTCGTATTCGGCCTTCAGGGTCGCGCTGTCGTACTCGAGATGGTTGAACATATAGAGCGCCCTGTGCATGTCGTCCTCCACCAAACACGGACCAACGTCCTCAGATGCCATGAGAATGTTTAACCCGGCCGCAGCCGCGATGTCGCTTTCGCGCATCTCCGTCCAGCGGCTGACGGGCACCACGAAGTCGTCGGAGAACCCCCTGAGATAAGGCGATGCCTGGTCGAGCCTGCGGTGGCGAAAACAGCCAAACGCCTTCTCTGACAGCATGTCTTTCCGCACACCGTGGAAATGGTTCATCATCGCCATGCCACCCCAGCAGACGGCCATGGTGTGGTGCACGTTGGTCTGCGTCCACGCGAACACCTCGGCCAACTCATCGTAGTAGGTGACCTCCTCAAAGCCTAGATGTTCGATCGGCGCGCCGGTGATGATCAGGCCGTCGAACTTCTCGGAGCGCACATCCGCGAAGCGGCGGTAGAAGGCCTCGAGGTGCTTGGCGGAGGTGTTGCGGCTTTCATGCTCGGACATCCGGATCAGCGTGAGATCGATCTGGAGGGGGGTGGCGCCGATCACGCGCGCAAACTGCGTTTCGGTCTCGGCTTTCTTGGGCATCAGGTTGAGGAGGCCGATCTGGAGGGGACGGATGTCCTGGCGCGAAGCGGTTGCGTCGGACATGACCATCACGCCCTCGCGGGTGAGGACGTCGTAAGCGGGCAGGTTGTCGGGGATTTTGATCGGCATCGGGTCCTCCGGGCTGCCGGTCTAGCGTGCCTCGAGACGATCCGCCACGAGCGTGACGAAATCGTGAGGGGTGCGGATGTCGGCCATCGCCGCGGCCGGAACGGTCAGGCCCCAGCGTGCCGCGATCGCCGCATAGATCGGCAGCCGCCGTGACAAGAGCCGGCGAAACCCCCAGCGGATGAAGTGATCGGGATCGACGGCGCTGGGGGATGCTCCGGTTTTGGCGAGGTAGTCCCCCCAGATCGCCAGCAAAAACCCCTCCTCGTAGTACATCGGCTTGGGGTCCTGGTCGAAGCGCTCGGCGAGGGTCTCGACATCGTCCTCCGTCCCCTCGAGCCAGATCGGCAGCGCGGTCGCGGCCAATGTCTGCATCACAGGGTCGTCCGGGTCCTCTGGATTGACCACCTCGCAAAGCGACCCTGAACAGTCGGCGATGAAGTGGGGATAGCCATAGATGTCGCCCGCTTTCTCCGCGAAGGCGGCGACGTCCTTGGTGGCGGCAATCTCGGCCGCACGGTGTTCGCGCTGGCGGGCGAGGTAGACCTCAAAGTCGAGCCCGCCTCGAGCGTGATCGCCCGGTTTGCCAAGATAGGTCGAGAGGGGCGAGAGGTTCGCGAATGTGATGTTCGATGCGATGTAGATCGAGTCGGACATGAGCAGCTCGCGCAGAAACGGCGTCTTCATCGCCTCGCGTTTGACGTTGTCGAGGATCCGCTCACCCATGTAGCGCGTGCCAATTCGGTAATCGACGGAGTAGTGAAACCACGCCCCGCTCTCACGCAGGAGGCCCGAGATGCGGGTTTTGCCGACGCCTGACATGCCGAAGAGGGCGACGCGCTTGTGCTCGGCGCTGAGCCAATCGTCCGGGGAAGTGTAGAGCATTCGGCCTCTCGCGGCGTGTGGGCGCAGGCCTGCCTATCGGGAGCCGGCGCTCACTTCAAACCGAATCTCTGCAGGACGCGACCGTCTAGGATCAGGAGGCCGAGCGCAATCGTGGCAAGACCGATGCCCGCGGTCGGCGGCAGCGTCTCATCGAGGACGAGCCAACCGAGAAGGATTGCAATTGGAGGGATGATGAGGGTGACGAGCATCAGGTTCGCAGAGCCTGCGAGCGCAAGGACACGGTAGTACAGGAGATACGCGCCCGCAGTTGCGAAGACGGCGTAATAGGCGATGGCCATCCAAGTCGAGACTGCCAGGTCGAGCCGCGGGACGCCGTCGACCATGAGTGCTGCGGGCACTGCAATCATGCTGGACCCAGTCAGCATCCCGGCGGCCGCCATCTCAGGGGCCAAACCAAAGAGCCGGCGCTTTGCCCAGACTGCGGCCAGCGCGTAGGAGACCGCGGCGCCCAGCACCGCGATCTGGCCAAGCGCGCGGGGGTCAAGGCCGGAGAGGGCCGCGGGCCCGATTGTCAGAAGCACACCCGCAAAGCCCACACCGACCCCAAGGGCTCGCAATGGCGTCAGCCGTTCATCCGGCAGCAGCAGGGAGGCTGCCAGCGCCCCAAAAATCGCCGTTGAAGCGTTGAGGATCCCTGCGAGCCCGCTCTCGATGTAGACTTGGCCCCATGTGATCAGGCCGAAGGGCACGACGTTGTTCAAGAGGCCCATCACCAGAAGCGCGATCCAGGTCTTTGGGTCGCGCGGCACCGGGATGCGGCGGATCAGGACAACAGCCCAGAGGATCGCGGCGGCCCACGACACTCGGTGCGCAACAGCGCTCACCACACCGATGTCGCGAAGTGCGATGGCGATCGCAAGGAAGCTCGCCCCCCAAAGGAGGCTGAGGAGGATCAGTTCGGCCCAGGCGCGGTTCGACATCTGCATGGCGAACCGCTAGAAGAGCGGACCGCGAGACGCGACCCGAAACCTGCCACTTAGAGCTTGAAGCCGATCCGGAGGCCGACGCCGAGGGCTGAGCCGCCGTCGTAATCCGTCAGAAGCACGTTCTCCGCATCGCCGAGGAAGTTGTAGGTCACTCCGCCTGAGATCCGGATCCGGTCGGTCTCGTAGCGCGCCCCGGCAGTCAGGCCGATCCGCCCGTCGACTGGGCCGAGGGAGGTGAGCTCCTGCCCCGTCTGCGGCTCCCATGTGACGGCGAAGGACCCCGCCCAGCGCTCGGTCAGGCGCTGTGCGACGCCGAGCGTGTAGGTGATGTAGTCCTCCTCGTAGGAGACGAGCGGGCGATTGTTGGGCGGCGCGAGCAAGGGGTAGTTTGGGGGGGAGATCTCGAACTCCGACCAGTCCACCCAATGGACCTGGCCGAAGACGAGCGTGATCTGCGTGACGCCCGTCTGGAAGTCGAACGTCAGAGACTGCGGCGTGTCGATATCGGTCGTTGACTCGACCACCGTCGTTCCGATGGTCTCCTCCGTGTCGAACTCGTGGCTGATGCTCGAACGGTAGGTGAGCGAGGCGCGGAGGGCAAATTCGGGGATCTCATAAGCGACGCCGCCCATGAAACCGAAGCCGAGCGACGTGTCGGATTCCACGCGATATCCGACATTCGGCGGGATGAAGGTGAGCTCCGCCTCCGCTTCGATCGTCTGCGCGACCGGGCCGCCGTAAACGCGGAACCCGCCGCCGACCTCGTAGGAGAGGATCGCCGTCAACTCGTAGCTCGTCAGCTCAGCATTGGAGCCGTTGTAGATCTCGGTGCCCGTGAAGGGCGGCGCCCCGTCCGCAGTTGGGTCGGTTTCGTATTCCGTGTTGGCGCCGAGCGGTTGGCTGAAGATCAGCGCGTACGAGATCCTGTCCGTTATGTCCGCTTTGAAGGACGCGCCAAAGGTCGCGTAGTCTTCGAGAAGATCGCCCGTGTTGCCTGTGATCGGCACATCCACGGGGGAGCCAATAAAGGACCCCGGAACAGCCCCGTCATCTCCCGAGAGGTCCGGCGTCACGTAGGTGACGCTGAACTCCAAGTAGCGACCCTCTTCAAAGAGAGTCGCGATCGACGGGATGTTGCGCTCAAGCCCGCCGGCCATCGCCGGCAAGCAACAGACTGAAAGAAGACCGGCAGCAATGCCGGACCTGTTGTGTCCCATACTATCCCCCCCACGTTGTGCATTTTTGATCTTGGGGTGAGTATTGCACAGAACGTCTGGCCGCAAAGTCCTGACGTGACGTCAGAAATCCGGAGTGCGTCAGTTTCGAAACAGTGTGCTCAGGCTTTCATCGCGTCGAGGGAGGCCTGCAGGATCACTGTCGCCTCGGCCTTGTCGCCCCATCCGATCACCTTGACCCACTTGCCGGCCTCGAGTGCCTTGTAGCTTTCGAAGAAGTGCTTGATCCGGTCGAGCGTCTTCTCCGGCACGTCGCTCAGATCTTGGATCCCCGAGAGGAACGGGTCGACCTTTTCAACTGGGACGGCGATGAGCTTGTCATCCATGCCGCCATCGTCCTCCATTTTCAGCACACCCACGGGGCGGCAGCGAATCACAGTGCCCGGGAACAGCGTGACCTCGGTCAGGACGAGGACGTCTGTCGGGTCTCCGTCGGCGTGGAGCGT
>JBCDHQ010000294.1:0-5813 GCA_038749815.1 Pseudomonadota bacterium | reverse complement strand
GAAGCTGTCCTCGACCTTGACCTCGGGTGTGCCCGCCTGGGTGTACCAGAGCTTGAACTGCGTCAGGTCGCGCCCGCTCGCGCTTTCGAACACGCGGAGCCAGTCCTCGATCGTGCAGGCCTCGCCATCATGACGCTCGAAGTAGAGATCGAGAGCGGCGCGATAGACCTCGGGACCGACGAGGGTGTGGAGCATCCCGATGACCTCGGCGCCCTTCTCGTAGACGGTCGCTGTGTAGAAATTGTTGATCTCGACATAGGCCTCGGGCCGCACCGGATGGGCGAGGGGACCCGCGTCCTCGCGGAACTGCGCGGCGCGGAGCCGGATCACATCGTCGATCCGTTTGACGGGGGCGGAGCGCGCGTCGGACGAGAACTGTTGGTCGCGGAAGACGGTCAGCCCTTCTTTGAGGCACAGCTGGAACCAGTCGCGGCAGGTGATCCGGTTGCCGGTCCAGTTGTGGAAGTACTCGTGGGCGACAATCCCCTCGATGAACTCGTAGTCGCGATCGGTCGCTGTGTCGTGGCTCGCCAAAACATATTTTGAATTGAATATGTTTAGGCCCTTGTTCTCCATCGCGCCCATGTTGAAATCGTCCACCGCGACGATCTGGAAGAGGTCGAGATCGTACTCCCGACCGTACTCCGTCTCGTCCCAGCGCATGGATCGTTTGAGCGCGTCGAGCGCATAGGCGCACTTCCCTTGATCGCCATCCCGAACCCAGAGCTTCAGCGCCACGTTGCGGCCCGACGCCGTCCGGAAGCTGTCCTCGACGGCATGCAGATCGCCCGCCACCAGGGCGAAGAGATAGCAGGGCTTCGGCCAGGGATCATGCCACTCCGCCCAGCCGGGGCCGGAGGCTGTGGGGTTGCCGTTCGAAAGCATGACCGGAAGGTCGCTCTCGATCCGGACGGTGTACACCGCCATCACGTCCGGGCGGTCGGGGAAATAGGTGATCTTGCGAAAGCCCTCGGCCTCGCACTGCGTGCAATACATGCCCTTGGACATATAGAGACCCTCGAGCGCGGTGTTGCCCTCGGGCGCGATCTCGGTCTCGGCGGTCCAAACAAAGGGGCGGTCGGGCAGCAGGTCTTCCGGCACCTCGAGGGTGGCATCGGTCACGGTCAGCTGATCGTCCGAGATCGGTCGCCCATCGATCAGCGCCGCCACAAGGCGGAGGTCGACGCCGTCGAGAACCAATGGGCCGGCCGGACCTTCGGGGTTTCGGCGGACTGCCAGGCGGGCGGTCACGCGGGTCGCGGTCGGGTGCAGCCGAAAGGTCAACTCGACCCGGTCGACCAGGTAGGCCGGCGCCTCGTAATCGGCCAAGCGAATAAGGGGCGGGTTGTCTGAGCGCATGGATCCTCCGGAACTGCGGCGGAGACTACGCGCATTTGAAACACCGGCAAGGGGGGGATGGCTTGAACCCAGCTCAGATCGGCGCATCTGACCGCTCAACCCAAGGCGGAGCGGCATGGCCAAGAGCCTCGACATCGACAATCCGGCGATCGGCCGGTTCGACAAGTCCTTCCTGATTCACATGATCAAGGACTTTTTCGTCATATTGGTGATCGTCACCGTGCTCGAGTTCGGGGTCAAGGTCGGGCTCGTGTACTGGGACTTCCACTCGAACGGTGCCGATGATGCGCGAGAGGCGGCTGAGGAGATCGCGGACAACGTCATCTCGATCATGCTGAACGAGGGCGGGCCGGTGGCGGCTCGGACGCTCTATCCGATCCTCGAGGAGAACTGGAGCCAGATCGGCTACTCCATCGCCGTCGAGCCCTCCGAAGTCACCCAAACCTCGATCATGGAGGGGTTTGGGTTTCTGCCGGTGGGCATCCCGGCCACCGACTGGCCCGAGGGCACGCACCGCGCCGCCGAGATCGAGGTCGTGGCGCAGGACTTCTGCCTCGCCTGCCACACCCAGGCCGCCGTCGGCGACGTCCTTGGCCGGGTGGAAGTGCGGACATACCTCGCCTCCGATCTTCTTCTCTGGTGGAAGGACATTCAGCTCACGGCGGGACTTGCGGTCGGCAAGATCCTCCTCCACTCGATCCTGCTTTACGGGTTGCTGCGCGCCCGTCTCGAGCCGTTGATCGCGCTAAGGTCGGTCGTGTCCAACCTCGCAAGGGCCTATGGCGGGCTCAATCACCGGGCGGAGATCCGCTCCTCGGATGAGTTTGGCGCACTTGCGCGGGATTTGAACCTGTTTCTCGACCGCATTTCGCGACTTCTGGGCGAACTGGACGATGTCCTCGGTCGCGTGGTCCGGGTCAATGACGACATCCTTGAGATCCAGGGCCGCCTGCGGGGCCAAGTCGACTGTGTCATCGCCCAGACCCGACAGCTTGAGCGTGAGGCACTGAAACGCGCGGGCCGCGAACCGCGGCTGTCACCGGCCTGGTTTGACGCGATGACAGCGCAGATCGACATCTTGGATGAGCGGCTGGAGGGCAGCAATCAAGCCCCGCGTGTCGGCGAGGTGCTCAAAAGCCTGCGCGAAGTGACAACGCTCGCCGAAGCGCAGGTCGCCCGCAACGAGAGCCTCTTTCAGGGTCTGACCGAGCTCGGGGAAGAGACAGAGGCGTTCCAGTCCGCGATGGCTGAGATGGTCCGCCTTGAGGAGCGTCTGAAGAGCATCGTCGAGAGCGGCAGCACCCTCGTTGCGCGTCTGCGTCCCGAGACCTCTGCCCAGGGCACCTGATCCAAAGACCAGAAACCGGGCAAATCCCGGGGCAAGACGCGCATTCAGCGGGTGGATCCCGGCCGGCTCTGGCTCTTTCCGCGATAACGTCTACATACTACTCCACGCACAAAAGGGGAGACAGTGGCATGCGTCGGCCGGTCGTGGGCATCGTTGGCAACCATCACATGATCAACGACGAGTATGCCACGCAGGCTGTGGGTGAGATGACGATCCGTGCGGTCGCGGAAGTGACAGGCGCATTGCCGCTTGGCATCCCGGCGCTGCCTGAGTTCGTGGCCTCGGACGACTTGCTCGACGCCTGCGACGGCTTTGTCCTAACCGGCGGGCGGCCGAACGTGCACCCGACGCTTTACGGTCACGAGCCGACCGAGGCGCATGGAGCGTTCGATCTCAAGCGCGATCAGGTTGTCCTGCCTCTGATCCAAAGGGCGGTTGAACACGGTCGCCCGATCCTCGGCATCTGCCGCGGGTTTCAGGAGTTCAACGTGGCGTTCGGCGGCACGCTCCACCCCGAGATCCGCGATATCCCGGGCCGGCAAAACCACCGGATGCCGCCAGACGGAACCCTGGCCGAGAAGTTCGAGCATCGCCATCTCGTCCATCTGGCGCGCGACGGGCGGTTCTCGCGGATGTTCGGCTCCGACAGCGTGCTGGTGAACTCCCTTCACGGTCAGGGTATCCTCGAAAAAGGCGCCCGTGTCGTGATCGAGGGCCATGCCCCGGACGGCACGCCCGAGGCAATCCACATCGAGGGGGCCAAGGGGTTTGCCATGGCCGTTCAGTGGCATCCCGAATGGAACGCCGCCGCCGACCCGGTCTCACGACCCCTGTTTGAGGCCTTTGGCCGCGCCCTCCGCCGCCCGACCGAGATCGCCGCGGCAGGCTGAGGCACCACCGCCCTCCGCCCCGCGAAAGACACACCGCGGTCCGGAGGGGCAGATTTGGCAGAGCATGCGATGCCTGTCGGTGGACGCGGTAGTAAGCCTCGCGACCTGGCTTCCATGGAGCCGGGGGGTTGCCCAGGGGGCGTCCCGTCAGCCGTCCACTTGGTCAGGTTGGCGACCTACCTGCGCCCCTTGTGGATCCGCGAGGTCTTGGGGCGCGCTCAGCAGGGCATCGGAGGGTGCTGCCAAGCCTGCGGGAAGCGTGACACATGCGGAACGGCATCGATTGTACGGTTCGCACCAATCGTTTACATGTCGACATGCGCCGCAGGTCCATTGGCTCAACCGGATCGAGCGGTCGGTTCCAAGAGGAGGCTCTTGGGGCAAAAAAAGAGGTGGAAATACAGAGCAATAGGACGTCGTGTCAACATCACGAACCGGTCCGTTGCGAGACCGGTCCCGTAGCTCAACTGGATAGAGCAAGCGCCTTCTAAGCGCTAGGTTGTGGGTTCAAGTCCTACCGGGATCGCCATCTCCCCCACCCGTCGGCCGGGCAGCAGAGCTGCACTATTGGTGTGGAGAGCCCACAAATCTATAAAAAACTTCCTTGCCAAAGTGCTCCGCAGCGCTTGCCCTCCGCCGCCTCGCACTCAAACCGTGATACCAACGACGGCGCGGCCGAAGCGGTCAAGACTGCAGTTGCCAGCAACCCCATCGCGTCCGACCTTGAGCCAAACGACAATGGGAAGCTCACCGAAGCGCGTCCCGCTGCCCCGCAAGCCGCGCTACTGGATGGGGAACTCGGGCCCTGCATCCTGTCCGGGATCGACCATGCGATGACCTCAGCGGATTGCATCAGGTTACCGGGGAGTGGGAGCCGCGCGCGTATCGCCGTCTGGTGAGCAGGGGTCTGTATCACGTTCGTCAACGCTCGTCGCTGGTGTCTCTGGGGGGCAGTTGGCATGTAAGGCACGGTCTGGGGTGGACCCTGGTCGACCGCGCAAGCGAGACCGGCGGTGGAGTGGCTCGGGTGTGGGTCTCATACTCGAGATCGCGCGCCTGTCAGTCCGTCGGTGTCGCGAGGCCGACCACTCCCGTCTTCAAGATCGTCGCGAAAGGGACCGCGGTCTGCGGGGGGCTGACTGCGCGAGGTGGGTGCCAGACGCCGGCAGCGGCCCAACCGACACCGAGCTGCGCGGGCGGGTGAGATGGGCGCGGTTTTGCCAATGGAAGGCGTGCTGATCTTGTGGGCTTTGGGCGCGTCAGGGGCGCAGTCCGGCGTGGCGGCTCCGTGCGCCACCGACGCGCGCATGTCTCAAAAATAAGCAAACAAGGCCTTCTCCCTTGCCTATGCTTGGGCCAGGCTGTCCGCTGTCGACATGCATGACAAGTGGGCCGCACGCGCCGGCTCTCGCGAGATGGGGTCGGCTTCGACATGGTTTATGCTGCAACGGTGCTGACCGGCGGCCCTGTGTGGTGCGGCTTCGGCGCGCCGGTCGCCGAGGCCGTGGCGCTTTGGGGCGGCTTGGTTCTTGCGACCGGCCGGGCAGACGAGGTCGCTGGGCTGATCGGGCCGTCGACCCGTGTGATCGATCTTGGTGGGCGGATGGTAACGCCGGCGCTCAACGACGCACATCTCCATCTCCTGCCGCTTGGGCTTGCCATGGCGGCCGTCGACGTTCGGGCGAACACGGCGCCGACGCTGGCTGCGCTGAAGGCTCAGATCGCTGCGCGCGTGGCGGAGACGCCGCCGGGTGAGTGGGTCCTGGCGCGGGGCTACGACAACACACGCTTCCAGACGCGTGCGCACCCGACGGTTCAAGACCTCGACGAGGTGGCGCCGGACAATCCAGTGTACCTTGTTCGGACCTGTGGGCATTTGGCCGTCGTCAACTCCGCCGCAATGCGCGTCGCTGGGCTCTCCTCCGAGACGCCGGTGCCCGCAGGCGGTGTGATCGAGCGGCGAGACGGGCGGCTGACTGGCCTTCTGGCCGAGAACGGGCGCGATCCTGTGAAGGCCGTGCTGCCCGATCCTTCGGACGAGGCGCTTGTCGCCGCGATTGAGCGGGCCGGTGAGGCCGCTCTCTCCCATGGGGTGGCCTCGGTGATGGACGCTGCGGTCGGCAATGCGGCGGGGGCGCGGGAGCTGGTGGCGTACCGCACGGCCCACCGCACGGGCAGGCTGCCGGTGCGCACCTATCAGTGCCTCTTGGGGGGCG
>JBCDHQ010000293.1:0-5843 GCA_038749815.1 Pseudomonadota bacterium | reverse complement strand
CGACACGCTCGACTTTTCGAACGAAACCGTCGCGCAGACCATCCACGCCTACGGGGGCGGGGTCTCGGATGTGGGCGGGCTGACCGGCAATCTGATCATCTACTACGACACTGTGATCGAGGACGTGGTCGGCGGCTCGGGCGCCGATGTGATCCACGGGTCGGATGTCGCCAACAGCTTTGTGGCTGGGGGCGGGAACGACACGCTGTGGCTCCTCGGCGGGGCGGATGCGGGCTTCGGGAACGCGGGCGACGACACCCTCTACGGCGGCGACGGCGATGATGAGCTCCGCGGCGGCTCGGGTGGAGACCTTTTGGTCGGGGGCGACGGTGTCGACACGGTGGTCTACACCACGACTGCGGCCGTCACGCTCTCGCTCCGCACGGATCAGGTCCAAGACACGGGCGAGGGGGCCGACACCCTCCGCCAGATTGAAAACGCGGAGACCGGAGCCGGGAACGATCTGATCCTCGGCAGCGCGGCCGACAACCGTCTGAGCGGTGGCGACGGAGACGACAGGCTCGAGGGCGGCAACGGAAATGACACGCTGATCGGCGGTTCGGGCAATGATGTCCTCTATGGTGAAGCGGGGGATGACACGCTCGAGGGCGGAGCCGGGGACGACGATCTTTTCGGTGCGGACGGGGCCGACACGCTCCGCGGTCAGGACGGCGACGACCTCCTGCAGGGTGGATTTGGCGACGACACGATCGCCGGGGGCGCAGGGCGCGATATTGCGCTGTTCCGGAAACCCGGCGCCGATGCAACAGTCGATTTGGCGATCAGCGGCGTACAAGACACGGGCTACGGGCTCGACACGCTCTCGGATATTGAGGTCCTCATCTCGGGCGCGGGCGCCGACCGGCTCTCGGGCGACAACGCCGCCAACAACATCCAGGCGCGCGACGGCGCGGACGAGGTCTTCGGGCGCGGCGGCGACGACCTCCTCTTTGGCGGCACGGGGGACGACCGGATCTCGGGCGGCTCGGGGGATGATCGGATCCACGGCCGCCAGGATGACGACATCCTCACCGGCGGCGGCGGCGCGGACATCTTCGTCTTCGAGACCTCCGACGGCGATGACCGGATAACGGATTTCGAGGACGGTCTCGATCTCTTGCGGTTCCGGGATGTGTCGGGCTTCGACGATGTCGAAATCATCGATCGCGGCGCGGACACCGAGATACGGGCGGGCGGAACAACCGTCCTTCTCGAAGATGTGGCCGCGGGCCTCCTCGGTGCGGACGACTTTGACTTCGTCTAGCGGCGGTGCTCGAAGAGCTGGACGAGGCGCGCGCGGCGGCTGAAATGCGGCCGCTCCCGTCGCTCCTGCTGTTCTCCCGCCGCCTCGGCTTGCGCAACGAGGCGCAGCGTCATCGCCCAGGCAATCGCGGCAAAGACCACGCCGCCCACCGCCTGCCCGATCAGAACGCCCGCCGGACCGAGGAGTGCTGCGCCGAGCATCACCGGCGGCACTGTCCCGATCGTGTGCCGCCCCCAATTGATGGCCGTTGCATGGAGCGGATGGCCGAGATTGTTGAACGCCGCGTTCGAGATGAAGATCACGCCATTGAAAAACCAGGCGAGCGCCAAGGGCCCGCAAAAGAGGTAGATCAGCGTCAGCGCCTCCCCCTCGGCATTGAAGAGGGCGGCCAGCGGCCCTCGGAGGAAGAAGAGGATCACGGCTGCAAAGACAACGTAGACGCCCGTGAAAAGAACCGAGTCGTAGAAGGCGCGGCGAACCCGGTCAAAGCGTCCGGCCCCGAAGTTCTGCCCGACAATAGGGCCAATTGCGCCGGAGAGGGCGAAGACAACCGCGAATGTGACCGGCACCAACCGCGCAATAATCGCCATTCCGGCGACCGCGGCCTCTCCAAAGACCGCCATTTCGCGTGTGACATAGGCCGTGCTGATCGGCGTCGCGACATTGGTGGCCATGGCCGGGAAGGCAATCGCCGAAAGCTGTCGGATGTCTGCGATCAGGGCCTTCGCATGAACCGGGGCAAAGCCGCCATAATGGCGGAAGATTGGGTAGAGCGAGGCGCCCATAATCGCAAAGCGCGCCGCGACCGATGCCATCGCGGCGCCCGTCAGGTCGAGGCCGAACCCAAAGATGAAGATCGGATCGAGAACGGCGTTCACCGCCCCGCCGGCAAGGGTCGCTGTCATGGCGCGCCCGGCATCGCCATGGGCGCGCAAGATTGCACCGCCGATCATGCCGACCGCGCGGATCGGCATCGACGGGATGATGACGGCCAGGTACCCAACGGCAAGCCGCTGCGTCTCGCCCTGTGCCCCGACGAGCTGCGTCAGCGGCTCGAGCGAGAGCCAGACGATGGCTGCAAAGACCATGGCCAGCGCCGCGCCCGCCGCCATCGCGTGGGAGGAGAGCACCCGCGCCCGGTCGTCCTCGCCAGCGCCGAGCGCGCGCGCCACCACGGCACCCGCCGCGATCGCCAGGCCGATTGAGATCGATGTCGTGAAAAAGAGGATCGCGCCGGCATAGCCGATGGCGGCGGCGAGCTCCGCCTGGCCGAGCATCGAAATGAAGATCATGTCGATGAAATCAACGAGAAAGACCGCCATGAGGCCGAGCGAGGCCGTGGTCGACATCACCACAACATGACGCATCAAGCTCCCCTCGAGGAACTTGGCCTCACTCACGCTGAGAGCTCCTCGGGCGACGGCACGCGCGTCAAAAAGGGCATCAGCGCGCCCATATCCGGCCCCTTCGACTGACCGGTCAGGGTCCTTCGAAGCGGCATGAAGAGGGCTTTGCCCTTCCGTCCCGTGTGCGCCTTCACCACTTTGGTCCAGTTGCCCCAAGTCTCTTCGTCCCAAGGTCTTGGTGGCAGCAGGGTCAGGGCCTCTGCGACAAACGCGCGGTCCTCGGCTTCGATTTCGGGCGGAGCACCTTCAGTGGCGATCCGCCACCAAAGCGCTGCATCCTCCACCCGCTCCAGATTTGCGCTGACAGCCATCCAGAACGCGGGTGCGTGCTGTCCGACAAGTCCAATGGCGGACAGCCGCTCCGCCACTGCCTCGTAGGGCAGGGCGTGGACGGCCCGCGCGGACAGCGGCCGGAGGTCGGCCGGGTCGAACTTGACCGGCGCCGCGCCGAAGCGCGAGAGGTCGAACCCTTCGGCAATCTCCTCAAGTCCGCCGCGGAGTTCGACGGGGTCCGCAGAGCCGAGCCGCGCGAGAAGCGAGAGGATCGCCATTGGCTCGATTCCCTCGGCCCGGAGATCGCGGAGGGCCAAGGCGCCGAAGCGCTTGGCGAGCTTCTCGCCCCCGGGTCCGGTCAGCAGAGAGGTGTGCGCAAAGACCGGCGGCTCCGCCCCGAGCGCCGCCATGATCTGCACTTGGGTCGCTGTGTTCGTGACATGATCGGCGCCGCGCACGACATGGGTGATCCCCATTTCGAGATCGTCGACAACCGAGGCAAGTGTGTAGAGGAGCTGTCCATCCCCGCGGATCAGCACAGGGTCCGAGACCGAGGCCGCATCGATTGATTGCGGCCCGAGGATCCGGTCGTCCCAGGTGATCCGCTCCCAATCCAGCCGGAACCGCCAGTGCCCCGCCTGCTTGGCCCGGAGCGCGTCGCGCTCCCCTTCCGAGAGGTCGAGGGCGGCGCGGTCGTAGACGGGCGGGCGCCCGGTGGCGAGCTGTGCCTTGCGCTTCAGCTCAAGCTCAGCCGGCGTCTCGAACGCCTCATAGAGCCGGTTGTCTGCGCGGAGCCGGTCCGCTGCCGCATCATAGGCCGCCCGGCGCTCTGACTGACGCTCCTCCCGATCCCAGGTGAGGCCGAGCCAGGTCAAATCCTCGCGGATGGAGGCCACGAAGCGCTCTTCGCTCCGCTCCCCATCCGTGTCGTCGATCCGCAGGATGAAGGTGCCGCCCGCCTGTCGCGCCACGAGCCAGTTGAAAAGCGCAGTGCGCAAATTGCCGATATGGAGGTGTCCCGTCGGCGACGGGGCAAATCGGGTGACGGTCATGCGGGGCCTCTTTTTGCCCCGCGACCATTCACGAGCGCGCCGTGTTTGTCCACTCGGGGCGGGCGGGCCCCGAAAGGATCAGTAGAGGAAGCCCGACGCCTGAAGCTTGCCCACGGTGCCCTCGGGCGTGCTTTCGCCCTGCCGCGCCACTTTCTCCATCAGCGGCGTGACCGTGAACGGTTTCGCGGGTTTCTCGGTCTGCTCCGCCGACGTGTCGGGTTGGGTCTCTGTCTGGCGTGCCATCGCACTCTCCTTCAATCGAACACTCACCAAGCATTCCCGATTGGCTCGGGCTTTTGCTCGCGTCTCCTGCCTGATGCCTCACGTTATGCGTGCGGCTGATCATGCCTCAACAGCGAAGTTTTCAGTTCTTCGTGAACGATTAATTGAGATCGGGTCCAAATTAAGACATGAGTACGAACTTGGTGACGGAATTCACAACACTGATGCAAAATGAGCCACGGTGATCACTTAGACCTCGAGAAAATTCACGCTCTCGCGGTCGAGGCGCGGGACGGGCTGCCGGCGCCTTTTGACGCCCTGGCCCGGGACGTGGCGATTCGCATTGCCGAGACGGCCGATCCCGAGATGCTCGATGCGCTCGACATCGATGACCCGATGGAGCTGACCGGTCTCTACGAGGGCACACCGCTCACCGAGAAGTCGGTTCTGGACGTGTCGCCCGAGCCCGACGTGATCTGGCTCTTCCGCGAACCAATTCTGGCAGAGTGGCGGGAGCGGGGGGACGTCTCGCTCGCCGATCTGGTGGGCCACATCCTGGTCCACGAGCTCGCCCACCACCTGGGGTGGAGCGACGATGACATTGCCGCGATCGATCCGTGGTGGGAGTGAGTGTTCACAAGTTCGTGAACAGAAAGACATCAGAGCGCGTCTACTTGTCCCCTACTCTCAACAGGAGGACACACCCATGACCCTGACGCTTTCCCGCCGCCAGGCGCTCGTAGCCGGGGCGGCTGCGCCTGCCGCGGGCCTTGCTGGCGCCGCTTTCGCCGAAGCTGAGATGCAAGGCGCAAGCCAGTCGATCTACAGCCGCTTCGTTCTTGGTGGATTTGAAGTTACGACGCTGCTTTCCGGGACGGCGACCCGGGAGGAGCCGCAATCAATCTTTGCCCTCAACGTTCCCGAACAGCGGTTTAAGACGGTCTCCGAGGCGAACTTCCTGCCGACCGACAAAGCCCAGTTCTACTTCACGCCGACTGTCGTGAACACGGGCTCCGAGCTGGTGCTCTTCGACACGGGTCTCAACCCCCGCGGCATTCGGCGGGCGCTCGAGGCGGCGGGCTACAGCGCCGAGCAGATCGATGTCGTGGTGATCACCCACATGCACGGCGATCACATCGGCGGTCTCTGGGGCGACGCGGGCGAGACCTTTACGAACGCGCGCTACATGACCAACGCGACTGAATTTGATCACTGGGCCGGCGCCGGAAACGACACGTTCGAAGCAAAAATGCGTCCTCTCGCGGACAAGTTCACGTTCATCGGCGATGGCGCCAGTGTGGCCTCCGGGATCACGTCGATGGTCGCAGCGGGCCACACGCCCGGGCACACGACTTACATGATCGAAAGCGAAGGGCAGAGCGTTCTGATCGTCGCAGATCTGGCCGCCCACTATGTCTACTCGCTCGGCTACCCGGACTGGGAGGTGCGCTTTGACATGGACAAGGCCGCGGCGGCTGCGACGCGGCGCCGTGTTCTCGACATGCTCGCAACCGACAAAGTGCCCTTCATCGGTTACCACATGCCGTTCCCGGCGGTCGGCTATGTCGGGCGGCGGGGGCAGGACGGCTTCCGCTATGTGCCGATGAGCTATCAGATGCAGGTCGG
>JBCDHQ010000292.1:0-5848 GCA_038749815.1 Pseudomonadota bacterium | reverse complement strand
TTGGCGCGCTCGAGCCCCAACTTCGCATTGCTCCTCAGCCCCATACTGGTGGCCAGATCCCATTACTTTGTGTCGAGGCCGAGCGCGGCGACGATCTGAGCGAAATGCGCGTCCCAACTCGGCAACTCTGCCATGCCGGTACCACGCTGCTCCCCATGCACGCTGCCTGTCGTGAGGTCAAGAATCGCGCGCTTCCAAGCCGGCCCATCCGTCGGGTCGAGCAGCGTGACATGGCCGTCCGCGATCTCGCGAAACGGCGGAATGTCGGAGGCGAGCACAGGCAGTCCGAGCGCCCGCGCCTCGAGGAGAGGAAGTCCAAATCCCTCAACAAACGACGGGAATAAAAGGGCGCGCGCCCTCGCAAGACGATGGGTCAGGGCCGCATCATCGAGAAACCCGTGCTGAAACACGGTTTGGCCCATAAAGGGCGCGCGGGACAAAATGTCTAAAACTTGCTCGTTCTCCCACCCAACACGGCCGATGATGTGGAGATGGGGGGGCAGGGGCGGCGGGGCGTCGTGGAACTGGCGCCAGATCGACAGCGGCAGCAAATGGTTTTTCCGGGGCTCGATCGTGCCGAGCATGACAAACTCAGCAGCCTCGCCTGCCGCCCTCGCAATCGGCGGCGCGGGTGTGAGCCCGAGATGCGCCGTGACGCCCATCCGCTCGATGCCCCAGGCCCTGAGGCGCGCCGCAGTGCGCTCGGCGGTGTAGTCCGAGTTGTAGATCAGAAGATCGCTGCCCTCGCCCGCGGCCCTCAGATTGCGGGCAAACCGCGCGACTGTGTCGGGACGCGTGTATTCCGGGTAGTCGAGCGGGATCACGTCGTGGATCAGCGTCACAACCTGCGAGGCTCCGGCCGTGCGGAGTGCGCCATAGACCTCCGCGCGCTGGTTGGAGTGGCCGACATTGAGCGCGATGCACCCGGCCGGCAGATGCCGAGAGAGGCCGCGGAGGCGGTTGCCCGGCAGCCATGCTCGCGCACGGCGCCGCCCGGTCGCCTCTGCCCGCCGCCGCCCGGGATCCCGCCAAGGTGCGACCCGGCTGAAAATGTCGTGCGCGAGCGGTCCCTGAAGGAGCGCCGTCATCCCCTCTGCATCGAGGAGGATATGGCCACCGGGCACGCGGGCCAGGAAATGACACGGCTCCGGCCGGGCAAGCGCCCAGTCGATATAGGCCCGCTCGACCCGGTCGACACCCGTCGGCTCTCCGGCGCCAAGGCGAGAGAGCGTGCGGGAGATGTCGATGAGAATGCCGGCCGGCCGGGCTCCCTCAGCCACCCGCTCTTACTGAGCGGCGCGCTTCTGGGCGACAAAATCGGTGAGAAATGCCTCGAACTCGTCGCGGAGATCGGATCGCTGCAGACCGAACGCGACAGTGGCTTGCAAGAAGCCGGCCTTCGAGCCGCAATCGTAGCGCTCACCCCTGAAGCGGAAGCCGTATACACCGTCCTCGCCCCGGATTTCATCGGCGATCGCATCGGTCAGCTGGATCTCTCCGCCGGCCCCACGCTTGCCTTGCGAGAGGTTCATGAGGACGCGCGGAGACAGAATGTACCGCCCGATCACGGCGAGGTTCGAGGGCGCCTTCTCCATCGGGGGCTTCTCGATCATGCCGTGCACCTTGACGATGCGCCCGCCCTCCCCACCGGTGTCGAGAATGCCGTACGAGGACACCTTGTCGTCAGGCACTTCCATTGCCGCAACCATGTTGCCGCCGGTCTCGGCATAGGCGTCGACCATTTGCTTGAGACACCCGACATCGGACTGGATCACGTCATCGGGCAGGATCACCGCGAAGGGCTCGTCGCCGATCAGGCGCCGGGCACAGGCGACGGCGTGACCGAGGCCCAGCGCTTCGTGCTGGCGGACATAGGCGATTGCACCCGACGGCATGTTGGTCGAGTTCAGGATCTCGAGCAGGCTCTCTTTTTGCTTTTCCTTGAGCGACTTCTCGAGCTCGGGCGCGCGGTCAAAGTAGTCCTCGAGCGCCGACTTGCCCCGCGAGGTGACAAAGATGAACTCTTCAATTCCGGCTTCCCGGGCCTCGTCGATGGCGTACTGGATAAGCGGGCGGTCAACGAGCGACATGATCTCCTTGGGGATCGACTTGGTCGCGGGCAGGAACCGGGTGCCGAGCCCTGCCACCGGGAAGACTGCCTTTAGAACCTTCTGTGCCATGTGCTCGATCGCTCTCCGTGTTCGCCGAGTGGACAGACATCGGGCCGGCGTTGGGATGCCCGCGCCCACTGGCGGTCCTATTTTGCGCCACTTAGCGCGACTTGGGACGCCCCCGCAACTGTCGCAGTTGCGCGGATGTGAGGATCGGCTCAAGCCCGCGCTGAGCGGAGACGCGTCGGATTTCAGCCTCAATACGTGCCTTTGCAGAGGCCGGAGGCCGCGGTTGATCTCGCTCGGAGAGCCCGAGGAGACCGACCCGGTGGCGCCAAAAGCCATGCTCGGTGAAATGCACGTGGAGGTTGCGATGCGTCGCCTCAACCTCGATCAAGGTGACCTCCTGGCCGGCTTCGGCTGCGCGCCTCGCGGCGGTCCGCCCTTTGGCACGACCTTGCATCGGGCCGGTCACGACCAGCTCGCGCCCGCCGGTGGACTGGGCGACGCGCGCAAACTCTGCCGATGGCGGGTCGATCCGGACCAGACGCTCCACCCTGGCAGCGCCTTCCTCAAAGCCCGCATCGAGCGAGTGGAGAAGGGTCTTCAGCGCCGCCACATCGATCAAGCCCTTCAGATAGAGTTGATCGAGCCGCCGGCGCTGATGGCGGCGGACGCGATTGCGGTGGCCGGCGAGATCTGCCTCGCCCGCATGGGTCCGGCAGAAAACGACCTCGCTCGCCCCGATCTCAAAGAGCGATTTGGGCACGCGGTTGCGCGTCCGATGCGGGCCTTCGGCATAGCCGTGATGGACTTCGGCCGCCGGCACGATCGCGGAGGACCAGCCGGCCCTGGCGAGACGCATGTTGACGTCGGCCTCGTCATGATAAAACCGATAGGCTTCGTTGAAGCCGCCGATCTCTGCCAGCGCGCTCCGCCGAAAGGCCGAGTTTGTGCCCACGGTCTTGAGGCAGCGCTGCGTGTCGGGGGGGAAGATCCGTGGGCAGCTGCACGCCTCCGTCCCGCGGTGATCGCGCCCCCACCGGTCCAGGTGGATCGTCTGCCACTGGAAGCTGACACCGTTGCGCCCGCGGACATACCCGCCCGCGGCGCCAACCTCCGGATCGGAGAACGGGGCCGACAGTGCCTCCAGCCAACCAAACTCAGGCACGCTATCGTCGTCGCAAAAGGCGACAATGTCGCCCGCCGCGGCCCGGATGCCCTGATTGCGGGCGGCGGAGATGTTGGCCTCGCGGAACGGGATCCAGCGGATCGGCAGGGACGAGCTTGGCCGGTCCTCCGGGTCGAGGTTCGAGACGACGATGATCTCAAAGTTCGGATGACGCTGATACTCAAGCCCTTTGAGGAGGAGGGCCAGCGTGCGCACTCGGTCGTGATTGACGACAACAAGGCTGACCGGTGTCGTCATTCCATACCCTGCTCGGCCAGGATCCGCTCGATCCGGGACACATCCAAAGGGTTGTTCAGCTCCCAGAACGGATGCGCCGGGGGCGCGACCTCAATGCAGTGGACCGCGTGGCCATTCTCGAGGAAGCGAAGTTGCTCGAGCCCTTCCCACGCCTCGAGCGGGCCGGGCGTGAGGGCCGGATACCGGCGCAGCGCGGCCGGGCGAAACGCGTAGACGCCGGCATGGTGGAAGACCGGGATCGTCTCGTCCGGTCCGAGCGGGCGGCCGGTGTAGGGGATGACCTCCTTGGAGAAGTAAAGTGCGCGGCCCGCGGCGTCGAAGACCGCCGTTGTCCCGCCGACGCGCCCCGCCGCCCGATCCTCAAGAAACCCAACAAGGGCCGCAGCATCACAGCGAAGGACCGGCGTTGCGACCTCGATCTCGGGCCGGGCGGCCATCGCCTCGATCAGACCTGAGACGAAGGCGGGCGGCGTCAGCGGGGCGTCGCCCTGTAGATTGACGATGATCTCGGCCGGATCCTGCAACGCGTCGAGCGCGGCGGCACATCGCGCCGTGCCGTTCTCGGCCTCGGGCGGTGTCATCACAACCTCTGCCCCGAACGCCTCGGCCTCCGCGCTGATCCGCGCGTCGTCCGTGGCGACCACCACGCGGATCTCCGGCCCGACGGCGATCGCCGCGCGCCAAGTCCGCTCGATCAGCGACCGAGACGTGCCGCTCGCGCCGCGAAGGGGCGCAAGCGGCTTGCCGGGAAATCGGCTCGACGCGTAGCGCGCCGGGATGAGGATCAGGACCCGCACATCCGCCTCACGCCGGCGCAAGCGCCACGCCCGGCGCGTGAGCGATGAAGAACGGGTTGGCGAACCCCGCCTTGCCATAGCTGAGGGGCGTGTGGTCGTCGAACCGAACGACATGCCCCCCCGCGCCCCGGAGCACCGCATCGCCGGCGGCCGTGTCCCACTCCATCGTTCGGCCGAGGCGCGGATACAGATCGGCCTCACCTGTCGCCACAAGACAGAACTTGAGCGAGGAGCCAGCCGATGTCGACGACGCCACCTGGTACTTTGATATGTAGTCGTCCGTTGCCGCATCCCGATGCGACTTCGACGCAACCACCACCAGAGCCGACGGATCGGGGGCGTTGACGCGGATCGGAGTGAGGGCGCCGGGCACGCCTGGATCGAATGGTCCGGTCTCCTCGACAGCCTGGCCGTCGGCGTCGGTGTAGAACAGGCGCCCCTTTGCCGGCGCGTAGACGACGCCGCGCACAGGGACACCGTCCTCGACGAGGGCGATGTTGACCGTGAAATCCCCCCGGCGCTGCACGAACTCCTTCGTGCCGTCGAGCGGATCGACAATCAGAAACCGCGGCGCAGTGAGGTCGTGGCTCTCCGCCCGCTCCTCCGTGACCACGGGGATCTCGGGGAATGCCGCCGTCAGCCCCTTGTGGATCACCTCATCGGCCGCCATATCCGCATCTGTGACGGGGCTCTGGTCCCCCTTGACCCGCACGTCGAAGTCATCGCTCTCGTAGATGCGCATGATCTCGTCCCCGGCCGCGAGCGCCAGGCGGCGCAGTTCAGAAATCAAATCGGGGTCCATCGGCACGCTCCTCTGCGGTCTGCGGCGGCGTTTTAGCCCGATGTTGCGGGAATTTGCAGCGGAAAATCAGACAGGCTAAAGATCAGCGCGAGAGGAGAAACGCATGACGGCCACCGCGCCCAAACGCTCGCTCATTCTGGGCGCCTTCGCCTTCATCGAGCTCCTGTTCTATTGCGTCGTCCGCGAAGTGCGCAACGAGAGCGGTGGCCACCCGATCCTCGGCATCCTTGCCGCTGTTGCGCGCATCTTGATGATGGTCTTCGTCTTCTACCTCGCCTTTGCCATTGCGGGGTTTCGGAGCGCCGTCATCCGCGGCGACATCGTGCTCTACCTCCTGAGCGGATTTTTGCTTTTCTTTCTGCACAACGCAGGCGTCAGCAAAGTCCTTGGCGGCAACAGCTTCACCGGCAACCTGCAGCAACACGCGCCGATGAAGCCAATACTCGCAATCGCGGCGGCGACGCTCGGCGCGCTCTACCTGCACATCCTCGCGTTCCTGATCATCCTCGGTGTGCTGTTCCTTGCCCAAGGGCAGGTCGGGATCCACGATCCCGCCGGCCTCCTCCTTCCGTTCTTCCTGGCCTGGGCGAGCGGCGTGGTGATCGGCCTCGTGCTCATGTCGCTGAAGCCGTTCGTGCCGAAACTCGTGCAGATGGTGTCGACCTTCTACCAGCGCGCCAACATGGTCACGAGCGGCAAGTTCTTCGTG
>JBCDHQ010000291.1:0-5854 GCA_038749815.1 Pseudomonadota bacterium | reverse complement strand
GCGGAAGTCTCGGAGCCCGGCACGGTCAAGCACATCGAAGGCACGCGCTTCTCGCTCGGGGAGCCGGATGGGTCGAAATCTGAGCGGGCGCTCGCGCTCTCCAAAGCGCTCGGCGCTGCGGGACTGAAGGCGCCCGTCCGGCCCAAGATCCGCGACGAGATCTGGGTGAAGCTCTGGGGCAATCTGTCGTTCAACCCGATCTCTGCGCTGACCCATGCGACGCTGGATGTGCTGTGCTCCGATGAGGATGAGGAGGGCATCGGGACCCGCGCGGTCGCGCGGGCCATGATGGTTGAGGCGCAGGCGGTGGCGGAGAAGCTTGGCGTCAAGTTCCCCATCGATGTCGACCGCCGGATCGAGGGCGGCCGAGAGGTTGGGGCGCACCGGACCTCCATGCTCCAGGACCTTGACCAGGGTCGGCCGATGGAGATCGACGCGCTCGTGGGCTCCGTCGCGGAGCTCGGCCGTCTGACCGAGACGCCAACCCCGACGATCGACACGGTCCTCGCCCTGGTGCGTCTCCGCGCGCGGAGCGCGGGCCTCTACACCTGAGCCTGCCTTAGCTGCAGCGCACAACGAGTTTGTGTTGCGCTGCGGGATAGGTTGAGGCACTTTGGTGGCATGCTGGATGGCTTGCCCGAAGAGAACGTGCAGAACTACCCGCGTCCACCGCGCCTTGAGCCTGTGGAGCTGGTCCTTCGCGTGGTCCTCAGCGGCCAGGAGATCGCCCGCACCACCCGCGGTTGGCGCGTGCTCGAGACCCACCACGCGCCGACCTACTACCTTCCGAAGGCCGATGTCGACATGACCCACCTGCGCCCGATCCCCGGGGGCAGCTTGTGCGAATGGAAGGGGCGCGCTGTCTATTTCGACTTGATCACTGAGGGCATGCGGATCCCTCGTGCGGCCTGGTCCTATCCAGAGCCCACCCGCGCGTTTCGCTCCATTCGAAGCCATTTGGCGTTTTACGCCGGCCCGCTCGACTGTTTTGTCGGCGATGTGGCCGTGTCGGCGCAGCCCGGCGACTTTTACGGGGGCTGGGTGACGCCAAACCTCAAAGGGATCGTCAAGGGCGCGCCTGGCACCCGTCACTGGTAGCCTAGCGTCGGCTCCCAAAGAGCTGAACCGCCCAGACCCGGGCCTGCGCTGAGACAACACCGATCCCTGTGTCGCGATAGGCCCCGTCGAGCATGTTGCGCGCGTGCCCGGGCGAGCCCCGCCAGAGCGCCACAAGCTCTCGCCCCACATCGCGATCGGTGGACGTGACGGCAATGTTCTCGCCGATCCGCGAATAGTCATATCCCGCGGCCAACGCTCGACCCGTGGGACGAGAACCGAGTTCGTGAGAGAGCTCGCCCACGGCCGCCATGGTCTGAGCATGCGCGGCCGCGGCCGCGGTCAATGCAGGATCGGTGGAGAGCCGGCCGACCCCCTCCATCACTCGGAGGGTGTTCACCCCGACAAGGATGTCCTCGGCGATCGGATCGGGCGGGTCGGGCGCCACAATCTCCGGGCGCGTGCCGCAGCCCGCGAGACAGAGCGCTAGAAGAACCGCCCGACGCCGCATCAGACCGGCTGCTTCGTGGTCCGCAGGTAGGGCAGCTTGCGCTCGAACCCACCGAACCTCTCCTCCGCCTCGGTGTCGGAGACGGCCGGCGTTATGATCACGTCCTCGCCCTGCTTCCAGTTCGCGGGCGTTGCGACCTTGTGCGTTGCTGTCATCTGGATCGAGTCGATCGCACGGAGGATCTCGTCAAAGTTGCGCCCCGTGGTCATCGGATAGGTGAGCGAGAGCTTCACCTTCTTGTCCGGCCCGATCACGAAGACCGATCGCACGGTGGCGTTGTCCGCCGGCGTCCGCCCCTCGACGCGCGCTTCTTCGGCCGGCAACATCCCGTAGAGCTTCGCAACCTTCATCTCCGGATCCCCGATCATCGGGTACTCGACCGAGTTGCCTGAGTAGGTCTCGATGTCGGATTTCCACTTCCGGTGGTCTTCGACCGGATCAACAGAAATCCCGAGGATCTTGGTGTTGCGCTTGGCAAACTCGCCCGCCATCCCTGCCATCACGCCGAGCTCGGTCGTGCAGACGGGCGTAAAGTCCTTCGGATGACTGAAGAGCACAGCATACCCGTCGCCGACCCAATCGTGAAAGCTGATCTCCCCCGCCGTCGTGTCCGCGGTGAAATCGGGCGCCGTGTCGTTGATGCGAAGAGCCATGGGTGTTTCCCCCTTTTGATGTCCCCCCGCTAGATCGCGCTCCGCGGCCCGGGCTTCAACCCCTCATAGCGCCCCGATCTGTCTTGCCGTCTCCATCACCGCATTCAGGCGCTCGGAGGAGGGCGGGTGCGTGGAGAGGATCATGCGCGAGCCGGTCTCCCACCGCGCGAAAGGCGCGGCGCCCTTGACCGGGTCGTATCCGGCCCGGTGCGATATCACGGTGGCGAGCTTGTCGGCCTCGATCTCGAAGTTCTTTGAATAGGTCCGCCCTGCGAGAAACGCACCGATCCCGGCAGCAGTGCGCAGATCGTCCGGCGTCGCCTCGCCGGTGGCGGCGACAAGACCGCCAAGGATTGAGGCGCCCAACTGCTCCCGCCCGCGCTGCCGTATGATATGCCGCGCAATCTGGTGGGCTGTCTCATGGGCGAGGATGAAGGCCACTTCATCCTCGTTCAAAAGAACATCGAGAAGCGACTGAGTGAAGATCACCTGTGGCCGGCCATTGTCGGCCAGCGTCTGGAACGCGTTCTGCCCCAGACGCTCATCATCGGACAGAATGAACTGAAAGTCGCAGCCAATGGCCGGAAAGTCCGGGTTCCGGCGCCGGCAGAGCCGTTCGGACACCGGTTCGATCCGCGTCACCGCCCGCTCATACGCGGCATTCGGGCTCGCTGCCGCGCGTGTGGCGCCTGTCGACGGCGCCCCCGTCGATGGGGCGTCGGTCGGCACCGGGGCGCACGCCGCGAGTGCAAAGAGAACAGCAATCAACCTAATCATGTTTCGCCACATAGAGCCTTCGGCCAGCTACAGAAACTATCGCAACAGATAATGGCTATGGAACACTGAACTCTGCGTGAATGCTAGCATTGGCGGGCAATTTGCGCTCTGGCTGGGCCATCGCCACGACCACATAAGGCGGACAACAGGAGAGAGAGATGACAGGAAACGCATGGATCGGCGCAGCGCTCGCGGCGCTCATCGCGGGCACCGCGGCGGCGGAGGTCAAAGTCGGCATGATCACGACGCTTTCCGGGGGAGGCGCCGCGCTCGGCCTCGACGTTCGGGACGGCTTTATGCTCGCGATCGAACAGTCGGGCCGCGACGACATCGAGGTCGTGATCGAGGACGACCAGCGCAAACCCGATATCGCCGTCCAGCTCGCCGACAAGATGATCCAGGCCGAGAGGGTCGACGTCATGACCGGGATCATCTGGTCGAACCTCGCTATGGCGGTGATCCCGGCCTCGACGGCGCAGGGTGTCTTCTATCTGTCGCCCAATGCCGGTCCCTCGCAGCTCGCCGGGCGCGGATGTCACGAAAACTACTTCAACGTCGCCTGGCAGAACGACAATCTGCACGAGGGCGCGGGCGCGCATGCCACCGCCGCAGGCTATGAAAAGAGCTTCATTCTCGCACCGAACTATCCGGCCGGACAGGACGCGCTGACCGGGTACAAGCGGTACTACACCGGCGATCTGGCAGGCGAAATCTACACAGAACTCGGCCAGACCGACTATGCGGCAGAGCTTGCACAGATCCGCGCAAGTGACGCGGACAGCGTGTTTTTCTTCCTACCGGGCGGAATGGGGATCTCGTTCCTCAAGCAGTATGCCGACAGCGGGCTGACGCTTCCCGTCGTCGGGCCGGCCTTCTCGTTCGACCAGGGCATCCTGCAGGCGGTGGGCGGTGCGGCGCTCGGCGTGGTCAACACGAGCCAATGGTCCAAGGATCTCGACAATCCGACCAACGTGGCCTTTGTCGAGAGTTTCGAGGCCGCCTACGGCCGGCTTCCCTCGCTCTATGCGAGCCAGGGCTTCGACACGGCAAACCTCCTCCTCTCCGCGCTTGACGCGGCGACGCCAGACGACGCAAGCGCCTTCCGTGATGCGCTGCGCGCGGCGGAGTTCGCATCGACAAGGGGCGATTTCGCCTTCGGGCCGAACCACCACCCGATCCAGGACATCTATGTCCGGGAGGTGGTGCAGGAGGGCGACGTCTTCACCAACAAGATCATCGGCCTTGCGCTCGAGGATCATGGCGACGTCTACGCCGCCGACTGCCAGATGTAGCAAATTGCTGAGTGGTCGCGTCCCCCGCTCCCGCGAGGCGCGACCACTGGACCTCCACCCGGTTCGTGCGATCATCGACCCACTCAGGCGTGATGGTCGCCCGCGCTCACTCCTCCGTGTAGCGCCCGCCTGCGGGGCCGCGGTACTTTGCCGTCAGCTCCTCCGGCACTTCGGAGCCATCGACCAGGAAGGGCAAAATGCCCTTCCGCAGCGACCGTCCGCGGCCTTCGACGATCTCCCGATCAGACCGAGTGACCCGCTGAGACATCCGCCTGCCCCAGGTCGCGAGGTGACCGTAGAGACGGTCGAGCTCCGCCCTCGGCGGCGTGCCCTTGCACAGGTCCTGAAACTCTTCCGGATCGCTCTCGAGATCGAAGAGCATCGGGCGCAACCCGCCCTCCGCATGCACCAGTTTCCACCTGCCGTCGAACACCATGAAGAGCCGCGCATCCCTCGGGCTGAGGCCAAGCGCCCGGCATTGCGGGGTTGGCGCATAGTCGAACTCGCTGATCACCACCTGGCGCCGGCCCGGCCGCTCCCCACGAAGCCAAGGGAGGAGCGAGCGCCCCTCCAGGATGTGGTCCGCCACCTCCCCGCCCGCAGCCTCCACAAATGTGGGCGCCAGATCGATCGCCTCGACCAGCGCGTCACAGGTCGTGCCACGCGTCGCATCGGCCTCGGGCCGCGGATCCATAACGATCATCGGGATCTTCACAGAGGGCTCGTGGAAGAGGTCTTTCTCCCCAAGCCAGTGGTCGCCGAGATAGTCGCCGTGATCCGAGGTTATGACGATCATCGTGTCGCGGTCGGCGCCTGTCTCCTCCAGATGGCGGAGGATACGGCCGAGCTGATCGTCGCATTGCTTGATCAGCCCCATGTAGGCCCGCACGACCTTCTCTCGGACGTCATCTCTTTGAAAGGCCGCGGCAATCTTGTTGGCCATATAGGCGGCGTAGACCGGCTGAGCATTGTCGCGCTCCTGTTCGTGGCGGAGCGGCGGGCTCACCTGATCGGCCCCAAACATCGCGTGATAGGGGGCCGGGACGATGTAGGGCCAGTGCGGTTTGATGTAGCTCACATGCGCGAGCCAAGGTCCCTCCGACTCGCGCAGGAAGTCGAGCGTGCGGGACGTGAGCCATGGCGTCTCACTGTCCTCCTCCCGGATGTTGGCGGCGCGGTCGGTGTTCTGCAGGAACCAGCCGCTCGCCATCTCGCCATGTGTGTCGATGCCCGCATTCGCGTGATCGGCCCAGGGGTTCTCGCCCCGGTATCCTTTGGCCCGCAAGAATGCGTTGTAGGGCGAGGGCTTCTCATCGTAGCTGCCATCCGGTCCCTGCCCCCAGAGCCCGTCATCCCGGACCCAAGCGTCGAACCCACACTCCGCCTGCCGGGCGCCAATCACCGTGTCGGGCGCCAGGCCGAGACGCGCCATGCCCGCCGCATCCACCTTCATATGCGTCTTGCCGAGAAGCCAGCACGCCATCCCGGAGGCCCGCAGATGATCCCCGAGCGTCACCTCGCCCACGCGAAGCGGGACACCGTTCCAGCTCGCCCCATGGGACGAG
>JBCDHQ010000290.1:0-5857 GCA_038749815.1 Pseudomonadota bacterium | reverse complement strand
TTTTTCCAGGGCGCGAGGTTCAGCATCAGGTCTTCGGCGCGTCCGCGGGTTCGGTTTTGTTCATCACCTGTGCCACAGTATGGCGCACGACGCGGACTTTGACCCCATCCGAAATCTCGACCTCAAGCTCGTTGTCGTCCTTCACCCGCACAACTTTGCCGATCAGCCCGCCCTGGGTCACCACCTGATCCCCGCGGCGCAGCGCCTCGACCATTTGCTTGTGCTCCCGTATCTTTTTTTGCTGAGGGCGGATCATGAGGAAGTACATGATCGCAAAAATCAGAATGATCGGGATGAAGCCGGCGAGACCACCTGCGGCGGATCCGCCTGCGGCTTGCGCATAGGCTGGGCTGGCGAGCATGAACATGTCCTTCGGCTTTGGTCGGCCAAACCCCGACGCGGTGTCCCGGGGCGACCTTTTGGCGGACCCTACCCGCCGCTCGGACGCCCCGCAAGCCGATCCGACCTGCACAGTTTGACCGCGAGAGGGCGACTGCCTACACCCTTTCTCAACCCGAATCCGCAGATGACACGCACATGCATGATATCAAAAAGATCCGCGACAATCCTGAGGCCTTCGACGCCGGTCTTGCCCGCCGGGGGGAAGAAGGGTGGTCCTCCGATCTGTTGATGATTGATCGTTTCCGGCGGGAGGCAATTCAAGCCGCGGAGGAGGCGCAGGCGGCCGCCAACCGGGCCGCAAAGGCCGCGGGCGCCGCGAAGGCCCGCAAGGAGACGGAGGAGTTTGAGCGTTTGAGGGCGCTCTCGGCGGAGAAGAAGCAGGAAAAGTCCGAGCGGGAGGAGAAGGCGCGGATTGAGGCCGCGCAGCTCGACCAGATCTTGATGACGCTGCCCAACCTGCCCGAAGAGGATGTGCCCGACGGCGCGGACGAGACGGCCAATGTTGAGCTTCGTCGATGGGGCAACCCGCGCAATTTCTCCTTCGCGCCGAAACAGCATTTCGAAGTGGCCGCGGCGGCGGCGGGCTTCGATCTCGAGACGGCAGCCCATATCTCCGGCTCGCGGTTCATGCTGCTGCGCGGTGCGCTCACCCGGCTGCACCGGGCGCTCGCGCAGTTTATGATCGACACCCATGTCGACAAAAACGGCTTCACCGAGACCTGGGTGCCGGTGCTCGTTCGCGATGAGATGATGGCCGGAACGGGCCAGCTCCCAAAATTCGAAGAAGACAGCTATCGCACGACCAACGGCTGGTGGCTGATCCCGACGGCCGAGGTTCCCCTGACAAACACGGTCGGCGGCCACATCCTGGACGCTGGGGCCCTCCCGATCCGCCTGACCGCCCACACCCAGTGCTTCCGCTCCGAGGCGGGGAGCGCTGGCAAGGACACGGCCGGCGTGCTCCGCCAGCACCAATTCGAGAAGGTCGAGATGGTCTCGATCGTGGCGCCCGATCAGGGCCGCGAGGAGCTCGACTATATGACGCGCGCCGCGGAAGGCATCCTTGAGGCGCTTGAGCTGCCGTACCGGACCATGGTCCTCTCCACCGGCGACATGGGGTTCGCCGCAGCCCGCACCCACGACATCGAAGTCTGGCTGCCCGGCCAGAACGCATACCGCGAGATCTCCTCCTGTTCGGTCTGCAACGACTTCCAGGCGCGCCGGATGAACGCGCGCTACCGGCCCGCACCGGAAGCAAAGCCCGAGTTTCTGTGCACGCTCAACGGCTCCGGTTTGGCGGTGGGCCGGGCGTTGATCGCCGTGATCGAGAATTACCAGCAAGAAGACGGTGCAGTGGCCATTCCAGATGCCCTCCGCGCCTATGTCGGCGGCCGGGAGGCGATCTCGCCCGATGGTGCCTTCGTCTAGCGACAGTGACCGCGCCCAAGCGGTCATCCTGCTCGTCACGGCACTTGCCTTTGCACTGGCGCCGTTCCTGAGCCCAAGTTTTGCTGGTTTCGATCCGGACGACTTCCCAATTCCTCAGGTTGACCCGCCGGCCGTCCCAGCGGGCTACGCCTTTGCGATCTGGGGCGTCATCTACCTTTGGCTGATTGCGCATGCCGCGTTTGGTCTGCTCGCCCGCGGGCGGGATCCCGCCTGGCGGTCGGTGCGCTTGCCCCTCTTTCTGTCGCTCGGGACCGGGGTGACGTGGCTGATGGTTGCCCGGGCGAGCCCGGTGACGGCAACGGCCATGATCCTCGTGATGCTCTTTGGCGCGCTCCTCGCGCTTCTCCGGACACCGCGACAGGATCCGTGGCTGCTCGCCGGCCCGATCGCGCTCTATGCCGGATGGCTGACCGCGGCGAGTGCGGTCAGCATCGCCCTCGTGGGCGGCGGCCACGGTGTCCTCTTCACAGCGGAGGTCTGGGCCTGGATCGCCCTTGGTCTGGCGGCCGCGACCGGCGTCGCCGTGATCTGGGGCGGCCGGGTGCACCCGGCCTACGCGCTCGCGCTGCTCTGGGCGCTGGCGGCGGTCGCGGTCCGGAACGGGCTGAGCGCACTCTCCGGCGCCGCCCTTTTGGCCGGCATTGCCCTCCTCGCACTCAGTCTCTGGCGCCGCCGCGCCTGACGCCCGCACCCAGCCGCAACAATTGCCAAACTGGGCTGCCTCCGCGCTGGACGGCCGCCCCATCGCCCCCTAGACAAGGGCGGCTTTTTGGGGAGTTTCTATGCGCATCCTGGTGACCAATGACGACGGCATCCTGGCACCGGGCCTTGCGGTGGCGGAGGAGATCGCGACCGCAGTCGCCGGCCCCGAGGGCGACATCTGGGTGGTCGCGCCCGCGTTGGAGCAATCGGGCGTCAGCCACGCCCTCTCCTATGTGCGCCCGATGAGGGTGGATAAGATGGGCGACCGCAGATTTGCGGTGGAGGGAACGCCGGCCGATTGCGTCCTCGTGGCCCTCGGCGACGTGATGGCAGACCACCCGCCCGATTTGGTGCTGTCGGGCGTCAACCGGGGGCACAATGTGGCGGAGGACACGCTCTACTCCGGCACGATCGGCGCGGCGATGGAGGCCGCGATGCACGGACGGCGTGCGATCGCTATGTCGCAGTACTATGGCCCGGCGAACCGACAGCCCGGCGTGCCGGGGTTTGCCGCCGCCGCTGGAATGGGCGTCGATGTGGTCCGCCGTCTCGCGGCCGAGGCGCCCTGGCATGACGACCGCTACGGGGTCTTTTACAACGTGAACTTCCCGCCAGTGGCGAACATCACTGACGCCAAAGGCGTCAAAGCAACATTCCAGGGCCACAGGCCCGAACCGTCCTTTCGGGTCACGACGGAAACGGCGCCGAACGCGCGGCAATATCACTGGCTCTCCCACGGGCGAGGCAACGCCGAGACAGAGGTCGGGTCGGACGCGCGGAGCTGTCTCGAGGGGTGGGCGACCGTGACGCCTCTCCGCGCAGATCTGACGGCGCGGAGTGTCCTGCCGGCGCTGGAGGCCCTCTTTGACGGCTGACGCCCGTGCCATGGAGTTGACCCTTCGCCTGCGCATGCGGGGGGTGACCCACTCCGACGTGCTCACGGCCATCGAGGCGACACCCCGCGGTCTCTTCCTCTCGCCCACCTTTCGCGACCGCGCATGGGAGGATGTGCCGCTGCCCATCGCCTGCGGGCAGACGATCAGCCAGCCGACTGTTGTCGGGCTGATGACCCAAGCGCTCGAGGTCAGTCGCCGCTCCAAGGTTCTGGAGGTCGGCACCGGATCCGGCTACCAGGCCGCGATCCTCGCCCGCCTGGCCCGCCGCGTCTACACGACCGAGCGCCACCGCCCGCTGGCCCGCACCGCCCGGGCGACCCTCGCCGCACTTGATCTTCACAATGTGACCGTGATCGCCTCCGACGGATCGCTCGGCCTTCCGGAGCAAGCGCCCTTCGACCGCATCCTTCTGACCGCTGCGGCAGAGGACCCGCCGAGCCCGCTCATTGATCAACTCCGCCCCGGTGGGATCATGGTTCTGCCGGTCGGACAATCCGACACTGTGCAAACACTCCTTAAAGTGATAAAAAATGACGCAGGGGTCGACTACCAAACCCTCGGCGAGGTGCGTTTCGTGCCGCTGGTCGAAGGAATGGCCGAGGACGTGCCCCGCTGAACCGACCCCCGCAAACGGGGGCAGAGCAGAACGGCGGACGACATGATGGACGGTCTTGGACGGGCAGCGCTCAACCTCGCGCTGGTGGCGGCTCTTGCGGGATGCGGCGGCGGGCTCGGCGCCGTCGGAAATATGTTCGGCTCAAATCCGTCGGAGGGCGTGCCCCCGCCGATCGAGGGTCCGGTCCCGGATTCGCGCGGCGTGATCACGTATTCGACCTACCAGGTGATCGAAGCACGCGGCAACGACACAATCTCCGACATGGCCGAGCGGGTGGGCCTGCCGCCGGAGGAGCTCGCCAGTCACAATGGCCTGCCGCTCACATACCGGCCGCGCCCAGGGGAGGTCCTTGCCCTCCCCCGCACAGTGGGGCCAGCACCGGAAGGTTGGACGCCGGACCGCGCGGCCGCGGCGCTCGACGCCGCTGGGCCAACAGTTGCAACGGATTTGCCGCCCGCAACGGCCGCAAACCCGTTCTCAAACGGGCAGTCGACGCCCGTGGTCGAGCCTGTCCGCCACCGTGTGGCCTCCGGCGAGACCGCGTTTTCGATTGCGCGCCTCTACGGTGTCTCGGTGACCGCATTGGCCAGTTGGAACGGTCTCGACGCGGACCTCTCGCTCCGAGCAGACCAGGAGCTGTTGATCCCGACGACGGGCACGCCCCCCGCTGCTCAGGAGGCCGCGTTGAGCCCGCAGCCAGAGCCGATCAACCAGCCTGGGACGCGCTCACCGGTGCCGCCGCCGCCATCAGCGCAGCGGCCGCTGCCGGAGAACCAGGTGTTTGCGGCGGCCGACATTCCGGATGTCGATCTGTCGGCCAATCTGACGCCGCCGGGCGCATCGCGCAAACTGCTCGTTCCCATCGAGGGCGCGACGGTTCTGCGGGGCTACCAAGCGAGTGGTCCCGACAAAAACGAGGGGATCGACTACGCGGCGCCCGCCGGCACGCCCGTGCGCGCGGCCGAAGACGGCGAAATCGCGCTGATCTCCCGGTCGCTCGGCGGGCTTGGCACGATCGTGCTGATCCGTCATCCGGACGACCTGCTGACCGTCTACGGTCGCGTCGATCGCGTTATGCTTGAGAAGGGCGCGGCCGTGACACGGGGACAGCAGATCGGGGTTGTGGCGGATGGGCCGACCCCGAACCTCCACTTCGAAATCCGGCGCGGCACCGACAGCGTGGACCCGACACCCTACCTTTGAATGCAACCTTAAGGTTAGATTAACTCCTCCGATGCACCCATGCCGTTAGGTAACGAGGTCGTTAAGAGGAGACCGGTATGCGGAGTTTCAAGGGTCGCGCGGCGTGCGCTGAGGGTCCGGAGACCCGACAGATCGGCGCGCTTGTGGTGGGCGCCCTGGTCTGGGGGATGACCCTGATCTTCGGTGCGGATGCCGACCAGCCCCAGCAGAGGCCGGAGACGCAGATCAGTCAGGATTGAGCACTGGCGGCGCCGGCGGCAACGTGATGCCGCGGCGCCCGGCGAGGTCGGTCACGAACTGCCAGGCCACCCGGCCTGAGCGGCTGCCGCGTCCCTGCTGCCAGGCAATCGCGTCCGCTCGCAGGGCGTCAGGCGCGACCTCGATCCTATAGGCCGCGCAATAGCCCCGCACCATCTCAAGATACTGATCTTGGGTGCACGGATGGAAGCCGAGCCAAAGGCCGAACCGGTCGGAGAGCGACACTTTCTCCTCCACCGCTTCGGACGGGCTGACCGCACTCCCCCGCTCATTCTCGATCATGTCGCGCGGCATCAGGTGCCGCCGGTTCGACGTGGCGTAGAGGATCACA
>JBCDHQ010000289.1:0-5876 GCA_038749815.1 Pseudomonadota bacterium | reverse complement strand
GTGCATCACTTGGACACGCCGATGGCCGAACTGGTCACGGCCTTGCGCAGATCGCTGTCGTCCGGGCGCATGCTCGATCGCAGCACGCGCCCGCCCCTCGCTCACCTGGTGCGTCTTGCGCAGATGAGCGATGGCCTCTCGCGTCGCGCCGGGCGCGGCCACTGTCGCGATGCGACGCCTGTCACCATAGTGCTGAGCATCCGCTTCGTGAGCGCCTTCAGCGTCCGGGCGTTTGAGACATCCATGGCGCCGGACTTGGTAGACTGTCGCCGAGCTGATCTGATCACGGCGGCAGACATCCGTCACCGGACCACTGCTCTCGTGCTGAGTCAGGTATAGGGCGGTCTGTTGTTCGCTGAACCACGATGTCTTCGTGCTCCGTTTCCCTGGGGGACGGAGGTCACTTCCAACGGGAGATCAAAAACGGGTGCTCTGATCGCGGCACTGTCAAGGGCTGGTCTGATGTCCGCCGGGGTCATGGTGCTCTCCGAAGTCAAAGCGCTAGGCGCGATGCTTCACAATGGGCGTTCGGGGGCTGGCCGTCTCCAATGTCGGTTTGTGGGATCGCAGTGCGCGTCCCAACCGTTTTTCCGAGATCGACCGGCCTCCGTCCCAGTGGACGCCGGACCCGCTCCTTTCCCGCGCGGGTGTTCAGATGATCAGGTGGTGGCCTCCTTCTTCCATTCGAATTCGGTGCCGTCCTTCCAGATGGTCAGCAGGATCACGGCAATCTTACGCGCGGTGGCGACAGCGGCTTTCTTGAAGCCCTTGCGGCCGGCCAGGCGCACGGCCCAGGACTTCAGGGCCGAGAACCGTTTGACCTGGCGGATCAGGCAACTCGCAGCTTCGAACAGCAGGGGTCGCATCGGTGCATTGCCGCATTTCGATAGTCGGCCCGACCAGTCCGTCTCTCCCGATTGGTAGCGTCGCGGTGTCAGCCCAAGGAAAGCCCCGATGTCTGCGCATCGGCTGAACCGCTCCGCACGATCCACAGTGGCGATGAAACCGAGTGCCACCATCTTGCCCACGCCCGGCACGGTCATCAGGCGCCGAGCGAGTGGGCTTTCCTGGCTTATCGTCTTCAGCTCGGCATCCAGATCGGTCGTCGCCGCACACAGGGTCTCGTGCAGGGGCATGAAGGTGTCTGCCAGACCACCGATGAAAGGGTCGTCGCCCGCGGCCTCGGCCAATCGCTCCCGGAACTCCGCCCGCTGGCGGGATTGGGCAATGCTGCCCATCCGGATGCCGTAGGCCTTCGGAGCACCACGCACATGGGCCTCAAGATCCTTTCGCAGGCGAACGAGCCGCCCGCGCGCATTCAGCAGGAGGTGCAGTTGGTCTGACGCCTCACTGCGGATGTGGACCTCGGAATACCAACCGGTTCGCGCCAGCTGCGCCAAACCTTCCGCATCCGCCCGGTCCGATTTGTTCAGTTTCGCCGAAAGCGCCTTGTGGGCCAGGCGGGCATCAATGCAGATCACAGGCAGGCCGAGCTTTTCCAGCTGACGGTGCAACCAGATCGACAGTTGCCCACTTTCGTGCACGATCCGGTCCGGGGCCAACCCCTTCTCAGCAAAATGCTGTGCGATGGCCTCTGGGTCGGTCACGACGGTCGAGCGGTGCGCCACGGCGCCCTCGCCATCCACAACGCAGACGGAAAACTCTTTCAGGGATACATCGAGCCCGGCATACTGGCCCATGGTCGTTCTCCTCGCGGCTTTTTCATGTGAGGCCAGACTATCTGGACCTCGAGCGCCCGGGGAGAGCGGCCACCGCGATCACACCATGTCTCATGCTAGAGACTTTGACGGATCTCTTCATTTTAGGGGCCCGCCGAACGATATCAGGTCGGACAAGAGCCCGGACGTCGTTGCCCGGACTGTTCAGGACTGGATCGCGGCTGTCGGAGGCAAAAAGGCCTCCATCGCGCCAGGATCTCCGTCGGAGATTGGATCGTGTGAGAACTTCACCGCTCGGGACCACGATGAGTTGTTGAATGGCGGAGTGTTCTTACTGCGCGGCCCAAATCCTGATCGACCATGAGCGCGTCCACTCCACTACAGTCAGACTGCATTGGGTGATCGTCCACCCGCGCGGGAAAGCCCGTCTCGACGCACCGAAGACCAACGGTGCACCAACACTCAAACCGAACCACTGCATGGGCGTGCGCCAACGGCACGCGGCTCCATGCGTATCGGCTTGGCGACGTCGGGACCCAGGGACGTCGCTGCGAAGGCTGTCGGGCGTCTGGCCCAGCACGTGCCGACGGCGCGACCCCAGGGGACCGAAGGGGGGATGATGGCCCACGATCCCCTCGCCTGCGGGCCATGACCTGACCTTCGGGACCAAAGCTGCTAAATCTTGCACATGTCGATCTGGACCCGCATTGCCGAAGCCCTGAAGGCGCTCCGCGCCGGTGAGAGCCTGTCGATGATCTTCGACAGGCTGACCGCGCCGCCCGAGCGCTCGGTCGCGTTCGCAATCGCGGTGATCTCACTCGGCGCGAAGATGGCGAAGGCCGATGGTCATGTCACACGGGCGGAGGTTGCCGCCTTCCGCGAGGTGTTCCACATCGCGCCGGAGGAGGAGGAGAACGCCGCCCGCGTGTTCAATCTCGCGCGCCAGGACATCGCGGGATATGAGGCCTATGCCCGGCGGATCGGGCGGATGTTTGCGGGAGAGGACGAGGTCCTCGAGAACCTGCTCGAGGGGCTGTTCCACATCTCTCTCGCGGATGGCTTTTATCACGAGGCCGAGAACGACTTTCTGGCCCGGGTGGCTGAGGAGCTCGGGGTGCCCGATCTCCGCTTTCGGGCGATCCGCGCTCGCCACGTGACCGATTGCGCGCCGGATCCCTACACGGTGCTTGGCGTTGAGGCCGGCGCGTCCCTCGACGAGATCAGGGCGCGCTGGCGCACATTGATCCGCGAGACCCATCCCGATGTGATGATCGCCCGCGGCCTGCCTGAAGAGGCCGTCAAGCTTGCCACCAAACGCCTGACCGCAATCAACGACGCCTGGGATGAGATCCAGGCGGAACGCGGCGTCGAGGCGTGACAACAAGGCCGGAGATGCACATATGAGAGCCATGAGACACACACTCCTCGCCGCCGCCCTCCTCCTCGCGACGCCCGCCCTTGCCCAGGATGAGCCGCCCCGCACCTTTCTCGAGCAATGGGCCGATCAAATGATGCAGGGTCTCGTCGACGAGATCACACCCGAGATCGAGCGCTTCATGAACGAGCTCGGACCCGAGTTCGAGGCGATGATGGAGGGCATCGTGCCCGCGCTGACGGAGCTCTTGAGCAGCCTTGGCGGGATTGCCTACTACGAAATGCCCGAGATCCTGCCCAACGGCGACATCATCATCCGACGCAAGGAGAGCGCGCCTCCCGTGCAAATCGACCCCGACACCAACGCGCCGATCGAGCTCTGACGGAGACATTCATGACCCATCCGATCCCCCGCGACCACCGGGACGGCGCGGGCACCGACCTCGGTGTGCTGCCCGTCTGGGATTTGACGGACCTCTACGACAGCCCCGACGATCCGAAGCTCGAAGCCGATCTCGCGCGGCTCGGGACGGAAGCGGAGCGGTTTGCCGCGGCCTACCGAGGACGCCTGAGTGGGCTGAGCGCGGCCGAGATGGTCCAGGCTTTGGCGGAGCTCGAGGCCCGCACGCGCGTCGAGACCCGGGTGATGAGCTACGCTGATCTTCTCTATGCCCAGAACACCTCCGATCCGGAGCGCGGGAAGTTCTACACCGACATTCAGGCAAAGCTGACCGACCTCTCCTCCGAGCTCGTGTTCTTCGATCTCGAGATCAATCGGATCCCCGACGACGTGCTCGAGGCTTGGCTCAAGGAGGACACAGCACTCGCCCGCTACCGCCCACTCTTCGAGCGGATCCGGGCGATGAAGCCGTTCCAGCTCTCCGACGAGCTGGAGCGCCTTCTCCACGACCAGAGCGTGATCCGGGGGGCGTGGATGACGCTCTTCGATGAGACAATGGCCGGGCTCACCTTCGAGGTGGGCGACAAGACGCTCGGTCTCGAGGCGACGCTGAACCTTTTGACCGAACATGAGCGCCCGACACGCGAGACGGCGGCGCGTGCGGTTGCCAAGGTCCTGAGCGCCCGCCAACCGCTCTTCGCGCGGATCACCAACACGCTCGCCAAGGACAAGGAAATCACCGACCGCTGGCGCGGCATGCCGACGCCCCAGACGGGGCGCCACCTGGCCAATCAGGTCGAGCCGGAGGTGGTGGAGGCGCTCCGCACTGCCGTGGTCGAGGCCTATCCAGACCTGTCGCACCGCTATTATGCGCTGAAGGCCCGCTGGCTGGGGCTCGAGCGGCTTGAGGTCTGGGACCGATCCGCGCCGCTGCCCACGGAAGACAAGCGCATTGTCCCCTGGGCGGAGGCGCGCGACATCGTCCTCGACGCCTATGGCGAGTTCGACCCGCTGATGGCGCGGCTTGGCACTCCGTTCTTTGAGCGCGGTTGGATCGATGCCGGGGCGACGCCGGGCAAATCGCCGGGCGCCTTTGCCCATCCGACTGCGACGGACGCGCATCCCTACCTCCTCCTCAATTATCTCGGCAAACAGCGGGACGTGATGACACTGGCCCACGAACTCGGCCACGGCGTCCACCAGGTGCTCGCGGCCGAGCAGGGGGAGCTTCTGGCGCGCACGCCGCTCACCCTCGCCGAGACGGCATCGGTCTTCGGTGAGATGCTCACCTTCAAAAGGCTGCTCGCCGGCACGACAGATCCCGGAGCCAGGAAGGCGCTTCTGGCGTCGAAGGTCGAGGACATGATCGCGACGGTCGTGCGCCAGATCTCGTTCTACGACTTCGAGTGCAAGGTCCACGCCGCCCGGCGCGAGGGCGAACTGACACCGGACCAGCTCAACGCGATCTGGATGGAGGTCAGTCGCGAGAGCCTCGGCCCGACATTCGACTTCATGGAGGGTTACGAGACCTTCTGGTCCTACATCCCTCACTTCATTCACGCGCCGTTCTACGTCTATGCCTACGCGTTCGGCGACGGCCTCGTGAATGCGCTCTATGCCGTCTACGAGGAGGGGGCGCCGGGCTTTCAGTCGAAGTATTTCGAGATGCTGTCGGCCGGCGGATCGAAACACCACAAGGCGCTGCTCGCCCCGTTCGGCCTTGATGCCTCCGACCCCCGCTTCTGGGACAAGGGCCTCAGCGTCATCGGCGATCTCATCACGGAACTCGAAGAGCTCGAGTAACCGCCCTCGCCACCCGCATCTCCAAGTGGTGTGGGTGCTGATCGACCGTGGTGTGGTCTCTAGGCAGAAACAGGAGGGTGTCGCGGGCGTCCTGCGCGAGACCCTCAAGCGCGTCGAGCATTGGCCGCCGAATGGGGTGTCGGCCAGGGCGCTGGCTGCGCGTTTGCGTGTAGCACGTGCGGGATGAGGGCTCTCCGCGGAGGTGGGGCTTTGCAAACCTCGCGACGTGCGCCCGCTCGGAGGGGGGCAATCGAGAGCGTATGTGGTGCGCGTCCTTTGGCGAGGCGGGGCTGTCGACCGGGATCAGGCCTGAGAGAGGGGTCGGCAAGAACGAGAGGCGTGGAGAGACGGAAGATGGCCCGCCCGGTTGATACTCTCGCCTGGTGCCGCCCCTTTGGTCGGGATCATGGCCTCGCGCCCTGGGTCAGGTTTGAGGTGTAGAGGCCGGTCTTTTTGCGCTGGCCCGAAGGTTCGAGAGGTCAGGCGCTCGCGGCGAGGCGCTCGGGCGTGAGACGGAGGCCTTTGTCTGTTTCCTCCATCCGCCAGGCGGCCTCGGGCGCCATGCGGGCGCGGGTGCGGCGGAGGTGCCAGGCGGCGCGGCCGTCCAGCGCCCAGCCGGG
>JBCDHQ010000288.1:0-5931 GCA_038749815.1 Pseudomonadota bacterium | reverse complement strand
GCGCCCGAACCACGGCTTGGTTCACATGGCGCAGACACCACCTTTCTCTGCGCAGGACAGTATTATACGCCCTCGCAAGCGAGGGGGGGGACAACCTGCGCAGCCCTCCAGCGCGCTCTACGCCGCGCTAGATCTTGGGACGAACTCCTGCCGCATGTTGATCGCGCGGCCGGATGGCGCACAGTTTCGGATTGTGGATGCCTTCGCGAAGTCCGTGCGCCTCGGGATCGATCTGGAGCGGACCGGCAGCCTGTCGCGCCCATCGGCGGAGCGGACGATCCGTGCGCTCCAGGTTTGTGCGACCAAACTGAAGAAACTCGATGTCCGCCATGCGCGGCTGGTCGCGACGGAGGCCTGCCGGAGGGCGCGCAACGGCCAGCAATTCCTAGAGCAGGTTGAGCGGCGCACGGGCCTGAAGCTTGAGCTGATCCCGCCCCGAGAGGAGGCGCGCCTCGCTGTGATCTCCTGCGCGCCCCTGGTCTCCCAAAACGCGGATCATGTGCTCGTCTTCGACATTGGCGGCGGCTCGACCGAGCTTGTCTGGATCGACGTCACCAGTGTGCCGCTGGAGCGGAGGGCCGAGGCGGTGATGCGCCTCAAGATGTCGCGCCGGAACGGCGGCGGCGTGGGCGAGGCGCGGCTCGTCGACTTTATCTCCGTTCCGCTCGGTGTCGCGACGCTCCACGAACGGTTTGCCGATGTCGAAGACGAAAGCGCGCGCTTTGCCCTCATGTCCTGGTATTTTGAGGAGCAACTCGCCAAGTTCCGCCCCTATGCCGATTTCGACATGCTCGACGGCGTCCGTGGGTTTCAGATGATTGGGACCTCGGGCACGGTCACGACGGTTGCTGCGGCGCATTTGGGGCTGAAGCGCTATGACCGCCGCAAAGTCGACGGGATCACGATGACTGAGGCGCAGATTGACGCGGTGATCAGCCGGATGATGGCGCAGGGTCCGGATGGACGTCTTCAAGATCCCTCAATCGGGCGCGACCGGGCGGAGTTGATCATGTCGGGCGCCGCGATCCTGCAGACCCTGCTCCGGATCTGGCCGACCGATCGGCTGGGTGTCGCGGATCGAGGTTTGCGCGAGGGAATCCTCTACTCGCTGATGCAGGAGACGGGCGCGATTGTGACCGCACCGGGCGATGTCTGAGCGGCGCGGCTCCGGCCGCGGTCAGCGGGAGCTGAGGGTGAGGGTCAAGACGGCGAAGGGGCGGAAGCTCTCATCGACGCGCTGGCTGGATCGCCAGCTCAACGACCCTTACGTGGCGCGGGCGCGGGCCGACGGCTACCGCGGGCGCGCGGCCTACAAGCTGATCGAGATCGACGACAAGCATGGTTTCCTGACGCCCGGCGCCCGTGTGGTCGACCTCGGCGCCGCGCCGGGGGGCTGGAGCCAGGTGGCCGCCCAGCGTGTGAATGCCGACGGCGCCAAGGCGAAGCGGCGGGGTCGTGTGCTCGGCATCGACCTGGCGGAGGTCGATCCGGTTGCCGGGGCGGAGCTTCACGTTCTCGACTTCCTCGAGGAGGGCGCGGATGACCGGGTGAAGGCCTGGCTCGCAGGGCCCGCCGACATTGTGCTCTCGGACATGGCCGCCGCCTCTTCCGGGCACAAGCAGACGGATCATCTGAGGATCGTGGCGCTCGTCGAAGTGGCGGCGCATTTCGCCGTCGACGTTTTGGAGGAGGGCGGTGTCTTCGTCGCCAAGGTTCTCGCTGGCGGTGCCGAGGCCGAGCTTCTGAGGTTTTTGAAGCGCCACTTCGAGAAGACGACCCACATGAAACCACCGGCCAGCCGCGCCGACAGCTCAGAAAAGTTTCTGGTCGCGACGGGGTTTCGCGGAAGAGATTAGCACCATTTCGGATCGTCGGCGGGTGGTCCGAGCGACCGGAGGCCCACAGAGGTGAAGAGTGTCGGTCGGGACGTGACCCGGCAAGCCTCCTCCTGCTCGTCATGCGGGAGAGAGGGTGGGCTACCGTCTTCTGTCACTGCCACCTGGCTGTGTCGTTCTCGCCGTCCTTCGGTTCGCGGCAAGTGACATGAGCGTTCTGCACTGTCATCCAAGGTCTAACACAGGCTTGTTCCCTCGAAACTGTCATGGTGCGCGACCTTGCACCCCGTTTCCGTCCGGCTGCTCGCCACGCGTTCGGGCCACGCCTGGGCGAAGGCTGCCGCCGAGGCACCGAGATCACATCTGAACCGCCGAGGATGGAGCCGGTGTCGGTCACAGGCGCATCTGGGTCCGACCTTCTCCGAGAGCTCTGCGCTCCGCGTCCCAGCGATGGGACGCAGAGAATGAGTGCCGCTTGATGGGGCGGTCATGCGAGCCTGGCGGTGGCGCGGGGGGGCAGTGAGTGGGGCGACGTCCCTAGCGCGATCCGCCTTGATTCCGCAATGTGGACGAGGGCGGTGGTGGGGCTCGGGTTCGGTTAGACCTTAGGTGCTTTGAAGTTCTTCGGCCTCCCATCAATAGATGACCGCGGTTGAGCGGCACCGACCAACGGCCCCTCGTTGAGCGCCAGTGCGGACGGCTGCGTCCCGCACTTGGTTGGGGTGACACCTGGCCCGCGATGCTTGAGAGCAAGGTCGTGCGGCTCGCAACGACTTGGCGCTCAGCGCCGCAGGCTGCTGGCGCCGAGCGAGGCACCAAACCTGCGTGCCTCGATGGCGGGGATCCCCGATCGTTCTTATGGCCCAATCGGATGGAGCTCGCGGTGAATGCTGAACTGTGGGGCAAGCGCAAGGGGAAGCGTTTCTTGAGGGCTGGGTCAGGCCCCAGCACTGCGCTTGGGCGAGCGGCGCCAAAAGGGGCAGTCTGACGCGCTGTGGCGGCCCGAGTTTCCGGTCCCGGGACGGGGGCAGCTGTCAGGGTCGCGGGGCCAACGCGTCCGGCGCGGTGGCGCAGGTTTCCGCCTGGGCAACCTGGGTGCGTTGCACTCGGAAAGACTGAGGTCTGCGCGGAGGTGCGGGTCGTGCCGCCGTTGGTAGGGCCGGCAACCCTTGTTGGTTCATCGACACGGAGGCTGCTCGCTGCTCGTCGGCTGCGAAGCGGTCCTGGCATTGGGGAACCCTCAGGAGCTGACCCCCTGGCTGTGGCCCAAATGCTCAGTGTAGAGCCAAAACGACATCCTCCATGACGAGGGGCACGCATTCGAGGGCCTCGGCCAGAGCGGATACGATCGTGTCTTCTCGGTGTGCCGAGTGGCGGATTGCAAGCGTGGCAAATCCGGGTTGAGCTCCGACGCCCTTCCGTGGGTGGAGCGTTGCTGCCCCCGGCGGTCCACGGCGGGGTGCGCGCGCCCGCCGGGGCGGACCATGCCGCGCGGGTCCGGGCCGTCGAGAGCGCCTTTGGCGCGTCATCCTGTGCCATGACGGGAGCGGGCGCCCCGCCAGTCGAGGTCAAGGCGCCGATCCAGGCGCGCTCCGCTTGCCGGGCTCGGTCAAGCGGAGCGCGTGGCGTGCGGACGGGGCAACGGGGGCGGCGGGTCTCCCCAAGCGGCGTCGCTGGGCTGCCGGACCCTGCGACGGTGTTCAACCGAAGGAGGTTCTCATTCCGCGGGGAGATAGGCCGCCTGTCCGGAACCACATTCGGCGCTCCACTGTGTGGGGCGTCCGAGGGGCGCTGAGACCCAGCAGTGGCCGGGACCCGGCCTCTCAGAGCGCGCGTTGGCCATGCGAGCGCCCACGGCCCTTCAAGGGCCGCACGCCAGATCCTCGCAGCAGAGTGCACCGATGTGCGCAACGCCAAAGCCGAAGACGCCAGTGGCGCGCACATTGCGTCTATGCGCCCTTCAATGCCGTCAGGGTGAAAGATCGTCACTCAGGGCGCTCAAGTGATTCGGCGACTGCGTGACGTATTGTCGGTTTTCATTTCTCGAGGGCCGTGAAATAGACAGGTCCACTTGGTCTCACTTGGAGCCCGTCCATGGACATACGCGACGCGCTGACGTTCGACGACGTGCTGCTCGTCCCTGCAGCCTCCAGCGTTTTGCCGGCCGAAGCCGACACCCGCACCCGCGTGACTGCACGGATTGCGCTCAATATTCCGCTTCTCTCCTCGGCGATGGACACGGTGACCGAGCAGAAGATGGCGATTGCGATGGCGCAGGCCGGAGGGCTCGGGGTTCTTCACCGCAACCTCTCGGTCGAGGATCAAGCGCGGCAGGTGCGGCGCGTGAAACGGTTCGAATCCGGTGTCGTCTACAGCCCGATCACGCTGACGGCCGACCAAACCCTCGGCGACGCAAAGGCGTTGATGGAGCGCTACAGGATCACGGGCTTTCCCGTTGTCCGCGACGGACGGGTGGTCGGGATCGTGACGAACCGCGACATGCGGTTTGCGACCGACGATGCAACGCCGGTCCATGTCATGATGACCTCAGAGAATCTGGCCATGCTCCGCGAGCCGGCTGATCTCGACGAGGCGAAGTCGCTGATGCACGCGCGTCGGATCGAGAAGCTCTTGGTCGTCGACAAGGACGACCGTCTGACGGGGCTTCTGACGATCAAGGACATTGAGCAGGCGGTGCTGAACCCCCAGGCCTGCAAGGACCACTTGGGGCGGCTGCGCGTCGCTGCGGCGTCCTCGGTGGGGGAGGAGGGGTTTGCGCGGTCGGAGGCGCTGATCGACGCGGGCGTCGATCTGATTGTGATCGACACGGCGCACGGCCACTCCCGTGCGGTGGGGGAGGCGGTCGACCGGATCAAACGCGCGTCGAACGACGTTCAGGTGATGGCCGGCAATGTTGCAACCTCGGAAGCGACGCGCGCGCTGATTGATGCGGGCGCGGACGCGGTCAAAGTTGGAATTGGTCCGGGCTCGATCTGCACGACGCGGGTTGTGGCGGGTGTGGGCGTGCCCCAGTTGACGGCGGTTCTGGCCTGCGCGGATGTGGCCGCCGCAACGGGCCACCCGGTGATTGCCGATGGTGGCATCAAGTACTCCGGCGATTTTGCCAAGGCGATAGCGGCCGGTGCGGATTGTGCGATGATCGGGTCGATGCTTGCGGGGACCGACGAGGCGCCGGGCGAACTGATCCTCTACCAGGGGCGGAGTTTTAAATCCTATCGCGGCATGGGCTCCGTCGGCGCAATGGCGCGGGGATCTGCGGATCGCTATTTCCAAAAGGAGGCGTCCTCCGAGAAGCTGGTGCCCGAGGGGATCGAGGGACAGGTGCCCTACAAGGGCGCGGCCGCCGCGGTGTTGCATCAGCTCGTCGGCGGCCTTCGTGCCGCGATGGGCTACACCGGGTGCGCGACGATCGACGAGATGAAGGGTGGCTGCACGTTCGTTCGGATCACCGGCGCGGGCCTCAAGGAGAGCCACGTCCACGACGTCCAGATCACCCGCGAGAGCCCGAACTACCGGAGTGCGTGAGGCGATGGCGCCGCTTGACTTCGCCATCGCGGCCGCCTTCGGCCAGGCGGCGCTGACATTTTGGGCCATCGTGCATCTTGGCCGCGCTCGGCTTCGTGCGATTGTCGCAGGGCCCATTCCGCTGGCCGACATCGCGCGCACGACAGAGGCCTATCCCGAGGCCGTCCGCAGGCTCGACGCAAATCTCCGCAACCAGTTCGAAACACCGGTGCTGTTTTTTGCGGCGCTGGCGCTTGCGGCCGCGCTTGGCGCGGGCGGCTGGATCTTTGCCGTTGCGGCCTGGGGATATCTTGCCTCACGGGTTGTCCACAGGGTCATTCATATTGGACGAAATGATGTTCGGCGACGATTTCAGGCCTTCTCTGCGGGACTTGTGGCACTTTTGGTCATGTGGATCGTTTTGGGGATTGAGCTTCTGCTGTGACCCCTGCCGCCCGTGTCGCCGCCGCCATCACGATCCTCGACGAAATCGTTGCCGGGCACCCGGCCGAGCGCTGTCTGACCGCTTGGGCGCGCGCCAGTCGTTTTGCCGGGTCGCGGGATCGGGCCG
>JBCDHQ010000287.1:0-5935 GCA_038749815.1 Pseudomonadota bacterium | reverse complement strand
GTTGTTGGTGCACCGATCAGGGGCATTCGGCGCAAGGAACGCGGTGTCGGGCAGATGTGGGCCGAGGGGCTCAGCGAGGCCGATCAGGTCGTTGCCATCAGCGCCGTAGCCGTGGACGAACACCATGAGACTTGTCGCTTTGCCCGAACGGGCCTCGACGCGCGGTCCTGTCAGGTTCATGTCCGCACCCCTTCCCGCGCTTTGACGACGCCGTAGTATTGCCAGAAGAGCGTCGCGGCAACCGTGCGCCAGGGCGCCCACTCAGTCGCCATCGTGCGGAGCACCTTCTCGCTCGGCCGCGCCTCGAGACCGAAGACCAGTCTTGCCGCCTCCTGGAGGGCAAGGTCGCCGGCCGCGAAGACATCCGCCCGCCCAAGCGAGAACATGGCGTAAATCTCCGCTGTCCAGACCCCGATCCCAGTGACGGCCGTCAGCTCCTCGATGACGACCTCAGTGGGCGCCTCCTCCATCGCCTCGAAGTCGAGCCCCGCTTCGGCGAGCGCGCGCGCATAGCGCCGCTTCTGGCGCGACAATCCGCAGGCGAGGAGCCCCTCATCGTCCGACGCGGAGAGGCGGATCGGACATGTCAGCTCCGCCGCTTCCAATTTGGCCCACACCGCATCCGCGGAGGCGACCGAGACCTGCTGGCTGACAATGGCCGAGAGCAGGGCCTGAAACCCGCCAGGCCGCCGTCGAAGGCGAAGCGGGCCTGCGACCTCAGCCGCCTCTGCGAACGCGCTGTCGCAGACACACAGCGCGGCCAGGCCCTCCGCCAGATCCGCCTCGCTCTTCAGCTCTCGTTCGTTCATCTCGTCTCCACTCCGGTGCGAAAGAAATCACAGACCGATGGTCGCGTCGAGACGGCGGCCATTGGCCTACGTCGGAGGGAAGTGTAGGAAGTGTCCATGGCCGAGACCCTCGCCCCCGACCGCATTCCCCCTACGGCAGACAGCCGGGCCAAACGCAACGTCACCGTGCTCGTCATGGCGCAAGCGATCCTTGGCGCGCAGATGCCGATCCATTTCACGCTCGGCGGTCTCTCAGGCCAGATTCTCTCGCCGGAAAAGTGTCTGGCAACGCTGCCGATATCGCTGACAGTCATGGGCTCGATGATGGCGGCGCCGGTCCTCTCGTCGCTGATGCAGCGCTATGGGCGGCGCACGGGCTTTGTCATCGGCAGCCTCGGAGGCGCGCTCGGCGGTCTCCTGGCGGCGGCGGGGCTCCTCTGGGGATCCTTTGCCCTTTTCCTGTTGGGCTCCTTCGCGATTGGCATCTACATGTCGGCGCAGGGGTTTTACCGCTTTGCAGCCGCCGACACAGCGAGCGCAGCGTTCCGCCCGAAAGCCATTGCCTACGTCATGGCAGGTGGGCTGATTGCCGCACTGGTGGCGCGAGAAGTCGTGCAAGCGACGGATGACCTCACGGCGCCGGTGCTCTACGCCGGGACCTATCTGGCGATCATCGTGCTCAACACCCTTGGGGGCCTTGTGTTCCTGGCCCTCGACATCCCCAAACCGCCGCGCCCCACGAAAGGCTGCGCCGGGGGCCGCACGCATATGGAGCTCTTGCGGGATCCTCAGATCGCCGTCGCGATGATCTGCGCGATGGTGAGCTACGCCTTGATGAACCTCGTGATGACGTCGACCCCGCTCGCCGTGGTCGGCTGCGGCTATACGACCGCCAACGCCTCCGACGTGGTCACGGTCCATGTGCTGGCCATGTTCGCACCGTCCTTCGTCACGGGACACCTCATCTCACGCTTCGGCGCGCCGACGATCATTGCCGTCGGGCTCGGCGCACTGGCGCTTGCAGGTTTGGTTGGCCTTGCCGGCGTGAGCCTCGGATTTTTCTTCGTCGCGCTCTTTCTGCTCGGCATTGGCTGGAACTTTGGGTTTATTGGTGCCACAGCGCTGTTGGCCGAGGCACATTCGGTTGAGGAGCGGGGGCGCGTCCAGGGCATGAACGATTTCGCCGTTTTCGGGCTGGTCACGATCGCATCGCTGAGCTCGGGCCTTTTGATGAATTGCTCGGGCAGCGATGCCGTCGCCGGTTGGACGGCGGTCAACCTCGCTATGGCGCCCTTTCTCCTGGTCGCCGGGGGCGCGTTGGCATGGTTCGCGCGGCCGGGGCGCAGCGCCACGCCATGATCTGGCGCCGACGCGCCGTCAGCGACCTCGAGGCGGAATGGGTGATCGACCGCTTCGCGTGGCTGGTGACAACGCTTGGACCCCGCACGTTCTTTCGCCACACCCGATTGGTCCTGCCGACCCAGCGCTACTTTCCCGATGGGCTCGGTGGTGCGGGGGTGCGCCCCGGTCCCCTCTTTGACGAGATCCGCGCCTATCTCGGTGTCAACCACTGGCCGGTCAAGCTGGTTGAGTTGCCCGACGGCCCCGGCCTCAGCCAACCGATTGCCGGCACGTTCTACGAAGATGAGGAGGGGCCCGCGATTGTCAGCTACAATCCAGGGCTTCTGAAGCGGCCGAATGCGTTCATCGGGACGATGGCGCACGAGCTCTCGCACTACATCCTCGCGCCCCATGTCGAGAGTGCGCCCGGCGGGGAGAGCGAACACGAAGAGCTGACGGATCTCGCTGTGATCTATGCGGGCTTCGGCTTGATCGACCTCCTGGCCTCGCGCGATCAGTCGCGCCACGGCTATCTGACGACGAGCGTGCGCGCCTATGCGCTGGCCACGTTTTTGCGGCTGAAGGCCGTCGATGCCGCGGTCTGCGGTCCTTACATGAGCGGTGGTTTGCAGCGGGCGCTGGCACGCGCGCTCGCGCAGCGAGACGACCGCGCGGATGAGCTTGTCATCCTGAAGGGCATGGACGGGCGCTGACCTACCAGCTGCCGAGGAGTGTGGTCCGCAGAAAGACCGCGCGCCGCCGAAACTCAGAGGGCGCGAGCGTGTCGTCCATGGCGCGATGGGGCGCCCGCTCTGCCCGAGCGAGGACGAGATCCGCAGTCGGGTTGGTGCGGAAAGCCGGGCGAGCCGCCGGGGCCACCGCCAGTGCGCGCGCGGCGCTGAGACGTCCGCGCCCCCACGCGGCAAGGGATCTGACGTCCCCAGCCTCTCCGCCGATGGGAAGTGCTTGCCGCCCCGATGCCGTCAGCACGGGCAATGCCAAAAGGTAGGCCGCCATCCCCTGCCCTGCACCGGCGGCGGATGCCGAAGCGTCGGCCGCGGTCCCCCCGGATGCAACCTGCGCGGCCAAACGCAGGAGCCCCCCCGCCGTATCTTGCACATAGGTGTGGAGTGTCTCGAGCGTCTCGATCGGTGCACTCTCCTCGCACCGAGCGGCAACCATCGCATCGAGGAGCGTGCGGGGAAGGCCGTGGCGCCGTACGACATCTGCGAGCGGGGTTGCAACTTCGTGCGGCCTCACGGCGCCGCCGTTGAACACCTCCTCGAGGATGTCGGCCCAGAACTGCAGCCGCATGTCCGCAATGAGCGGTTCCGAGGTCACCCAGCTCGCGCGCGCCAGCTCAAGGTTGAATGCATAGAGAACGAGGAGATCGCCTCGCACCGCCAAAGGGGCTGTCATTGCCGCTCGAAACCGGTCGGGGTCGCGACGCGCCACCAGCTCAGCGGCCGCGTCCACGCTCATATGCGCGCCACGAAGAGCGCGTACCCGAAGGCATCCCGGTGCGCGCGCCAGACCTCGATCTCGCGCCGCCCCTCCTCCAGCACTGCGGCGAGGGCTGGATCTGCACCCGGCGACAGGTCGGCAATCCGTCTTTCGAGCGGCGTGTAGTAGGCCTCCCAGGCCGCATCGCTCAGGATCCGGTGGCCCATTGACCGGTATCCCGACGCCCTGATGCGGGCGAGCGTGCCCGGTATGTCGGTCATCGCCGGATACTCCTCCCATTGCCGGCGCGCAGCCTCCGGACGCGCCGTGCCGAGCCAAACCGCGTCGGAGAACACCACCGCCCCCCCGGGCGTCAGCGAAGCGCGCCAGCCGCGAAGACCCGCCTCGACGCCCAGGAAGTAGAGCGCACCGGCGCACCAGATCACATCGAACGGCCCCTCCGCAGCGGCCATATCGCCGTGGCGCACGTCAACGCGACGCTCCTCCGCCACCCGCGCTGCCGCGGCCTCAACAAAGGGCGCATGCTGCTCCAGTCCGATCACCCGTCCATCCGGCACATGCGCCACCAGATCGAGAAGGTCCGCACCCGGCCCACACCCGGCGTCGAGGATCTGACCGTCCCGGGGCGGCGCCGCGAGCGTCAGCGCCCAGTCGAGGCTTTCGCGGTCGCCCGGTCCCTCCCGCGGGAGATCCTGGTGGAGTGTGAAGAATGCCGTCATGCGGCCTCAGCCTCATCCCGGATCAGCTTCCAGACAATCGCATCGCGGAGCGCCTCGAACGAGGCATCGACGATGTTTGCGGAAACGCCAACGGTCGACCAACGCCGTCCGGTTCCGTCCTCGCTGTCGATCAGCACGCGGGTGACGGCATCCGTGCCCGAGTTGGTGATCCTGACACGGAAATCGACGAGCTTCAGATCGTCGATGTGGCGCTGATAGGGTCCGAGATCCTGCGCCAGAGCTTTGGACAGCGCGTTGACGGGCCCTGAATCCTTCAGTCCTGCGTCCTTGTTCTCGTGAAAGCTGGTGATCCGCTGCTCGCCAATCATCACGGTCACGACCGCCTCGGAGACGGTGACCGTCGCACCGCGCGCATTGCGCCGCCGCTCTGAGATGACACGGTAGCGCTCGACCTCGAAGAACCTCGGCAGGCGACCGAGTGCCTCGCGCGCCAGAAGCTCGAACGAGGCGGGCGCCGTGTCATAGGCATAGCCCTCGTCCTCGCGGCGTTTGACCAAGGCCAGGATCTCGGCAAGCCGCGGGTCTCCCTTCTCGACCTGAAGCCCCGCCGCCGCCAGACGCTCCCGCAGGTTCGACTGCCCGGCCTGGTTCGAGATCGGCACAAAGCGCACGTTCCCAACGCTCTCAGGCGGGACATGCTCATAAGTGGTCGGGTCCTTGAGGATCGCTGAGGCATGAAGGCCTGCCTTGTGCGTAAAGGCCGAGGCGCCCACATAAGGCGCGCTGGCGTCGGGCACTCGGTTCAGGATCTCGTCGAGCATCCGGCTCGTCCGCGTGAGGCCGCCAAGCGCGTCTTCGCTCACCCCGATCTCATAGCGGCTGGCATAGGGCTCCTTCAGGAGGAGCGTCGGGATCAGCGAAGTGAGATTGGCGTTTCCGCAGCGTTCCCCGAGCCCGTTGAGCGTGCCCTGGATCTGGCGCACGCCGGCATCGACGGCCGCCAGGCTGTTGGCCACAGCGCTTTCGGTGTCGTTGTGGGTGTGGATCGCGAGCCGCTCCCCCGGGATCCCCGCCGCAATCGCGGCACTCACCCCCCGCCGGATGTCGTCCGGCAAGGCGCCACCGTTGGTGTCGCAGAGAACGATCCACCGACAGCCTGCGTCAAAGGCCGCCCGGAGGCACGCCAGCGCATAATCCGGGTTGGCACGGTGCCCGTCGAAGTAGTGCTCCGCGTCAAAGAGCGCCTCCCGCCCGGCCGCCACCACATGCTCGAAGGAGGCGCGGATGGTCTCTACGTTCTCCTCGAGGGTGATGCCGAGCGCCGTCTCCACGTGGAAATCATGCGTCTTGCCGACCAGACAGACCGCGGGCGTTGCCGCGTTCATCACCGCGGCGAGCACGTCATCATTCGCGGCCGAGCGCCCGGCACGCTTGGTCATCCCGAACGCCGTCATCCTGGCGCGCGTGGCCGGCACCCGGTCAAAGAAGTCGCTGTCTGTCGGGTTCGCCCCGGGCCATCCCCCCTCGATATAGTCGATCCCGAGCGCGTCGAGCGCACCGGCGATCCGGACCTTGTCCTCCAGGCTGAAATCGACGCCCTGGCTCTGCTGCCCATCCCGAAGCGTCGTGTCAAAGAGGCTGAGACGCGTCCGGGTCATTGCG
>JBCDHQ010000286.1:0-5983 GCA_038749815.1 Pseudomonadota bacterium | reverse complement strand
TGATAGTTCATCGGGTAGTCCACCGCCTCGGCCAGCCCGCGATAGAGCTCGGTCGAGTATCGCTGCATGTTCATCACCGACCATGACGGGGAGAAGATCGGGACGTTGCCGGCCGCGTGCCAGGTCGAGCCCGCCGTCAGCTCGTTCTTCTCCAAAAGCAAGCAATCGGTCCAACCGGCGCGGCCGAGATGGTAGAGGACTGAGGCGCCGACCGCCCCGCCTCCGATGATCACAACGCGGGCGGTGGAGGGCAGAGTGCTCACGATCAGTCCTGTTCGCTGGTGGAGAGAGATGTGAAACAATGCGCCGGCGCGCACGGGCACGCAATGGGCTCGCGTGCGTCATTAAGGCCAGCCACTTGGCGCTGTTGTCCTGCAGAAGTGGGACGGTCAGGCCCGTCGCCGCGATGTGGAAGCGGTTTGACCGACCTCGCTTTGACCCCCTGCATCGAGCGATCCGGCTGAGTGCAGGCGCCCTACGCGCCGAGTGGCGTGCCCAAGCATGCGCAGTGCCCAAATCGGCGGCAGCGGCGCGCTTTTTGCGGTCGAGAAATCTCTGTGCGCATGCTGGATCTATAAACTATGGGAAATCTGGACCTATAAGCGCCAAAAGGAACGTACCTATAGTCACGCGTCCAGCTGGCCCGCTCGCGTAGGAGCGGGTCACTGAGCAGACAGGGAGATCAACATGACATTTAAATCGAGCCTGATCGGTGCCGTTGCCGGGGCCGCGACCCTTGTCGCGAGCCAGGCGTCCGCCGCCGATGAGATCACAGTGGCCTACTTCCTCGAGTGGCCGATGCCGTTCCAGTTCGCTAAAGTTCAGGGCATGTACGAAGAGGCCCTCGGGATCCCGATCAATTGGGTCTCGTTCGACACCGGCACGGCCATGTCGGCTGCCATGGCCTCGGGCGATGTGCAGATCGCCGTCAGCCAAGGCGTTCCGCCCTTCGTCGTCGCAACCTCGGCGGGCCAGGACCTGCAGATCCTCGACGTCGCGGTGAGCTATTCCGAGAACGACAACTGCGTTGTGGCCACCGCACTTGAGATCGATCAGGCGAGCGTGGCCGAGCTTGAGGGCAAAAAAGTCGGCGTGCCGATCGGCACTGCGGCGCATTACGGCTTTCTGAGCCAGATGTCGCATTTCGGCGTCGACATCACCACGATGGAGATCGTCGACATGGCGCCGCCCGAAGGGGCAGCGGCCTTCGCGCAGGGCTCTCTCGATATGGTCTGCGGCTGGGGCGGTGCGCTCCGCAGGATGAAGGAGCACGGCAACATCCTTCTGACCGGCGCAGAAAAGGAAGAGCTTGGGATCCTCGTCTTCGACGTAACGAGCGCGCCCGCCTCCTTCATCGCGGAAGAGCCTGAGCTTGTCGCGACCTTCCTCGAGGTGACCGCTGAGGCCAACGCCATGTGGAACTCCGGTGATCACACGGACGAGATGCTGCCGGTGATCGCGCAAGACGCGGGCATGGATCTCGACGCGACAGCGGCGACCATCGGCACGTTCGTCTTCCCGTCGATCGATGAGCAGCTCTCCGACAAGTGGCTCGGCGGCGGCGCGGCGAGCTTCATGGATGGCGTCGCGCAGGTCTTCGTTGACGCAGGCTCGATCGACGCAAAGCTCGGGAGCTATGTCGACGCTGTCAACGCCGGCCCGCTCCAGGCCGCGGCGGAGTAACGCCTCCCACCCTCGGTCCGCCGCTCCGGCGGACCGACCCCCATTCCCCGAGAGGTCCCGTGTCCGGTCTAGACATCAACAACTTGTCGATGCGTTTCGACCTGCCCAATGGCGGGGCGGTGCAAGCGCTGAAGGACGTCTCGCTCACCATCGGTGCGGGGCAGATCGTGTCGGTCCTCGGCCCCTCGGGCTGCGGCAAGACAACGCTTCTCAACATCGTGGCGGGCTTCCTTGCGCCGACCTCGGGTGCTGTCGAGATCAATGGCCACAGCGTCATGGGTCCGGCGGCCGAGCGGGGCATGGTGTTCCAGAAGGGCGCGCTTTTTGAGTGGATGAGCGTGCGTGACAATGTCGATTTCGGCCCCCGGATGAAGGGCACCTCGAAAGCCGAGCGCACACGGATCGCCGATCATCTGCTTGAGGCTGTGGGGCTCCAGGACTTCAAAGAGAAGGCGGTCTATGAGCTCTCGGGCGGAATGCAGCAACGCGTGGCCCTCGCGCGGTGCCTTGCCAATGATCCGGATGTCATCCTGATGGACGAGCCCCTCGGCGCGCTCGATGCACTGACGCGCGAGAAGATGCAGGGCCTTGTCCTCAAGCTCTGGAAGGAGACCGGCAAGACCGTCCTTTTGATTACGCACTCAGTCGAAGAGGCGCTCCTCCTCGGGGAGCGTCTGATCGTGATGGCACCGCGCCCGGGACGGATCCACAAGGAGTTTCATTTGCCCTTTGCAGATCGCGCCGTCGGCGCGGATCTGCGGGATGTCAAGCAATCGGACGGGTTTGCCGAGACGCGGGAGGAGATCCTCGCGATGATCTGGGAGATGGAGGAAGAAATCATGGGCCGAACCGAGGCACCCGCATGATCGTTCTTCTGTTCTACATCGCTGCGTTTGTCATTGCATTCGCGGCCGTGTCCGTCGTGCGGAGCCGTCTGGCAGAGCGGCGCGATTTCACCAGCCTGAAGACAGTCACCTTCGGCGACGAGAGCGCTGTGCGTCCGGATCGCGCGGCTTCGATCATCTCGATCCTTGTGATCTTCCTCCTTTGGGGCGCGTTCACCGGGTCCGTCATCTCGCCGTTGCACATGCCGGGACCGTTCTCCGGCGAGACGGAGTTCTCCTACACGGCTGAGGACGCGTCCGGCGCGCGCGACACGGCGACAATCCATGTGATCGTCCACGAGGTCGGGGCCGATCCCGGCGCGCCGGAGATTGAGGCGGGCGACGGTTTTGCCAAGAACGACACCGCCGCCGTCGCCATGTGGCGGAGCGAGCTGATCCGCGCGGTCGGGAACGACGACGGCGAGGAGGTCCGTGTCGTCGAAGTGATGGGGCGCCCGATCGAGCCCGAGGGGACGGTCGACGTGCCGAACGGCTCTGTCACGATGACGGCCAAGGGCTCGCTCAATTTCACACCGGCCAGAGGGATGCAGATGGAGCCGATCTGGCTGCCCTCGCCGGAGGCCGTGCTCTCCCGTTTGCTCGAGATTGCGGGCAACGGATATCAGAACTTCACCCTCTTCGAGCATGTGTTCTGGTCGCTCATCCGCGTGATCGTGGGCTTTGCGGCCGGCGCGCTCGTCGGGATCCCGCTCGGCTATGCGATGGGCCTCTCGGGGTGGTTCCGAGGCTGGTTCGACCCGATCGTTGAGTTCATGCGGCCGGTGCCCCCGCTCGCCCTCATTCCTCTCGTCATCATCTGGTTCGGGATTTGGGAAACCGGGAAGATCACGCTTCTCTTCCTCGCGTCGCTTTGGATCATGATCATCGCAGCCCGCGCGGGCGTCTCTGGCGTCAACATCACCAAAATCCACGCGGCCTATTCGCTCGGTGCGTCCCGGATGCAGATCTTGCGCTACGTGATCATCCCAAACTCTTTGCCCGAGATTTTCACGGGCGCACGGGTCGCGATGGGGGTCTGCTGGGGTACGGTCGTCGCGGCTGAGCTTGTCGCCGCGCAAAAGGGTGTCGGCATGATGATCATCGCTGCCTCCAAGTTTCAACAGACCGATATCGTTGTCATGGGGATCGTTCTGATCGGGATCATCGGCTACTCGATTGACATCTTGATGCGCCGGGCTGAGCTCTGGCTGGTGCCTTGGAAGGGCAGGGCCTAGGGCGTGGACGCACTGGAGTACTGGCCAGATCGGGTTTGACGGCGGCGGGGACGTCCTCCCGCTTGCGGTTGTAGCGCGGCGCGAGGCCCCTGGCGTGGTTTATCCGTGTGAAGGACCGCTCGGCCAGGGTGCTCAGTCGATGGACCGTTTGCCGAAGAGGCCGAGGCAGGCGCACTCGGGCGCCGCGCTCGGCGCGAATGTCTCGGTTCGCGGTGCTGTCGTCGGCCGCACAAGCAACCTGCCACAATGCTTGGCGCAGGTCACCGAGATCATGGCCCGCTGAAGCACCGCCTGCATGGCTGGGCGTCAGGCGCAGTCGCGCGGCGTGGGTCTCGGTGGAAGGCCGCGGGGGCGTCCCACGCGACCAGGTGGGTCCCTTTTGAGCGTCGGCGCCGTGTTGATGTCCGCGCACGAACGACCAGGCAATCAGGACGAAGCCGTCATCGTCGGCCCTTGAATAGCATGAAGAAAACGATCCCGCTCCTCGCATTGGAAGCGTTTGTCAGGGGGTCTGCGCGTGCCATGGCCGTCCCGCCATGGGTCCGATACGGCCCCGCCACAGGATGGCGGTGATCACCCACCGGTCGTCAGCACCGGGGACTCCCTGCGCATTCGGAGGCGACACAGGCTGGGTCACGGCCCCTAATCATCGGTGAGCTCGTGAAGATGCACCGGACTCCATCGCTCCTTTGCAGAATTGACAGAGGCAGAGCCAAGCTTGCGACACTTCATTGTGGGGCCAGTCGGTGGCACCATCTGGACCGAGGGCCGGATCTGTGTTGGACTTAAGCGATGCCGATCCCACCCGACAGCTTCTATCTCGACCGGGACGGCGAGGGGACCCTCCAGCATCGGATCAAGCGCCTTGTGGTCGATGGCATTCTCTCGGGGCGGTTCCACCCGCGCGAGCGCCTGCCATCGAGCCGCGCGCTTGCCCGCCACTTGGGCGTCAGCCGGATAACGGTCACACTCGCCTACACCGACCTCGTCGCGGATGACTATCTGACCGCACGCGGGCGGGCCGGGTACTTCGTGTCCGACACCGCGCCCTGCGGGCCGGTGATCGACCAAACACCGGCGCCGGAGGCCGCCGGCGTCGACTGGGCGCGCGTAATCGGCTCCCGCGGTCAAAGCGCCTCGCGGATCATGCGACCGGCCGACTGGAGGAGCTACCGCTATCCCTTTGTCTACGGCCAGACCGACCCAAAGCTCTTTGATCATCAGAACTGGCGGCTCTGTGCGCTCCAAGCCGTCAGCCAGCGGGAGTTCGACACGCTGACGCTCGATCAGTATGAGCGCGACGATCCGAAACTGGTCGAGTTCATCCTCCGACAGATCCTGCCGCGGCGCGGCATTTTCGCGCGGCCCGAGAACATACTCGTCACGCTCGGCGCGCAAAACGCACTCTGGCTGACGGCGCATCTCCTCCTCGGCCCACGGCGGAAGGCGGCAATGGAGAACCCAGGCTATCCGGGCCTCCGCGATGTCCTCCAACAGACCCGCTGCGCCGTGCAGGCCGTCGACATCGATGCAGAGGGGCTGCCGCCTGCGGCGCTCGCCCCCGGCACGGATGTGGTCTTCGTGACCGCGAGCCACCATTGTCCAACCAACGTCACCATGCCGACGACCCGGCGCAAAGAGATCCTGCACCGCGCCGGCCAGCAAGGGTTTGTCGTGGTAGAGGATGACTATGAGTTCGAGCTGACCTTCGGTCGCGCGCCGTCGCCTGCGTTGAAATCGCTCGATGAGAGGGGCTGCGTGATCTACATCGGCTCGTTCTCGAAGTCGCTCTTTCCGGGCCTCCGGCTCGGCTATCTCGTTGCGCCGGAACCCTTTATCGAGGCGGCGCGGGCGCTGCGGAGCACGGTTCTGCGGCACCCGCCGGGGCTCATGCAGCGGACGGCGGCAAATTTCCTCTCGCTCGGCCATTATGACGCGCAGATCAACAGGCTCCGCAAGACGTATCAGCGCCGGCGCCACGTGATGGCTCAGGCGCTCCACCAGTATGGCCTGACGATCGCGGGCTCCGCCGAGGAAGGCGGGTCCAGCTACTGGATGGCGACACCGGACGCAGTCGACGCTGAGGATTTGGCCCGCGCGCTCCACCCCGAGGGCGTGATCATCGAACCGGGCGGGCCGTTCTTTGCGCCGGACACGCCGGATCGGCGCCACTATCGGCTG
>JBCDHQ010000285.1:0-5997 GCA_038749815.1 Pseudomonadota bacterium | reverse complement strand
GTTCTACATCCACCGGCGCGAGGGCGACAATCGTCCGCCGCATGTGCTCAGGACCCACACGAGCCCCGTGCAGATCCGCCATATGGAGGCGGCGGGTGCGCCGTGCCGAATCATTGCGCCGGGGCGGGTCTACCGCTCGGATTACGACCAGACCCACACGCCGATGTTCCATCAGGTCGAGGGGCTGGCGATCGACCGCGACATCTCGATGGCGAACCTCAAGTGGACCCTCGAGGAGTTTTGTCGCGCATTCTTCGAGATCGACACCGTGGAGGTGCGGTTCCGCGCCTCTCACTTCCCCTTCACCGAGCCCTCGGCAGAGATCGACATCCGCTGCTCCTGGGAGGGCGGTCAGCTGAAAATCGGTGAGGGCGACGACTGGCTCGAAGCCGGCGGCTCAGGAATGGTCCACCCCAAAGTCCTTGCCTCTGCCGGGTTGGACCCGACAGTGTGGCAAGGTTTCGCCTTTGGAATCGGCATCGACCGGCTGGCGATGCTCAAGTATGGCATGCCCGACCTGCGTGCGTTCTTCGACGGCGATTTGAGGTGGCTGACCCATTATGGCTTCGACCCGGTGCGGTTCTCAGCCGATGGGTGAGACCCCGCCCTAGTCGAGCGGGTTCACGAGGTCTTCGTAAATTGCTGAAGCCCCTAGGTTAAGTCCAGACTCGAACAAACCGACAATCAGGCCGATGTTGAGCGCGATGATGCTCGCGGTCAGCACAACCCAGTCCACTGTTACAGCGCCGGACTCGTCAGCGGCAGCCAGCTTCAGGCGGTCGATGAGAGTGTCAAGCATAAGATCCATCCGCTACCCAATTTGCGGTCGAGAACTGTTTCGCGTGAGAAAGCGGCAACAGTGTGTCAGGGGAGATTGAGTTCGCTAAAATGCGTTCTAATACCGGCGGTTAGCCGCCTGTATCATGAAGATGCTGTACAAGGTTTAAACGCGAGAGCGCAACAAAAACAAGCCTTCAACCGGGTTTTCTCGTCCCACTGTTGCCAGTAAGGGAGGGGGGCTGAAATCCGCCGAACGGAATGAGACGATGAAATTCACGCTGGCCTGGCTCAAGGATCACCTCGAGACCGAGGCATCCTTGGCCGATATTCTCGAGGCTCTGACGGATCTCGGGCTGGAGGTTGAGGGCGCCGAGGACCCAACGGAGCGGCTCGGCGCGTTTCGTGTCGGCTATGTCGTGGCGGCTGAAAAGCACCCCGATGCCGACAAGCTGAAGGTCTGCCGCGTCGACACGGGCGGCGGCGCGGAGCAGCAGATCATCTGCGGTGCGCCAAACGCGCGGGCCGGCATCAAAGTCGTGGTGGCCGCACCCGGGGACTACATTCCGGGCATCGACACGACAATCCAGGTCGGCAAGATCCGTGGCGTCGAGAGCTTTGGCATGATGCTCTCGGAGCGGGAGATGGAGCTCTCGGACGCGCATGACGGCATCGTGGAGCTTCCGGAGGATGCCGAGATCGGCGCGCGCTACGTGGATATCATCCAGAGCGACCCTGTGATCGACATTGCAATCACGCCGAACCGGCCTGACGCGCTCGGCGTGCGCGGCGTCGCGCGGGATCTTGCCGCGCGCGGGCTCGGAGTGCTGAAACCCGTCGACGAGGTGCGGCTCCAGGGCAGCTTCCCCTGTCCCATCGGGGTGACGATTGCGCCGGATCTGCTCGAGAAGGGCTGTCCGCATTTCGCGGGCCGAGTGATCCGCGGCGTCAAGAACGGCCCTAGCCCGGACTGGCTGCAGGCCCGCCTCCGGGCCATCGGCCTTCGCCCGATTTCGGCGCTTGTCGATGTGACGAACTTCTTCACCTATGACCGCAACCGCCCGCTCCATGTGTTCGACGCGGCGATGGTGGTCGGCAATATTGAGGTGCACAGCGTCGAGGCGCCGACGGAGATCGTGGCGCTCGACGACAAGACGTATGTGATGCAGCCCGGCATGATGGCGATTGCGGACGCCAACGGACCTGAATCGATTGCCGGCGTGATGGGGGGGCTCTCCACCGGCTGTACGGAGGAGACGACGGAGGTGTTCGTCGAATCGGCCTATTGGGATCCGGTGACGATTGCCGCGACGGGCCGAGCGCTTCGCATCAACTCAGATGCGCGCTACCGGTTTGAGAGGGGCGTCGATCCCGATTTCACCGAGCCGGGGCTCGACCTGGCATGCCAGATGATCGTCGATCTTTGCGGCGGCGAGGTCTCCGAAAAAACGGTCGCCGGCGCGCCCCTCGACACAGCGCGGTTCTACCCGCTGCGCCCGGAGCGGCTGCGGAGCCTTGTCGGCCTCGACATCTCGGAGGCGGAGCAGATCCGGATCCTGACGGCGCTCGGCTTTGGTGTCGCGCGGGAGCATGGCGGGATCGAGGTCTGGGTGCCCTCCTGGCGGCCGGACGTTCATGGCGAAGCGGATCTGGTGGAGGAAGTGGCGCGCGTCGCCTCGCTCACCCGGCTCGAGGGGCGGCCGATGACCCGGCCTGCCGGCGTCTCGCAAGTGGGTCTGACGCTCGCGCAGCGGCGTGAGAAGCGCCTCCGCCTCGCGCTGGCGAGCGCGGGATTGAACGAATGCGTGACCTACTCCTTCATCGACCAACCGACCGCCGCACTTTTCGGGGGCGGGAGCGAAGATGTGGCGCTCGCCAATCCGATCAGCACGGACCTGAGCCACATGCGACCGTCCGCCCTGCCGGGCCTTCTGCGGGTCGCGGCGCGCAACCAGGCGCGCGGGATGGCAGATTTGGCTCTCTTTGAGGTGGGCCCCGCCTTCGCAGGCGGTGAGCCCGACGATCAGAGCCGGCAGGGCGTGGGGGTGCGCACCGGCCAGGACACACCGCGCACGCCCTATGGCGCCCGCCGCCCAGTTGACGTCTTCGATGCCAAGGCGGACGCCGAGGCTGCTCTGCGCGCCCTCGGCGCGCCGGAGCGGTTGATGGTGCTGCGAAAGGCGCCAGAGTGGTACCATCCCGGGCGTTCGGGTGTGCTGTCGCTCGGCCCGAAGACGCCGCTGGCGATCTTTGGCGAGCTGCATCCGCGGGTTCTCTCGGCGATGGATGTCAAAGGGCCGGCCGTGGCCGTCCAGATCTTCCCCGATGCGCTGCCGCAGCCGCGGAGCACGGCAACGACGCGCCCCGCGCTCGACATCTCGGATCTGCAAGCCGTGGAGCGGGATTTCGCCTTCGTGGTCGACGCGGATCTCGAGGCCGACCGGATCGTCAAGGCGGCGCTCGGCGTCGACAAGGCGCTGATCGAGCGCGCCTATGTGTTCGACGTGTTTGCAGGTCCCGAGGCGGAGAAGCAAATGGGCGAGGGCAAGAAGTCTGTCGCGATCTCCGTGCGCCTTCAGCCCAAGGACACGACGCTGACGGACAAGGACATCGAGGCCTTGTCCGAGCGGTTGGTTGCGACAGTTGGCAAAGCGACCGGCGCCCAGTTGCGCGGCTGAGGAGGGGACATGCTGAAGGTTTATCTCTCGGGCGAGATCCACACCGACTGGCGAGACGAGATCATGGCCGGCGCGCGCGAGCGCGGGCTCGAAGTGGCATTCTCGGCCCCGGTGACGGATCACGCGGCCTCGGACGATTGCGGGGTGCGCATCCTCGGCGCGGAGCAGTCGAAATTCTGGCACGATCACAAGGGTGCAAAGCTCAACGCCATCCGCACGCGGAAGGGGATCGAGGACGCAGACATCGTCGTCGTGCGCTTCGGCGAGAAGTACAAGCAATGGAATGCGGCCTTCGATGCGGGCATCGCCTCCGCGCTCGGCAAGTCGCTGATTGTCCTCCATGGACCGGACCATGCGCATGCGCTGAAGGAGGTGGACGCCGCCGCCCTCGCCGTCGCAGAGACGCCCGCGCAGGTGGTTGAGATGCTGACCTATGTCGAGCGGGGCGATCTGCCGTAAGCAGCCGCCACAGGGTGAGAGTGCTAACGTGCTGAAATCCTTGGCATTTACCAGATTTTGACTTGCCCGCCTCAAGCTGGGCCCCGCAGACTTCTCCGACGTGTGAGAGAGAGGGGTACAGATGAGCAAGCAAGACTGCCTTAAAATGCTCCAGGGTCACGGCCTCACGACGGCCGAGATCCTCTACCGGATGCCGGATTTCCGCTCCATGCTGCAGGTCTTCACCTGGCAGGATTACGATCTCGCGCCGGAGTTTCCGAAGCTGATGCAGTTCCTCGAGTTCTGGGAAAAGAACCTCGACGGGCCGCTCCACTCCGTGCGCTACACCCACCAGCATCTCGTCCACCCCGGCGAATGGCGCAAGGTGGACGGAGAGTTCTTGATCAACTAGGGCTCAGCCGTCCCGCGGAGGGATGTTGAGGCCGCGCTCGCTCGCCGGTCGGTCGACTGCGCGGCTCAACCAATCCTGGACGTTGGGCATGCCGCTCAACCCGACGAGCTCGCCCGCCTCGTAGAAGGTCTGGATTGCGCGGACCCAAGGGAAGATCGCGATGTCGGCGATCGTGTAATCGCCGCCCATGATCCATTCCCGCCCGTCGAGGCGCGCTTCGAGCACTTTGAGGAGGCGGTTCGCCTCGTTCAAGTACCGCTCCTTCGGGCGCGGGTCCTCGATTTCCTTGCCGGCGAAGCGGTGAAAGTAGCCCACTTGGCCGAACATCGGCCCGATCCCGCCCATCTGGAACATCAGCCATTGGATGGTCTCGTGGCGCGCGGCGGGGTCTGAGGGGATCAGTTTGCCGGTCTTCTCGGTCAGATAGATCAGGATCGCGCCCGATTCCCAGAGGGCCATCGGCGCCCCGCCCGGTCCGTCCGGGTCGATGATTGCGGGGATCTTGTTGTTTGGGTTGAGCGAGAGAAACTCGGGCGTCGTGGTCTCGTTGAGCCGCACAAGGTGCGCCTCGTAGGGCAAGCCGATCTCCTCGAGCGCAATGGCCACTTTGACGCCGTTCGGCGTCGGGAAGGAAAAGAGCTGAAGTCGGTCAGGGTTCTGCGGCTGCCACTTGGTGGTGATCGGAAACGCGGAGAGGTCGGCCATGGTGGCTCCTTCTAATCAGACATGGGCCAGATGTGACCAATAGTCGCGCAATCAATGCCATGTGCAAGAAACGGCTTGTTTTCATTTTGCGGACTTAAAAACTCCCCCCGGCACCCGCATCGCGGGTGCGAGAGCAACGTGGGGGATCAGATGCTCAACGAATTCAAGAACTTCATTGCGCGTGGCAACGTCATGGATATGGCCGTCGGCATCATCATGGGGGCCGCCTTCACCGCGATCGTCACGTCGATGGTCGACGATCTTGTGAACCCGATCATCAGCATCTTCGTCGGTGGCATCGATTTCTCGAGCCTCAGGTTCGCGATCGGCGAGGGGGAGAACGCGGGCACGTTCAACTACGGCAACTTCATCAACGCTGTGATCAAGTTTGTGATCGTGGCCTGGGTCGTGTTCCTGCTGGTCAAAGGGGTCAACCGCCTGAAGGACGCGGCAATGGGTGCGGAGGAGCCGGAAGAGGCCCCGGCCGGCCCGAGCGACACCGAGCTCTTGACCGAGATCCGGGACCTCCTCGCGCGCGAGCGCGCGGGCGACTGAGCCTCAGCGGCGCATCGGCACGCAAATGTCGGTGCGCAGATCCGCGGGTGCGGTTTCCGCCGGGCTGTTGAGATAGACCTCATAGGTGGGGGCGTCTGCGATCTCGATGCCCGATTGCGGCAGCCAGGTGCCAAAGAGGTAATCATAGGCCGGCTGCAGCCCCGCATAGGGTCCCTTGAAGTGCAGGACGGCCACTTGGCCCGCGGCGGTCCGCACCTCCTCGAGCTCGTCCGGAACGGCCACGTTGTCCGCCACGATGACGCCGGCATGCGAGAGGAGCTCCGCCTCGGGCTTGAGCGAAGGGTCGTCGTGGTAGATGCCGATCATGCCGAGCGCGTTGGGCCAGAGGCCGCGGCTCGTAAAGATGGCACTGATCTGTTCAAAGGCCTTTCCGATCTCGTGATACGGACCCTGGTGCCGCAGCGCCACGGC
>JBCDHQ010000284.1:0-6005 GCA_038749815.1 Pseudomonadota bacterium | reverse complement strand
GGCGCCGGCGCAAAACACTCCGGCCGGTATGTGTCGGCGAAGGCCACACCCGCCGACGCAATCGCAATGGCCGAGCTCAAAAGAAAGTGTTTCATGGGTCCTCCCTTGCGGCTCCGCCGCCGTTGCCAGGTGCGCTGCACCCCTGATGTTTATGTAAACACCTTGCTCAACACCTATGTGTTTACATAAACAGTCGTCAAGCAAAGAGTCGAAAGCTCAGCGAACATGGTCAGGCGCAGATCGACGAGCACGGAAAAGTCTCAGCCGACGATGCACGATGTGGCACGCGTCGCCGGGGTCAGTCAGATGACTGTGTCTCGCGTGATGCGCAGCGCCGGATACACCTCGAAAGACGTTCGCGATCAAGTCGTTAGGGCCGCCCGTGAGATTGGCTATGTGCACAATCGACTGGCTGGCGGAAACGCCACCTACGACAACCCGATCGTGGGTGTGGTCGTGCCGACGATGCAAAACCGCGTGTTCACGGAGGTTCTGTCGGGCATCAGCGACACGCTCGACAAGAGCGGCTTGCGGCCGGTCTTTGGTGTCTCGGAATACTCGCTGGAGACGGAGGAGGACCTTGTGTTCGATCTCCTGTCCTGGCGTCCGCGCGGTCTGATTCTTCCTGGCTTGGAGCACACAAAGTCGCTCCGAAAGATCGTCGCACAGACCGGTGTTCGCGTGTCGGAGATCATGGACACCGATGGCGATCCGATCTCTGCCTGCTTTGGGTTCTCTCACGCCGAGGCCGGGGCGACGATGGCCGCGCATTTGATCGACCGTGGCTTTCGCCGGTTCGCCTATGTCGGCAGTCAGGGCGGGCAAGACCTTCGTGCGACCAAGAGGTTCAACGCGTTCAGCGCAGTCATCAAATCCGCCGGCGCCGATCTGATCGACGTCGTTCGATCCGATGACGCCTCCTCGATGCAGGCCGGGCGCCAGATGACCCGTCACTTGATGTCGAAGGACACACCTCCGCGGGCGATCTACTTTGCCAATGACGATTTGGCCGCTGGGGGGCTCATGCACTGCCTCGCCGAGGGCATCGCGGTCCCAGATCAGGTTGCGCTTGCCGGGTTCAACGGCCTTGAGTTCCTGTCGGCGCTTCCCAAGCAGATCACAACGACCCTCACGCCGCGCTACGAGATCGGCGCCGCTGCGGCACACTGGATCTTAGGTGCTGGAGCGCCGACCGAGGTCCGAAAGCAAGATCTCCAGGCGAGCCTGAGAATTGGCGACACGACCTAGCCCGTCACAGCCCCGCTGCGTGCGGCACCCAAAGCCGGGGAGCGTCCAAAGGGCGCAGGTTCTGGCGGCGAGACCTGCCTCCGCCAGGGGTTTCCGGCTGCAGTCAGGCACACGCGGCACCGGTGGGGCAATAAGCCGAACCGAGAACCCACGTGCCGCCGAACGGTGCTCTCTTGGGGTGCGCGGCGTTACCCTCTGCTGTTGAGGCACAGTTGCCGTTGCCGGTGCCCTGGGGCGCAGAGGGTCACCGATGACCGGCGGCTTGGCAGACCTGAGAGGGTCTGGCGTTTCGAGATGGGTGCTGGACGGGAAGTGTCGGCGCGGACAATGAGCGCGGCGGCGTTTGACCCGGAAACCGCCAGGGCGCGGTGCGAGAGAGCTGTCCGACGGCCGGACTTTTGGCCCAAGCGGATCGATGTGTCTGCCGACCCGGCGCGACGAGCGGCGGAGCCTGCACTGTTTCGTCCGCGCCTAGGCGGGTCGGCGTTTCCGTGAGTCGGTCTGCTCATCGAGACCAGAGCGTCGGGCATCCGCGCCGCGCAGGACCTCACAGCGATCTGCATCGCCCCAGGCCCTGTTCGCAGCGGGCAAGCCCCCGGAATGTCGTCTCCGAGAGCGTTGAGGGCGCACTCTCTCCCCATCAGCGGCCCTCCCCGGGCCAAAGACGCGCATCAACGGCGGGTCAAAAGACCACATCCGGACCCGACGGCGCTCGCCTGGCCCAACACACGCGAACCGTTTCGCGCGCCCTTTGGTGCAGGCATCGCAGTTCTGTCTGCTGGCAGCCCGAGAGAGAACGATCAGAGGCGGTCCGGCGCTCGCAGCGAGTGCCGGACGTTGGGGCACCGACGGCGCCTGGATCTGAGAGGGCAAAAGCCGGGGAGGGAAAACGCCGCGTCCCCCTCGCAAGATGGCCACATCTGACAGGGAGTCTTGAGCGGTTTCTCTATTGAAGCGGCCAAGTGCTTGGTCGGGGCGGCAGGATTCGAACCTACGACCTACGGTACCCAAAACCGTCGCGCTACCAGGCTGCGCCACGCCCCGTGACGCGCCCTAATGCAGCGGATCGCCGCGGAAGGCAAGCTGCTTAGAGCGCTATACCGCCGAGGTGACATGCACCCCGCGTGTTGGCCCGCCGCTGGTGAGATCCGAGCCGCTCGCCAGACCTCTCGGTCGAGTGGGACGAACGCGGCGCGGGCACTTCTGACAACAGCGGGCGGCACCCCCTGGCAGGCGGGGAGCCGGCTTTGGCGTAAGGGTGGCCTGGGGCTCCGCCCCACCTGGGAACCGATCGTCCGGGCATGGAGAACGATGCGCTCACTGTTGAGCGTCACGGTTGGTTCTGATCGGAGCCCCGCAACCGACCCTCCCCGGGGACGCGCATCTGGAGGCGTAAGGTGCGGCTCGACAGTCGCCGGATCCGATCAGCTCCGGTCGCAGCAGCCGTCCTACGGCGACGGCTGCAGTTCGTTGCCACCAGCGAGCGACACCCGGCGACCTGCTCAGCCGAGAGGTCACGGCCGGCGCGCCGCTGGTCGGCGCGCGCCATGCCGGCGTTCGGACGATGACCGCCTACGCCACGCCGAAAGGCACCCGCATTTGCGGTGATCTTCCCCGCACGCGAGGTGACCTCGGCGTAGTGCTTGAGCGCCGACCACACACAATCCGCCATTGCAATGCACCCCTTTGCGCACCTGGTGCACTCGCGACGGGCGACTGTCGGGGCGCCGGCGACATAGACGGCGCGCTCGGTCCTAGAGAACACGCGCCGAAGAGCGCATGGGTCCTGGCCCAAGCGGGTGCTCTGGCCCAGGCGCCGCGCTCTCGCTCACGGGCCGTCGGCCTAGTCGATCCGGAGCGCCCTGGCGTGGAGCGCTTCGTAATGCGGCAGCGCCTCGACCAGCACATCCGTCAGTCGATCCGGGAGCGGGGGCAATGGCCCCTCGGCGGGAGCGAAGCCTGTGCTCGCGTGGACGGCTGCATACCAATGGGCGGCCCAGACACCGTCTGCGGCATTCCCTCCCTTGGGCCAGGTGAGCATGGCCGGGTCGTAGACCAGCCCAACCGCGGCGCAGAGGGCGGAAAGCGCCGGCGCCGGCGCCCGGCGGATGTCGGCGCTGTCGATGATCACGGGCGGGCGCCCGGTCGCTCTCTCAACCAACACCGCCACGCGCTCCAGGTCAGCCGCGCCAATGTCCGCGAGGACGGGGTCGTGTCGCCGCTCATGGTAGCTCGCCAGCACGCGGGCAGGATGCCGGAGGAGGAGCACATGTGTGCACGCCGCCATCCACTCCGTTGGAAACTCGGGGAGGAGGTGATGGGCCATATGCTTTTGGTAGATAAGCGCCGTCGGGGCCGGCGCTGCACACCGCTCAGCGACGGAGGCGGGATCGACATCGTGGTTGGCAAGAACCTCCGCCGCCATCGGGTGGTCGATCCCCGTCGCCGCGAGATAGGGCGCATAGAACGGCTCGTCCCAAACTGTGCAATCGGCGCGCGCGCCGAAGCTGTACATGAGGGCCGTCGAGAGGTTCCGCGGGCCCGACCAGACGGCGAGCCTCATGGGACCAGCCGCTCGAGGATCGAGGGCAGGTCCTCGTACCGCTCGAGAAGCGCTTCGGGCGCCAGCGCTGCCACATCGATCCCCGCCGGTCGGAAGGTCACCAGGATCGAGGGGGCGCCGGCGGCACGCGCCGTCTCACGATCGGTGGTGCTGTCTCCCACCAGGACAGAGCGCGCCGGGTCGCCGCCCGCTTGCCGGACCGTCTCGATCAAGTGGCGCGGATCCGGCTTTTTGACGGGCAGGCTGTCCTGACCAAGGAGCGCGTGGAAGCGGTCGCGGACCCCAAGATCGGTGAGGAGCGCCTCGGCGAGATAGGCGGGCTTCAATGTGCAGACGCCGAGACGCCAGCCCTCCTCCGCCAAGAGATCGAGCGTCTCGAGCACGCCCGGAAAGAGCGTGGTGTGGCGCGACAGCGCGCCCTCATAGGCCGCGAGGAGGCGCGGGTACCCCTCCTCCACATCCGCTTCGCTCCACGCGCGACCTTGACGGGCGAACCCGAGACGGAGCATCGCCCGCCCGCCATTGAAGGCGGTTGCGCGGTCGGTCTCGGCGGAGAGGATCGGCGCGTCGAAACAGGCATTGCCGGCGGCCAGAAGGTCGAGAGACGTGTCGGCGAGCGTGCCGTCGAGATCGAAAATGGCGGTGCGCACGGGCCCTCCTGTCGCGTTGCCGCCACACGGATGACAGGATTTGAAACACAAATCTATCCGTGCTGAGTGGCGGCTGAGAGATGGCGCTGTTAAGGGCAGCGAACGGAGGCAGGCATGGGCACGGCGATCATCGTTCTGGCGGCAGGCAAGGGCACTCGGATGCACTCCGACCGCCCGAAGGTCCTCCACAAACTGGCGGGCGCCCCGCTTCTGTATCATGCGATGCGCGCGGGCGAACTGATCGCCGCGGAGCGGACGGTGGTCGTTGTCGGACACGCCGCGTCGGACGTTCAGGCCGCAGCGCTGAACTTCACCGAGGAGGCGCTCGTCGTCGAGCAGGCGGAGCAACTCGGAACGGCGCATGCCGTCCTCCAGGCGGCTCCGGCGCTCGAGGGGTTTGAGGGGGAGGCGATCGTCCTCTACGGCGACACGCCCTTCATTGCAGCAGCGACCCTCGAGGAGATGCTTGGTCTCCGTGCGGCCGGACATGACATCGTGGTGCTCGGGTTTCGGGCGGCCGAGCCGGGCCGCTACGGCCGACTGATCACTGCCGATGGCCGGCTCGAGGCGATCATCGAAGCGAAGGACGCGACGCCCGACCAGCTCGAGATCAACCTCTGCAATTCGGGGGTCGTCTGCGCGGATGCGCAGCGCCTGCTGGACCTCGCCGGTCGGGTCGACAACCAGAACCGGAGCGGGGAGTTCTACCTGACCGACATCGTCGCCATCGCCCGGGCGGAGGGGCTGCGGGCCGCAGTCCACATCTGCGAGGAGGAAGAGACGCTCGGCGTCAACTCCCGCGGCGATCTCGCCGAGGCCGAAGCGGTGTTCCAGGCGCGCGCGCGCGCGGATGCAATGGAGGCGGGCGTGACCCTCGCCGAGCCCTCGTCGGTCTATTTTGCCTATGACACAGTGATCGGGCGCGATGTGGAGATCGGTCCAAACGTCGTTTTCGGTCCCGAAGTGACCATCGAGACCGGCGCGGAGATCCGCGCCTTCAGCCATCTCGAGGGCTGCCACGTGGCCGAGGGCGCGGTCATCGGTCCTTTCGCGCGGCTCCGCCCCGGGACGGATGTGGGCGAGGACGCGCGGGTTGGAAACTTCGTCGAGGTCAAGGCCGCGACCCTCGGCCGGGGCGCCAAGGTCAACCATCTGAGCTATATCGGCGACGCCACCATCGGGGAGCGCACAAACATCGGCGCAGGCACGATCACTTGCAATTACGACGGTGTCTTCAAGCACCGGACTGAGATCGGCGAAGGGGCATTCGTTGGCTCGAACGCGGCCCTCGTCGCGCCTGTCCAGATCGGCGACGGCGCGGTGATCGGCTCCGGCTCGGTCGTGACGGAGGACGTGGCGGAGGGAGATCTCGCCCTCGCCCGGGGGCGACAAGTGGCCAAGGACGGGCGCGGGCGCGAGATGATGGCCAAGCTCCGCGCGCAGAAAGCCAAAGGAAACAAGGCGTAAGCGGGAGAGCGTGCATGTGCGGCATCTTTGGCATTCTCGGCGATCACGAGGCGGCCCCGATCATCCTCGATGCGCTG
>JBCDHQ010000283.1:0-6053 GCA_038749815.1 Pseudomonadota bacterium | reverse complement strand
GCGCCCTCCCGCTGCCCTACGGCGAGGGGGCAGGTGATGGTGCGGGGTCCGGGGAGATGCTAGGCTTGCGCCTGTGAGAGCGGAGAAAGCGATGAGAGCAAAGCTGCCGGCGGTGCCCGCACATGACGCGCCAGAAGTGGAGGTTGTAGCCCGCATGCGGGTGTCCTGCGATGGCGGCGCACTCGGCCATCCTCTGGTCTGGTACTCGATCGATCCGTCTGTCGGATGGATCGAGTGCGGCTACTGCGACAAGCGCTTCGTTCTCGATCAAGCGCTTGCGGAGCACTGAGGTGAACACGCCCTTCGGTCCCGGCCACCATCTGCACTTGATCGATGGATCGGCGTTCATCTTTCGTGCGTTTCATGCGCTGCCGCCTCTGAGCCGGAAATCCGATGGGGTGCCGATCGGGGCGGTGTCGGGTTTTTGCAACATGCTCTGGAAGATGGTCGAGGACAACGCGCGGCCGGATGCGCCGACGCATGTTGCAGTGATCTTCGACAAGGGAAGCCACACGTTTCGCAACGATCTCTACCCGCTCTACAAGGCGAACCGCGAGGAGATGCCGGCTGATCTGAGACCGCAGATCCCGCTTACGCGGGAGGCGGTGCGCGCCTTCAACATCGCTTGCATCGAAAAGGACGGGTTCGAGGCCGATGACATCATCGCCACCTATGCCCGCCAGGCCGAGGCGCGGGGCGGGCGGGTGACGATTGTCTCCTCCGACAAGGATTTGATGCAGCTCGTGGGGCCGGCGGTCGAGATGTTCGATGCGATGAAATCGGTGCGACTGGGCGTCGAGGAGGTGGAGACGAAGTTTGGCGTCCGGCCGGAGCGGGTGATCGACGTTCAGGCACTCGCCGGGGACAGCGTCGACAACGTGCCGGGGGCGCCGGGGATCGGCGTCAAGACAGCGGCACAGTTGATCGTGGAATATGGAGATCTCGACACACTCCTTGAACGGGCTGAGGAGATCAAGCAGCCGAAGCGCCGTCAGACCCTGGTCGAGCATGCCGATCAGATCCGGTTGTCGCGGGAGCTGGTGACGCTCGATCCGGCGGTGCCGGATCTCGAACCGCTCGACGGGCTCGATGTGCGGGCGGCCGAGGAGGATGCGCTGCTCGGGTTTTTGGGGAAGATGGAGTTTCGGACGCTGACCCGCCGGGTCGCGGAGGCGTTTGGGGCGGAGATGCCCGAGACCTCCTCTGGGGGGGGCGGGCCGGAGGGGGCGTCGAGCCCCCTCGGGCCCGGCGCGGCGGTGGCCGCGCGGGACCTCCCCTTTGACGCGTCGCGGTATGAGACGGTGCGGGATCTTTCAGCGCTCGACGCCTGGATCGGGGAGATCGCGGAGCGGGGCTATGTGGCGATCGACACGGAGACGACGGGGCTCGACGAGATGCGGGCCGATCTTGTCGGCGTCTGCCTTGCCGTCGAGCCCGGACGGGCGGCCTATGTGCCGCTCGCCCATGTGACGGGGGAGGGGGATCTTGCCGGGCCGATGGAGCGGGCGCCGGATCAGCTGAGCCTTGAGGACGTTCTGGAGCGTCTTCGGTCGGTGCTGGAGGACCCGAGTGTCCTCAAGATCGGGCAGAACATGAAGTACGACCTGAAGATCCTGGCGCGGTACGGGATTTCGGTCGGGCCGATCGCCGACACGATGCTGATGTCCTATGCGGCGCATGGTGGGCTCCATGGGCATGGGATGGATCTTCTGTCGGATCGCTATCTCGGACATCAGCCGATCCCGATCAAAGAGCTGATCGGGTCCGGCAAAGCACAGATCACCTTCGACCGCGTTCCCATTGAGACGGCAACCCCTTACGCGGCGGAGGATGCGGACATCACGCTCCGGCTCTGGAAGGTGTTCCAGCCAAAGCTCCCCGAGGCCCGCGTGACGGCGGTCTATGAGACGATGGAGCGTCCGCTCGTCCCCGTTCTGGCGGAGATGGAGATGACCGGGATCCGCGTCGACCGCGATCACTTGAGCCGGATGTCGGCGGCCTTTGCGCAGAAGATGGCCGGGCTCGAGGCGGACATCCACGCCCTCGCCGGGCGCCCCTTCAATGTGGGGAGCCCGAAGCAGCTTGGCGAGATTCTCTTCGACGAGATGGGGCTCTCCGGGGGCAAGAAGGGCAAGACCGGGGCCTATGCGACCGGGGCAGATGTGTTGGAGACCTTGGCGGCGGAAGGGCACGATCTGCCGGCGCGTGTGCTGGACTGGCGCCAGCTCTCGAAACTGAAATCGACCTACACGGATGCGCTCCAGGACCATATTCATCCGGAGACCGGGCGGGTTCACACATCCTATTCGATTGCCGGGGCGAACACCGGGCGGCTCGCCTCCACCGATCCGAACCTCCAGAACATCCCCGTGCGCACGGAGGAGGGGCGGCGGATCCGGGAGGCGTTTGTGCCGGATGAGGGCTCGGTCCTGATCTCGCTCGACTATTCGCAGATCGAGCTTCGGATCCTGGCCCATATCGCGGAGATCGAGAGCCTCCGCCAGGCCTTTCGGGAGGGGCAGGACATTCACGCGATGACGGCCTCCGAGATGTTCGGTGTGCCGATCGAGGGCATGGACCCGATGATCCGCCGCCAGGCGAAGGCGATCAATTTCGGTGTGATCTACGGGATTTCGGCCTTCGGGCTCGCCAACAACCTTCGGATTCCGAGGGGCGACGCGCAGGGCTTCATCGACCGGTATTTCGAGCGCTTTCCGGGCATCCAGGACTACATGGAGGCCACGGTGTCGTTTGCGAAAACGCACGGGTATGTCGAGACGCTGTTTGGTCGGCGGATCCACACGCCGGAGATCGCAGCGCGGGGGCCGCGGGCTGGCTTTGCCAAGCGGGCGGCGATCAACGCTCCGATCCAAGGGACGGCGGCGGACGTGATCCGCCGGGCAATGGTGCGGATCCCCGCGGCCCTCAGCGACCTGCCGGCGCGGATGCTCCTCCAGGTACATGACGAGCTCCTGTTCGAGGTGCCCGAGGCGCATGTGGAGGAGACGATTTCGGTCGTGCGCGGGGTGATGGAGGCTGCGGCGGCCCCGGTCGTCGATCTCGCCGTGCCGCTGACAGTTGATGCCGGTCAGGGCCAGACCTGGGCGGCGGCGCATTGAGGGAGAGACGTATGGGACGTGTTTTGATCGGGTGCCTCTGCCTGCCGTTTCTGTCGGGCTGTTTTCTGACAGTGGGCGGCTCGACGGATATTGGCCCTGTGCAAGTGGGCCTCGGGCAGACCATACCCTTGCAATTGCCGCAGCGCGCCCCACCCCCGCCTGAGGGCAACGACCAGGTGGAGGACGCGTTGGCCTCTGGGGCAACTGTGGTCATCCGGTAGCTCGGGCGGACCCTGCGACCGCCGTAGAGGCGGGCTGCCTTGGGCGCCGGGCGGGTCGATGCCGTGCCGCGCGCTGTTTTCGGGCGTGTGCCACCGTGCCGCCCAGCACACGGGTGCAGCAAGTGGCGCTCGACAGGCGCCATTGCGCCCGGTCTGAGCGTGGACTGCTCACGCGGGCTGACGCGGATGGGGCCATTCGGCCATCGATGCGGTGCGCCAACGCCTTGACGGGCACCGGGGGCGCGTGCCAAGCGCGGCGGCGCGAACGGAGGGTGTCATGGGTTTCAAAACCGGGATCGTCGGGCTGCCGAATGTCGGCAAGTCGACCTTGTTCAACGCGCTGACCCGGACGGCGGCGGCGCAAGCGGCGAACTTCCCGTTCTGCACGATCGAGCCCAATGTCGGTGAGGTCTCGGTGCCGGATCCCCGGCTGGACAAACTGGCCGAGCTGGCTCAATCGCGACAGGTGATCCCCGCGCGGCTGACCTTTGTTGACATTGCGGGGCTCGTGAAGGGCGCATCGAAGGGCGAGGGGCTTGGCAACCAGTTTCTGGCCAACATCCGGGAGGTCGATGCAATTGCACATGTTCTCCGGTGTTTTGAGGATGACGACGTCACCCATGTCGATGGCCGTGTGGACCCGGTCTCCGACGCGGAGACCATTGAGACCGAACTGATGCTCGCCGATCTCGACAGCATTGAGCGGCGCTTGCAGAACCTCGTTCGAAAGCTCAAGGGCGGGGACAAGGAGGCAGCGGAGCAGGCGCGCCTCCTGGAAGCGGCCAAGACCGCGCTTGAAGAGGGACGCCCGGCGCGGAGTGTCGAGATCTCGGCCGAGGACGCGCGGACCTGGTCGATGCTCCAGCTCTTGACGGCGAAACCGGTTCTCTACGTGTGCAACGTGGACGAGGCAAATGCGGCGGAGGGGAACGCCCAGTCCGCGCGCGTGGCCGAGATGGCCGCGGCGAGCGGTGCGGGAAGCGTTGTGATCTCCGCCGCCATTGAGGAGGAGATTGCCCAGCTCGAAGACGAAGAGCGGGCGGAGTTTCTGACCGATCTGGGCCTCGAGGCGGCGGGCCTCGATCGCCTGATCGCGGCGGGGTACGACCTCCTCGGTCTTCAGACCTACTTTACCGTCGGACCCAAGGAGGCGCGCGCCTGGACCATCACTGTGGGCACGACGGCGCCGCGGGCGGCGGGTGTGATCCACGGCGACTTCGAGAAGGGGTTCATCCGGGCCGAAACCATCGCCTACCAGGACTTCATCGCGCTCGGCGGTGAACAGGCAGCCAAGGAGGCGGGCCGGATGCGGGCCGAGGGCAAGGCCTATGTCGTCAAGGACGGCGACGTGATGCATTTTCTCTTTAACACCTAACGCGCGCACCGCTTGCCCGCGATTGGGCGCATTTTGTAGAATGCGCCCATGATGCGCGTTCTTCTCATTCTGTTGGTGACCCTCGTGATCGGGCAGGGCGCGGTGGCGCGTCCGCTGGTTCTGTCGAGCGAGACGAGCCTCACACGCATCTGCCTCGACGGCGATGAGAGCGAAGAGAGGCTCTTTCGGGCGTGCCAGGGAGCGCTGGACGCGGGCCGCCACATGCCCCGGACCGAAGTTCGGCTGCTGAAGCAACTGGGCTCGGTCGCGCACGATCTCGGCCACCTCGAGATCGCTGCGGCCCGGCTCGGCGAGGCGATTGCACTGGCCCCGGACGACGCGGAGGCGCATGCGCTTCTTGGCTGGCTCGAAGTTGATCGCGATCGCCCTCGGGCTGCGCGGAAGGCCTTCGAGGCGGCGCTTGAGGCATGGCCGCTGGCCATCGCCGAGGGCGGGCTTGCCTGGCTTCACCGGCACGCGGACGACGACGTTGCGGCGGCGCGGGAGGCGCTCGACCGCGCGCTCCTTCTGTCGCCCGACTACACCTGGGCGCTCCGGGAGCGGGCCTGGAACAGCTTTGATGCCGGTAATCTCACCGCTGCGCAGGCGGACTTTGAGGCGGCGCTCAAAGAGGATGATGAGGATGCCAATGCGCTCTACGGCCTCTCCCTCATTGCGGAGGAGGGGGGCGATCTCCCCGCCGCGTTCGACTGGGTAAACTCTGCAATTCTCTCCGAACCGGAGGAGGCGTACCTCTACGTGCAGCGCGCATCGCTCCATTTTGCCGAGCGTCAGTTCCGCGCGGCCAAGGGCAGCGCCGAGCGGGCCATCGCGCTCGACCCTGACGAGCCCGATGGCTATGTCCAAAGGGCCTTTGCCGAAGAAGCTCTCGGCCACACCGCAGATGAGCTGGCGACCTACCAGGCTGCGGTGGCGCGCGGCATTGCCGACAACAGGCTGCGATACTGGCACGCGAGCCTCTTGGCGGAAGAGGGGGATCTCGGGGCGGCCGCGACTGAAATCGATGCGGCGCTTGATCTGCCGGGTGCAGATGGATGGGATTTCGAGCTCAAGGCCTACATCGCGCTTGAGCGTGAGGAGGCCGAGACCGCGCGCGAGGCGGCCCGAGCGGCCCTCGACCTGATGCCGGATCTCGATCAGGCGCGGTACTACCTCGCCGTGGCCGATCTCCGCCTGGGAGAGGTGTCTGCGGCGATGGAAGGCTTCTCGGCTGCGGCCGAGCTCGGCCTCGATCTCGGCATCTATGTCGACCGTTTCGTGGCGGAGCTCGTGCGGGCCGGGAAGTCCGGTGCAGCCATCGGTGTGAGGCTTCGCTTC
>JBCDHQ010000282.1:0-6058 GCA_038749815.1 Pseudomonadota bacterium | reverse complement strand
GTCGCCGCCGCAAGACGCCGCGGCATATCCATCAGCGCGCGCCCAGTCGCCAAGATGCCAGCACGGAGGACCTCGCTCCGCATTTCGCTCGCCCGCGCGCGCAACTCAGCCGCGTCTCGCCCAAACGTTCCGTACATATCCAACATATCACTGACCCCTTTGATCGTGCTCTGCCGAATAAGTAAGGACCTCCGCGGCCTTGTGCAGTGCACAAGAGCGCAAATCGGCATTGCGCTCAACGCAACGCGCCGGCCATCAGCCCCGCCCGCTCTGGTCGCAGGTTGAGATGGGAGAGGTAGCGCCGCTCGAGGGCGCGGAAACACAGCACAACGAGCGCAGTCAGCGCCAAGTAGAGAGCGGCCGCCGTCAACAAGCCCTCATAGGCCAGATAATACCGTGCATTGAAGGTTCTGCCGGCCCCGAGCACATCCTGAAGCGTGATCACACTTGCCACCACCGAGCCCTGCAGCATGAACACAACCTCATTGCCGAGTTGCGGCAGAGCACGCCGGAGCGCCGACGGCATCAGCACCAGCCAAACCACTTGCCGTTCGCTCAGCCCGAGCGCGCGCGCGCCCTCGGCCTCTCCGTCGGGGGCCGTCTCGAGGGCGCCGCGCACAATCTCAGAAGCGTATGCGCCGCTGTTGAGCGAAAACGTGATCAGCGCACACCACCAAGCCTCTCGGAGGATCGGCCAAAACAGGCTCTCTCGCACGACGTCGAACTGAGCAAGCCCGAAGTAGACCAAGTAGAGCTGCACCAGGAGCGGCGTTCCCCGGAAGAGGGTCACATACCCCTCCGCCAGGAGATGCCCACGTGTCCGAAGCGCGCGCACGAGACCGACGGGCAGCGCTATCGCAAACCCGATTACGACGGCGAGCAGCGTCAGGTGCAAAGTCATCCAAACGCCGCCCGCGAAGGCCGCCCAGTGCTCAAGGACAAGGTCAAATCGCACGGCCGGGGATCCTCACGCGCCGCTCCAACGCGCCAAAGGCAGAGTTCGACGCGAGGTAGACACACAGATAAACAAGCAGCGCGAAACCAAAGAACAGAAACGGCTCACGCACCGATTTACCGGCATCGTTTGCAAGACCCACGAGGTCTTCGAGACCGATGACGGAGACCACCGCCGTCGATTTCACAAGCACATGCCAGACATTCGCGTATCCCGGCAGCGCCGCGCGAACGAGTTGCGGCAGGATCACCGTCCAAAGCCCCTGGAGGCGGGAGAGGCCAATCGCCATCGCCGCCTCCCCCTGCCCTGTGGGCACGCTGGAAAAGGCTCCACGGAACGTTTCGACCAGATAGGCGCCATAGAGAACACCGATCGCCAGCGCACCCGCCCAGAACTGCGAGAGGGCGACGTATTCCCACCCGAGAAGGGCGCCGATCTGGTTCACAAGGCGCTGGCCGCCAAAGTAGAAGATCAAGAACAGCACGAGGTCGGGGATGCCCCGCGCAACCGACGTGAAGCCGAGCACGATCGCACCCGACCATCGACCGCTCAGACGGCAAACGGCCCCCACCGCTCCGACCACTGTCGCGAGTGCGAAAGCGGTGACGGCAAGGCCCACCGTCACAGCGGCCCCCGAGAGAAGCAGCGGGATGTACCGGACGAGGTCGTTCAGAGACGGGCCTCAGCCGCCAAAAATGTCGAAGTCAAAGTACTTGTCATTGATCTCTTCATAAACGCCGTTGCCGCGGATCTGTCCGATCGCGTGGCTGAAAGAATTGCGAAGATCTTCCTCGCCCTTCCGAACCCCCACTCCAACACCGAGGCCATGGTATTTCGGCATGGTGTACTCTGGACCAAAGAACTCGTAACCAGCGCCGGCCTCGGTCTGCAGAAACCCGAAGAGCGTCGCGATGCTGTCTGCCATGATCGCGTCGATCCGACCGGCGGCAAGATCGAGATACGCCTCGTCTTGCGTCCCATAGAGCCGCAGCTCCACGCTTGAGAACTCACCTTCCATGAAGGCCTGGTGAATAGTGCCGCGCTGAACCCCAACGACGGCGTCCGAAAGCTCTTCAACGGACATGCCGGCGGGACCGACAAAGCGTGGTGGGGTGTGATAGTACTTCGTTGAGAAATCGATGACCTGCTGACGCTCTTCGGTGATCGACATCGAGGCGATGATGGCGTCGCATTTGCGTTCGAGAAGCGCTGGAATGATGCCGTCCCAATCCGACTTGACCAAGGCACACTCCGTGCCGAGTTCGGCGCACAACGCGTTGGCCACGTCGATGTCAAACCCTTGGACCGTTCCATCCTCGGTCGTGTACGAGAACGGCGGATAGGCGCCCTCGACACAGATGTTGAGGTCAGCGGCCGACGCCGCTCCGGCCATCAATGTAACGGCAACTGCGATCACGCGCATCGGCGCCCTCTCTCCCTTGCTACGGCTGAAGTGTCGCGCCACACCTCCAGGTGGTCAAGCCCGGAGCCCGTAACCCCCCTCTTTTGCTGACCCTTCCCCTTTCGGATAAATGTGTTAATATTTTTAAGGAGTGGCATGTGTCGCCACCGGAGAGGGTTTACGAAATGAGTGACAGAGTATCCGAGATCAGCGCCGACCTGGCAGAAGGCATCGATGCGAGCAAAGCTTTCATCGGCGAATTTCTGTATGAACCTCTTGGCATTGAGGCGTCCGAGGCGCTTATGGCCAACACGTTCTACACTCTCGTGGCCTTCGCTCTCTTCTTTATCTACCGCGTCACGCGCCCGGCCCCGCGCTCCCGCGCCAAGCGCCGGATCAAGTACGACTACGGCCGCAACGTCTGATTCGCGTCACTGCGGCAAATCGTAGGTCTGCAAAAAGGGCGTTGCCGACCCCACTCTATGGCTTGTAGCACCGTCAAACGGTGACAGGGGGCGCCAGTGTTCTGGATCATTGCAACTCTGACGGGCATTCTGACAGGTGCCTATCTGCTGCTGCCGCTTCTTCGCCGAGACGGTCCAACGGCCGACGCTCCGGATCTCGAGGTCTATCGCAGTCAGCTCGACGAGGTCGATCGAGATCTCGAGCGCGGCGTGATCGCATCGGGCGAGGCCGCCGCCCTCCGGACGGAGGTCTCTCGACGACTGCTTGCCGCTGCAGATGCGGTGGGGGCAGATGGCGCCCGCGATGCCGGACGATGGGCGACCCTTTCTGGGGTCGCCATCGTGCTCACCACCGGCCTCTTTGCGGTCGTCATGTACCTTCTGATCGGGGCCCCCGGCGTGCCCGATCAGCCGCGCGCGCTCCGCATTGCCGAGGCAGAGCTCCGGCGTGCAAGCCTCCCCTCCCAGAGCGATCTTGAGCGAACGGCACGCGCCCCGGTCGCCGACGTGCCCGACGATGTACAACCACTCCTCGACCAGTTGGAGAGCGCTCTCGCAGACCGGCCGAACGATGTGGACGGGCGCCGTGTTCTCGCACAAACCCTCGCACGCACCGGGCAGTTTTCGAAGGCCGCTCGCGTTCAGGCGGAGCTCCTCACCCTCGTTGGTGAGGATGCCACCGGCGATGATCATCTCGCCAAGGCGGAGTACATGATTTTTGCCAGCCAAGGCTTGATCAGCGCCGAGGCCGATGCCGCCCTCCGGTCAGCCCTGTCGTTTGGCGTGGCGGCGCCGCGGGCCCGCTACTTTGCGGGCCTTGCGGCGTGGCAGATCGGGCGCCCGGACCAAGCCTATGAGCTTTGGGCCCGCCTCCTCGACGAAAGCGCGCCGACAGCGCCTTGGGTCGCGCCAATCGAGGCACGCATGCCCGCACTTGCCGCGGCCGCAGGCCAACCCGTGCCGGAGTTTGCGCCACGACCAGACGCCGCCGAGATCCGCGGAATGGTTGAGGGCTTGGCCGCACGCCTCGAAGAAGACGGCGGCACGCCGGAGGAATGGGGGCGTCTCATCCGATCCTGGAGCGTTCTGGGGGAGACGGATGCCGCGCGTGCGGCCCTTGCCGCCGCCGAGGCGGCCTATGATGGGGACGCCAGCGCTCTCGCTCTCATCGCTGATTTCGCCCGGGCGGCGGGCCTGACGCCCTGAAATGACGGTTGCGCCCGACATTGAAAGCTTCGCCGCCGCGTTGCCGCGCATAGGCGGCCTTCTCGGCATCGATCTCGGCACCAAAACACTCGGTCTTGCCGTATCGGACACCACCCGGAGCGTCGCCACACCGCTCGAGACCATCCGCCGCAAGAAGCTCACCCTTGATGTGGAGGCCCTGAGGCTCCGGATCGAGACGCGCGCCCTTGTCGGCATCGTTCTGGGCCTTCCCCTCAACATGGACGGCAGCGAGGGGCCACGCGCACAGTCCACCCGTGCCTTTGCACGCAACACCGCCGACCGACTTGACCTGCCGATCGCATTCTGGGACGAGCGTCTCTCGACTGTGGCGGCAGAGCGGGCCCTTTTGGAGGCTGACGCCTCCCGCCAGCGCCGAAGTGAAGTGATTGACCAAGTGGCCGCCGGCGTGATCCTGCAGGGATGCCTGGATCGCCTCAGCTGGATGTCTCGGGAGGAGAGCTGAGTGTCAGATGACGTGTGGCGCCGAGAGCCCATTGAAAGCCCCTGCGTGAAACTCTGCGTGCTCTGCCCTGACACCGGGTACTGCCTCGGCTGCCACCGCACGGGCGACGAGATCGCGGCCTGGACCCGCATGAGCGCGGCTGAGCGCCAGACTTTGATGGCAGCGCTCCCCGATCGGGCCCAAGTGATGGAGCCCAAGCGCCGCGGCGGCAGAGCCGGCCGCCTGTCGCGTCTCGACTAGGCCGCGAGGCCCGTCACAGCAGCCATAGCCTGCTCGACAAGCTCCGGTCCCGCACCTGGACCAGACGCGCCTTCGGACAACACGCGCCGCCACCGGCGCGCACCAGGTTGCCCCCCAAAGGCCCCCAGCATGTGGCGCGTGATCTGGTTTAAGGGTGTGCCCTTGGAGCGCTCCGCCTCAATATAACTGAGCATGCGCCGGACCGCGGTCTCCGAGCGAACATCATCGCACCTCTGACCAAAGATCCGCCGATCCGCCGCGCCGAGGATCCCCTCCGGATCATGGTACGCGCTGCGCCCGATCATCACACCATCGAGACCCCGAGCAAGTTCCGCCTCCACCATGTCGAGGCTCGATATCCCCCCGTTCAAAACCAAATCGGCCTCAGGAAACTGTTGTTTCATGTCGCGGACCAATCCGTAGTCGAGGGGTGGGATTTCGCGATTTTCCTTGGGGCTGAGGCCCTTGAGCCAAGCTTTTCGCGCGTGAACGATCACCCGCTCAGCCCCCGCAGCAATCACTGCCCGCAGGAACGCCGGCAGGACGACCTCCGGCACCTGCTCGTCAACACCGATCCGGCATTTGACCGTCACAGGTCGGGACGTGGAGGCGCGCATCGCCTCAACAATCCGCACCACGCGCTCGGGCTCGCGCATAAGAACGGCCCCAAAGGCGCCCGACTTCACCCGGTCAGACGGACATCCAACATTGAGATTGATTTCATCATAAGAATACGGCTCAGCGATCTGAACCGACCGTCCAACAAGGTCTGGATCCGACCCACCGATCTGCAACGCGACCGGATGCTCTTCATCCGAAAACGCGAGCAGCGCCTCAGCCCGCCCATGAACCAACGCCGCCGCCGTCACCATCTCCGTGTAAAGAAGTGCGTGCCGGCTGAACTGTCTGTGCCAAACACGACAATGCCGATCCGTCCAATCCATCATAGGGGCCGTGGACAATCTAGCGTGTTGATTTATTTGCATTTTTTGTGTATCTTCAAACCGTTAGCGGCGACGGCTGCTACGCTGGAATACGCCCCGATATCCCCGAATTTGCCCTTCTACCACGACTCATTGCACACACAGCGCACACGAAAATGGCCACCATCGCCAAGCTTCGTTCCGGTGCCTGACCTCGGTCCAGATCAGACGAAAGGGCCGCTACGCGAGCGACACGTTCCTTCGCCGCGACGACGCCCATCGCTGGGCCCGCCAGGCGGAGAGCCGGTTCGATCAGGGGCTGGCGCTGAACAAGTCCTCCGTCTGCCGCCTCCAGACCTTTGGCGACCTCATCGATCTTCATAT
>JBCDHQ010000281.1:0-6063 GCA_038749815.1 Pseudomonadota bacterium | reverse complement strand
CGTTGGCCTCTCGCCCGGGACGGTGGCGACCGAGATGCAAGTTCAGATCAAGGCTTCCGGGATCAACCCGGTCAGCCAACTCGACCCGGCAGTGCACATCTCGCCCGACTGGGTGGCACAGGCCATCGCCTATCTGGCGGGACCGGGCGGAGCGGCGCATGCGGGCATGGATTTCTCGCTCAAGACCCCCGAGGGCCGTGCGGCGGTCGGCCTGCCCGCAGCCTGAACCGGCAAAGGCGCCGAAGCGGCAAGAGAATTCACCGGGCGAGGGGCGCGTCCCTGGCGCCCCCGGATGAGGTGGTCTAGGGTCGACCCAAAGCCAAAGCGCCAAAACACATGCAGATCTACCTGCCGATCGCCGAAGTCTCCGTCAACGCACTCCTTCTTCTGGGGCTAGGTGGGCTTGTCGGGGTCTTGTCGGGGATGTTCGGTGTGGGCGGCGGGTTTTTGATGACGCCACTCCTCTTCTTCATCGGCATTCCGCCCGCGGTCGCGGTGGCCACCGAGGCCAATCAGATCGTCGCATCGTCCTTCTCGGGCGTGCTCGCACATCTGAGGCGGAAGACAGTGGACCTCAAGATGGGGACGGTCCTCCTTCTCGGGGGGCTCGTCGGCTCCGCCCTCGGGGTCGAGATCTTTCGCATCCTCCGACAAATGGGGCAGGTCGAGCTTCTGGTGTCGCTTTGCTACGTCATCTTCCTCGGCGTGGTAGGTGGGCTGATGTTTGTCGAGAGCCTCGGAGCGATCCGGCGTGCGGGCGCCGCGACCACCGCGCCCCGAACGCCGCGCCGCCATCATTCCTGGGTGCACCATCTGCCGCTCAAGATGCGGTTTCGTCAAAGCCAGCTCTATATCTCGGCGATCCCGCCTTTCGTGATCGGCCTTCTGGTCGGCATTCTCGCCGCGATAATGGGCGTCGGCGGCGGGTTCATCATGGTGCCGGCGATGATTTACATCCTTGGAATGCCGACAAAAGTCGTTGTCGGCACATCGCTCTTCCAGATCATTTTCGTCACCGGGTTCACGACCCTGATGCATGCAACGCAAAACCAAACCGTCGACGCGGTGCTGGCGCTCCTCCTTCTGATCGGGGGTGTTGTGGGGGCCCAGATCGGCGCTCGGATCGGCGTGCGGATGAAAGCGGAGCAGTTGCGGATCCTCCTCGCGCTGATGGTGCTCGGCGTCTGCGGCAAGCTTCTGTTCGATCTCGTTGTCACACCGTCGGAACTCTTCACCATTGGCGAGGGAGGGCATTGAGGGCGCTCCTTCTGGTGTTGGCCCTCGCCGCGCCGCTTCGCGCCGAGGAGGTGATCGGTGCGCTCAGCACAAACGAAGTCGCGATCACGGCGGGCTTCAACGGCACGGAGATCTGGATTTTCGGGGCGGTTGGGCGCGACGCTCCGGTCCCTGAGGAGGCCGGTCCCGCCCATGTGGTGATCACAGTGAGCGGGCCGCCGGAGCGGGTCACGGTTCGGCGGAAAGAACGGACCTTCGGGATCTGGGTGAACCGGGATTCGGTCGAGGTGGACCAGGCGCCCTCCTTCTACGCCGTGGCCACGACCGGGGACCTGACCGATGTTGTCAGCGAGACGGAGCGGCTTCGCCACAAGATCGGCTTTGACCGAGCGGTCCGGGTTGTGGGCGCTCCGGAAACGGTGGAAGATCCACGCGCCTTCGGGGAGGCGCTGGTGCGGATCCGGCAGGCAAACGGGCTCTATTCGGAGCGGTCGGGGGCCGTCGATCTTCGGGACGAGACACTTTTTACGACCCGGATCCGATTGCCAGCCAATCTTGTCGAGGGAACGTATCAGGCGCGGATGTTCCTGGTCCGGGACCGGGCCGTGGTCTCGGTCACGGAAGCCGAGATCGATGTGGCCAAGGCTGGGCTCGAGCGGCTGATCTACACGACCGCGCATGAGCGGCCGCTGCTCTACGGGATTTTGTCGATTGCTGTCGCGCTTTTTGCGGGCTGGGCCGCCTCTGAGGTGTTTCGGCTGTTGCGGCGTTAGAGGGGTGAGGCGCGCCACGGGCGCGCCGCGCGATCAGCCCCGCACCCGCCTTGGGCGGGCGCGGGGCCCGTGGCGCGTTTGGCAGCGGTCGTCTTTTGTCCGCCCGCTAGTTCAGTTGCGCTCCCACGACCGGCGCAGTTTCTCGCCAATCATGCAGTCCGTGATTCCAGCAGGGCGGAGGCGCGCTGGGCGTTCGGGTTGGAGACCTGCAATCTCCAGCACGAGTTTCTGGCGGATGGAGCCGATCAGGCGGTCCATGTCCTGGATCGGGATCACAAACGCACTGTCACCCGTGATCACGCAGTCCTCGTAGTAAAAGTCGAGGTCGGGTATCGAGTAGGACCCACCCGGCGCTTTGACCATGAAGGGCAGGCCGTTGACCTCGATGCCGGCCCGGGTGAGTTCGGCCCGCACCTCGGTCACCGGGCGGCCGCGGTTGTTTGGACCATCGCCGGAGATGTCGACAACGCGGCGGGTGCCGACGTAGTCGTTTGCTTCGATCCAAAGGTGGGCCGCTTCCATCGCCCCCGAGATCGACGTGCCCCGGAGGCCGGAGATGGGTGCCGCGCGGAGTTGAGCGGCAGCCGCGGCCGCGTCCTCCGGTCCGGAGAGGACGGTCCATGGAACAAGAACCCGGTTCCGACCCGGCCCACCCCACTCAAAATACATGAGGGCGATGCGGCCAAGCCTGCCCATGCCAAAGGCCGATGTCACCGCCGGATGCTCCAGCGCCGCCGCGTATCCCTCGCGCTGGAGGCTCAGCTCATCATAGTCCATGGAGCGGGACACGTCGACGGCGAGGACCAGTTCCAGGTCAACGGGGATCCGCTCCTCGGCTGAGGAAAGGCTTGCGATGGCAGAGAAAACCAAGAGGATCAGACCGAACCGCACCATACCATCTCCTCCCTGTTTCGATCCTCGGAGCGTAGCATGACCGATCCGTTTTTTCAGCCGATCTCGGGATTTGAGCTGCCGCGCTTCGCTGGAGTGCCGAGCTTTATGCGCCTGCCCTGCCTGCCAGACGGGCATCCGCGTCGCGGGGAGGTTGAGATCGGCATCCTGGGCGTGCCTTGGGACGGCGGCACGACCAACCGGCCGGGCGCGCGGCACGGCCCACGGGCGCTGCGCGACGCATCGACGATGATCCGCGCTGTCAACGCTGCAACCGGCGTCGCGCCGTTTGAGCGTGCACGGGTGGCCGATCTCGGCGATGTCGGGCCGAACCCGGCCGATCTGGCCGACAGTCTGGTGCGAATCGAGCAGGCGTATCGCGCGCTCTCAGATGCTGGCATCCGGCCCCTCTCCGCTGGGGGAGACCATCTGGTCTCACTGCCGATCTTGCGGGGGATCGCGGGGGGGCGGGCGCTCGGCCTCTTTCACGTCGACGCGCACACGGACCTCTTCAACACCTATTTCGGCGGGTTTCGATACACCCATGGCACGCCCTTCCGCCGGGCCATTGAGGAGGGCCTCATCGATCCGAAGCGGACCATCCAAATCGGGATCCGGGGGACGGCCTATGATCTCGAAGACCGGCACTTTGCCGAGGAGGCCGGTGTTCGGGTCGTGACGATTGAGGAGTTTGGCGAGCGCGGGGTCGCATCAGTTGTGGCGGAGGCGCGGGAGATCCTCGGCACGGAACCCGTCTACACGAGCTTTGACATTGATGCGCTCGACCCCGCCTTCGCGCCGGGGACCGGGACGCCCGAAGTGGGTGGTCTCACATCCCGTGAGGCACTCTCACTCCTCCGCGGCATGCGAGGGATCGACATTGTGGGCGCGGATCTGGTGGAGGTCTCGCCGCCATTCGATCCCTCGGGCGCCACGGCTTGGATGGGTGTCTCGATCATGTTCGAGCTTCTGTGCCTCATGGCCGAGGGCACTGGCTGAGCTCAATCGCCAGCGGCAAGCGGCAACGGGCGTTCGGCGCCGGGCAGATCCTCGATCGACAGGCTCTCGCTCGGGCGGGCCAGGCGGTAGCGCGTGACCCAGTCGATCCGCTCCTCCGCGCGGGTGACGGCGACATAGGCAAGCCGCTTCCACAGGGCGAGGCCCGCCTCGGTCCGGCCGGAGCGCGCAGCGGCATAGAGATCGGGCGCGAAGATCTGAACGCGGGACCATTGCGATCCCTGGGCCTTGTGGATCGTGCAGGCCGCGCCGTGGACGAAGCTCGCGCCCATCCGGGCGGCCGAGGGGATGATCGGCTCTTCCCGGTCGGGGGCCTCGATCTGGATGATCGAGGCGGCGGTGACCCGCGGTGCCTCCGCGCCAAGGACGTGGAGGCGGGCGAAGCCGGGCTTTGTGCCCGGTCCGACATAGACGGCTTGTGCGCCCTTGATGAGGCCCCGCGCTTCCAGGTCAATGCGCTTTTTCCGGTGGCGGAGCGGCAACTCAATCCCGTCGCAGATCAGCGGCTCTCCGGGGAGGAGCGCATCCTCAGGCGCCTCGAACGCCGTTCGAAACGCGTGGATCAGGCGAACCCGCGTCGCGTTCCGCCAGACGAGGACGGGCGAGCGGGCCATGAGGCCCGCGTCGACCCGCTCCGCCAGGTGGACGCGCTCATCCAGGGCGGCAGCGTCCCGGAGGCGCGCCTCGAACCCCTCGAACGTGATGTCGGGCTCCGCGAGTGCGTGGGCGAGGTCGAGGATCGGATTGCCGGCGGCCTGACGGTGGATCCGCTCCAGCGTGATCTTGGCTGGCGCCGGCAAGGTCTCAAAGCTCATCTCACCGGCCTGGCCCACGGGGGCGAGCTGCGCGGGGTCGCCGAATAGAACCAACGTCGGGAAAATCTCCTGGAGATCAGCGAGTTGGCGGTCGTCGAGCATGGAGGCTTCATCCACGAACCCAACGTCGAGCGGGTCCTCCCGGCGCTTCCAGCCCGTGATGAAATCGGAGCCCCGGAGGCCGGCCGTCGCCAGCGCCCCAGGGATCGATTTCTGAGTGGCATAGAACGCATGGGCGCGGTCGAGCGCGGTGTCGGAGAGGCCCTCGATCGAGGGCCGCTCCCCATCGCCCGAGAGCCACGCTGCAATCTTCTCGTATTCCGGATCGTAGACCGGGGTGTAGAGGATCCGGTGGATCGTCGTGGCCGCCACGCCGCGGGAGCGAAGAACGCTTGCCGCTTTGTTGGTTGGCGCGAGGACCGCGAGTGTCCGGCGATCCCGTTTCTTCCGCCCCTCCCAGTCCGCTGACACGATCTCGAGCCCCGCCGCCACAAGGGCGTCGACCAGCCGCGCGAGGAGCAGTGTCTTGCCAGAGCCCGCGCGCCCGAGGACGGCGCGGATCCGACCCTCGCCCTCTGTCGCTTGGGCGAGGCTCCCGGTGTCGAGATCGACGCCGGCTGCGGACAGCACCTGCGTGATCTCGCCCCATGCACGGGTCTGGTCGTCTGAGAGGGCAACATCCATGCCCCTTCATGGCAGGCCAAAGCCAAAGATGCACGGCTCACGGGTGCTTTCAGGCCGCGACGGCCTCCGCCCCTCGAAAGACGGGAAAGGACGCCTCGAACCACTCCGCACCGGCCATTGGATCGAGACCCGCGCTCTGCGCGATCTTCGTGCGAAGCTCAGGCGCGAACGGCCAGAGGCCGGCACAGATTTGCTCTGCCCCCTCGCCCCGCGTGCCGAGGACATCGGGGGCCCAGCCGATCATGCGGTAGATTTTGACCATCCGCGCATCGAACACGCCAACGGCCGAGAGAAGACCGAATTTGAGGCCGAGCTCGTGGCCGGCAAGCATGACACCGCCCGCGATCCGGCGGCCCTGGTCCCGGTAGCGGGGGGAGAGGCAGAACCGCGTCGTCTCCCAGATCAGCGGCGAAGTGATGTCGACGCCCTCGGTCAAGTCCGAGAAATGATCCCGGATCATCGTCCGCTCCGTGGTTGGCATGATCCGCATGGAGCCCGCATGCTCGCCCGTCTCGTCTTCCCAGATGACGTACATCGCGCCCTGGTGATCGTATTGGTCCATCTCAAACCCGTCCGCGTCGACGCTCACATCCCATTTCAGACGGTGATGGAACTGGTCCGCCCGGTCGCGGAACATCGAAGCGGCG
>JBCDHQ010000280.1:0-6072 GCA_038749815.1 Pseudomonadota bacterium | reverse complement strand
GAGTTCTGGCCGCGCGGCAGCGCACCCGGCAGCGCCTCGGTCTCAAAATCATTGCCGAAGCCCGGCATGTAGCCCGGGGTGATCCCAGTGCTGAGCGCCCCTGTTAGCGCGTCCGTGTCATGGGCGTTCATGAGCCATCTCCTCTGCGCGCAGCGTCAAGCGCTGCGGTCAACACAGCGCGGTCGCCGATCTGATTGGCAAGGACCAGAATGAGGCGCGCGTTGAAGGCCGCGCTCTCCTCGTCGCTCAATCCGTCATGAGCGGCGATCAGCTCCGCATAAAAGCCGTCCGGGTCGGCGATGTTCGGGGCGAGGGTCAGTCCGGTCATCGCCCGGCTCCGATGGCCTGGCTGAGGGCTGCGGTGACCGCCTCCGCGTCGTAGGCCGCCCAGCGCGCCACCACGTGCTGATCAGGACGGATCAGATAGACCGCGGAGGTGGCACCGCCGAGATACCGGGCTTTGAGCGCGCCGGACGGATCGTCGCCCGCCGCCACCGCAACGCGCGCCACGGGGACAGAGGACTCGATCGTCTCCGGCGCGTCCGCGTCCAGTGTCAGAAGCGTGAAGCCGCCGCCGAGCCGCGACAAGAGATGCCCATCGCCAAGCGGCGCATCGGGGCAGGGCGCACCGGAGCGGCTGACTGGTGGCCCCGAGGGGAGGGCGTCGGGCCCAGTGAGCGCGAGCCCGTCATAGATGCATGGTACGCTGAGGCGTCCGGAGTTCACCATCGGCTTTGCGAAGTCATAGCGCTCGGCGAGCGCCAGGACCGCATTCCGAAAGAGGTGGCTGGCGGCCGATTTCGGCGTGATAAAGTCCGTCGCACGTGTGGAGTTCAGGATGTTCTCGTCCGCACCGAACGCCCGCTCTTCGTCATAGGTGTCGATGAGCGTCTCGGGCGCGGCCCCTTTCAGGACGAGCGCCAGCTTCCACGCCAGATTGTCGACATCCTGTATCCCGGAATTGGCCCCGCGCGCCCCGAAAGGCGACACCTGGTGCGCCGCGTCGCCGGCAAAGACCACGCGCCCATGCCGGAACGACGTCATCCTGCGGCACTGAAACGTGTAAATCGACGACCAGACGATGTCATAGCCGACATCCGGCCCGAGGAAGGCGTCGAGGCGCCGGCGGATGTTCTCCTCTTTCCGCTCCTCCGCCCGGTCGACATCCCAGCCGATCTGGAAGTCGACGCGCCAGATCCCGTCGGGCTGCTTGTGGAGGAGCGTCGATGCCCCCGCACCGTGCGATGGCTCGAACCAGAACCAGCGCTCGGTCGGGAAGTCGTCGCTGTGCATCCGGATGTCGGCGATGAGGAAGCTGTCGTTGAAGACCCGCCCCTCGAACCCGAGCCCCAGCATGGAGCGCAGCGGCGAGGACGCCCCGTCGCACCCGATCAGCCACGTCGCCTCGAGCGTGTAGGGCCCCTCCGGTGTCTCGATCTCGACCTCGACATGGTCCTCGCACGGTGTCACGGCCGTGACCCGGTTCCGGCCTCGGAGCTCTATCGGAGCGCCGGCCGCCTGCGCGGCACGCACACGCTCGACCAACGCACGCTCGAAATAGGGCTGCTGGAGGTTGATGAACGCGGGAAATCTGTGACCCTCCTCCGGCAGGAGGTTGAATTCGAACACCTTTCGGTCCTGGTGAAACACTTTCCCGAGGCGCCAGACCACACCCTTGTCAAGGAGGGGGGAGCTGCAGCCCAAGCGGTCCGCGATTTCGAGCGTGCGTTTGGCAAAACAGATCGCGCGACTGCCCTCGCCCACGCCTTCATGATCGTCGAGCAGGACCACCGGCACACCTTTGAGCCCGAGGTCGAGCGCCATGGCGACGCCCACCGGCCCACCGCCCACCACGACGACCGGGTGGCGCACCGGGGTGGCCGCGTCCTGATCCGCGGAGCGCGCGTAGGGGTAGAGCTTAAAGGCGAGGCTGTAGCGCTCCTGGAACATCAGCCCTGGAGCTCCGCCCACATCTCGAGGTCGCGCGCGGCGGTCCAGATCCGCGGCGTGTCGATGCCGCGTGCCTCATCATACGCGCGCGCCACGTTGAAGGGCAGGCAGTGCTCGTAGATCGCGAACTCCGAGAAATTCGGATCGCAGGCCGCCCGCACGGCATCCCACGCGTCTTTGAGCGATCCGCCCCGCGCCGCGACTTGAGCGGCCGGCCGGTACGTGCTCTCCACAAAGTCCCGGGTCGAGGTCAGCGCTGCGGCGACCCTCTCGCGCCCGACGAGCGCGTCGCCGCGCCCGGGCGCGATCGATTGGGGATCGAACGCCGCCACCCGGTCGAGCGTCCGCCCCCAGTCACCGAAGTGGCCGTCGCCGCAATAGCAGGCCGAGTGATACTCGACGATGTCGCCCGTGAACATCGTGGCCGCATCCGGCACCCAGACGACGCTGTCGCCGGCGGTATGTGCGCGGCCAAGATGTCGGATCTCCACCCGGCGCTTTCCGAGATAGACCGTCATCGCCTCCGTGAAGGTCGTCGTCGGCCAGGTCAGCCCAGGGATGCCCTCATGTCCTTCAAAAAGCCGGGGGAACCGCTGGAACTCGCTGTCCCAATCCTCTTGCCCGCGCTCCACCACCATTGCCCGCGCGGCGTCCGACATGATGATCTGCGGCGCCGCGAAGGCGGATGCCCCGAGGACCCGGACCGCGTGGTAATGCGTCAGGATGAGGTGGGTGATCGGCTTCTCCGTCACCTCTCGCACACAGGCGATGACCTTCTCCGCAAGGCGCGGCGTCGCCTGCGCCTCGATCACCATCACTGCGTCATCGCCGATGATGACGCCCGAGTTTGGGTCGCCCTCGGCGGTAAACGCATAGAGGCCCGGCCCGATCTCGGTGAACGAAGTGGTTTTCTCGCCCGTGTCGCCCTGGGACGCAAACGCCTTGGCCATCGGCCCCTCCCGAGGTGTGGCGCAGCTCTTTGTGGCCGCGGTTCCATCGAGAGATCGTTGCATTTGCAACAAAAGTCAATAGCCTCGACCCGGCAGCGAGGACCGACATGCCCGACACGTTCGATCTGATGGAGTTCCTGCCCTACCGCCTCGCCATCCTGTCCGAGCGGGTGAGCCGGCGCCTTGCGACCGATTACGAGCGCACACACGGGCTCACGGTGGCGGAGTGGCGGGTCCTAGTTCATCTCCTCCGGGTGGAGGCCGTGTCGGTCCGGGACATCCGAGACTATGCCAATCTCGACAAACCGAAGGTGAGCCGCGCCGTCGCTCGGCTGGAGGAGGCTGGCCTCGTCAAAAAGCGTCGCGGCTCCGGCGACGGGCGGCTTGTCGCGATTTCCCTGACCGATGCGGGGCGCGCAGCGATGGCGGAGGTGCTCCCGGCGGCGCAGGATGTGGAAGCGCGGCTTCTCTCAGCCCTCAACGCGACCGAGCTCGAGACCCTGTCGCGTGTGATGGAGAAGCTCCACGCTGTGCTTGATGCCGACCCCGCGGCGCGGCCGCGGACGCATGTGCCCGCGACCGAGAACCCCGATCAGGACTGACGCGCCGGCAGCATGCGCCGGAGGAGGTTGTCCTTGATCACGAACTGATGTCGCAGGACCAGTCCGATGTGCCCGATGATGGCGCCGAGCAGTACGAAGCTGCAGATGATATGGCTCCACTTCGTCACCAGCATCATCGCCTCCCACTTGCCGATGGGGTTCGGCAGTTTCCAGACGCCGAAGAAGAGAACCCCAAAGCCACCCGACATCACGTAGAGATACCCGGTGATCGGCATCAGGAACATCGACACGTAGAGGAGCTGCTCCATCCGGTGGACGAGCTTCTGCTCGAATGTGGTGATCGTCGGGGCCCAGTCCGGCAGGTTCCCGACATTGCGGTTGCTGAGCCGCACGATGGCGATGACGAGGGCCACGAGACCAACGGATTTGTGCCAGTCATAGTAAAACGACTGCGGCAGACCAAGGAACCGCGCGCCCCAGTCGATGTTCGTCATGATCGCGGCGCCAATGTACTGAAACGCAAACACCAATACCATCAACCAGTGGCAGAGTTTGGTCAGTCCGCCATAGCTCTGGCTGGAGTTAAAGACACTCATCGCAGTGTTCCTTCCGTGGCAAGTGAGCGTGGAGGGCTCGGACGCGAGCTCCACGTTGCTCGGTCGCTGCACGGGGTGGAAGGGTTCAAAAAAAGATCGGGCAGCAGCGCGATGCCGGTGCGTCAGTGCGTGTGACCGTGGCCATCCTCAAAGGCACTGAACCCCGCCCAAATGATCACGAGGCCGATCAGAGCAATCAAGATGGCCGAGATCCATGGCGCCATCTCCATCAGCCGATCGAAGCGAGAGGATTTGGTCGAGACGTACCGCAGTCCGAGCGCGGCGATCACGCCAATGGCCACCATGGTCACGGCCAGTCCGATCGAGAAGGCGCTGACCAGGGTGATGCCGAGCGTGATCTTCCCGAGATGCAGGCAGAGCACGAACACAGTGATCGCGGCCGGGCACGGGATCAGGCCGCCCGACAGGCCAAACAGGATGGTCTGCCAGGTTCCGATCCGACCGCTGTCCACCCGCGCCCGGATCTCGGCGGCATGTGCGCGGGCGTGCGCGTCCAGGTTCGGATCGTCGAGGTCGGAGAGATCCGCCCTCGCCACAGCCGCGGTTCCGTGCGTATGCACAGCCGGCGTATGCGCATGATCATGATCATGCGCGTGGGAGTGGCTGTGACCCGGGCCGTGATGATGCCCGTGGGCGCCGGCATGTGCGTGAACATGGTCGTGGTCGTGGCTGTGGTCATGCCCATGACCGTGGCTGTGGTCGTGCCCGTGCCCATGACTGTGGTCATGATGGTGGCTGTGATCGTGGCCCCGCGCTCTGAGGCTTTGCCAGAACATCCACGCGGCGATCCCGAGGACAATCACGCCCGAGATCACCATGAACCAGGGCTCCAGCTCCTCACCGATCAGCTCGTTGCCCCAGGTCAGTGCGAGAATGGCCAGAACCCAGACAATGAGTGAGTGGCTGAAGGCGGCAGAGACGCCGAGAAGGATCGCCTGCTGCACAGTGCCCCGCACGGCAATAATGTAGGCCGCCATCATGGTCTTGGAGTGTCCGGGCTCCAACCCGTGGAGCGCTCCGAGGAACAGGGCGACAACAAAGAGCAGCACTGGATTGACGCTGCCCGTCTCGATCATCTCGGTGATGCTCATCTCGGCCCCCTATAGATACCGCGTGATCTGGCGGAACTCCTCGATTTGGGCGGTGCGTCGGGCCGGATCCTCGGCCGCATCCGCGAGGCAGTGATCAATATGGTCGTGGATCAAGGCCGTCTTCGCCGCATGCACCGCACGTTCGACCGCGTGCAACTGCTGCGCGAGATCCACACAAGACCGCCCGCTCTCGATCATCTCGATGACTTTGCGGACGTGGCCCTCCGTCCGCTTCAGGCGATTGGCGATGTCAAGATGGCTCACGTGCTGCACGCGAGTATCATATCCCCCCAGGGGGGATAAGCCAAGAGGTCAATCGCACCATCGGCCTCGGCCACACTGGCGACGGAGTGCAGCCTGCCGCGAGGGCATCAAACGACGTAGTTCAGCCCCAGGCGGCCGCCGTCGACAAAGATTGTCTCGCCGGTGATGTAGCTGGCCTTCTCGGAGCAGAGAAAAGCGACGACGTCGCCGATCTCGCGTACGGTGCCCATCCGTTTGAGCGGTGTGCGCGACATCGCCATGCGGAGCGCGTCGGGGTTGGCGTTGACGCCTGCCATCATCTCCGTGTCGATGGAGCCTGGCCCGACGGCGTTCACTCGGATCCCATGGGGTGCAAGCGCGAGCGCTGCCACTTTGGTCAGTTGCGACACCCCGCCTTTGGAGGCGCAATAGGCCGGGATCGCCGGGATCGCCACCTGGGCGTTGATCGACGACATGTTGACGATGGCGCCCTCGATGCCCCGATCCACCATCGTGCGCGCCACGCGCTGACTGGCGACGAAGACAGCCTTCAGATTGACGTCAATCACCCGCTCGAACGTGGCGAGCTCGTAGCTGAGGAAGTCGCCCGGCATCGCGATGCCCGCATTGTTGACCAGTGCCGCAACGGGGCCGTGGT
>JBCDHQ010000279.1:0-6077 GCA_038749815.1 Pseudomonadota bacterium | reverse complement strand
GTTGACGAGGCGCAGGCGGAGATGCTCGGCCTCGACCTCGGCCAGATCGCACGCCAGCTCGAGGCGGCACTGGAGGGGGTCACAGGCGGCTCGCTCCTCGAAGGGACCGAGCGCCTGCCGGTGCGCGTGCGGATGGGCGAGGAAATTCGGGGCGATCTCGCGGCGATCCGGGACCTTGCGATCCTGCCGCCGGGTGCGGCCGCGACCTCGGCCGAAGGGCGCTATCCGGGGGTTCCCCTCTCGGCGCTGGCGGATGTGACGCTGGTGCCCGCCGACACCGCGATCACGCGGCGGAACGCGGAGCGGGTCAACACGGTCCAGGCGTTCCTGATCCCCGATGTCTTGCCCGAGGAAGCGCTCGTCGCGGTGCGAGAGACGCTGGCGGCAGAGAACTTCACCCTGCCCGAGGGGTACCGGCTGGAGATCGGGGGCGATTCGGATGCGCGCGCCTCGACGCTCGGCAACCTCCTCGCCTCGCTCGGGATCATCGTGACGCTCTCGATTGCGACCATTGTGCTGACGTTCAACTCGTTTCGGCTGTCGATGATCTCCTTCGTGGTGGCGGGGCTCTCAGCCGGTCTGTCGCTTCTGGCGCTCGCGGTGTTTCAGTACCCGTTCGGGATCCAGGCTGTGATCGGTGTGATCGGCTCCATCGGCGTCTCGATCAACGCGGCGATCATCATCCTGACCGGCCTTCAGGCCGATGAGCGGGCGCGCAATGGCGACCGCGAGGGGATGGTCGATGTTGTGATGGGGTCGAGCCGGCACATCGTCTCGACCACGATCACCACGTTCGGTGGATTCCTGCCGCTGATCCTGGCCGGCGGAGGCTTCTGGCCGCCCTTCGCGATGTCGATCGCGGGTGGCGTCCTCCTCTCCACGGTGGTGTCGTTTTACTTCACCCCGCAGATGTTCGCGCTGGTCTATGCGCGTCGGACCCCGGAGACGGCCAAAAAACCCGTCCTGGTTCTGACACCCGCAACCATGGTTCGCCCGATGGCGGCCGAGTAGTTCAGAAGGCGATCTTGGGCTTCCAGGCCCAGGGTGAGAGATCGATGACGATCGCCAGAACACGTCGCGTCCCCCCTGTGGGGGACGCGATCACGGCGTAGGAGATGGTGGTCCACACCTCTTCCCCCGTCCCGCGGTGGAGCGAGCGTTCCTCATTCCGGAGAAGCCCGTCGCGGATCCGGGCCCAATAGGCGCTGTAGCTTGGCCAGCTTCCGTGATACTCGCCAACCAGAAGCGCATGGGTTTCGTCGATCAAGTGCCGCCCCAGCAGATCCTGCGCCAACGGATTGGCGTCGAGGATGCGGCCCTGCGCATTGAACCAAATCAAACACTGGGAGTGGTCTAGGGCGGCCATCACGCCCCGGCGCTCGCGGCGGTCCGTCTGCGTCAGCAAGAGGGGTTGGCTGGTGTCGGGCACCCGGGCCTCCGGCGGTTCGATTCGCCAGGGGTATGAGTGTTCGAGGTTAAGAAAACCCTCGCCCGCCCTAAAAATCGGAGGCGATGCCCTTGACCTCCCAGTCGCCGTGGCGGGTCGGCTCGGGCCCCTGCGGCCCGCCATGCTCCTTCGGCAGCGAGGTTTCCTTGGCCTGCGCCTTTCGCGCCTCCGCCTCGGCGAGGGCCCGGGCCGCCGCTGCGCGGATCCGCGCCTCTTTTTCCAATGGTTCGATCGACATATCTATATCCTAACGCTGAGCCGAAAGATGTGGCGCACCACCTGCGCCGACAAGGGATCTTGGACATGAACGTCATGCGAACGATGCTGTTGCTCGCTGCTCTCACCGCGCTTTTCGTCGTGGTCGGGTATGCGATTGGCGGCGGGGCGGGAGCGCTGATCGCCCTCCTCTTCGCGATCGCCACCAACGCCTATGCCTACTGGAATTCCGACAAGCTGGCACTTCGCATGAGCAATGCGGAGCCCGTCACGGCGGCGAGCGCGCCGGACCTCCACCGTCTCGTCGCGGAGCTTGCACGGAATGCCGATCTGCCGATGCCAAAGATCTATTTGATCCGCTCCAACCAGCCCAATGCCTTTGCCACCGGCCGCAACCCAGACAATGCGGCAGTGGCCGCGACCTCGGGTCTCCTCCGCCTCCTCAACCGCGAGGAAGTCGCCGGGGTGATGGCCCATGAGCTCGCTCATATCAAGAACCGCGACACGTTGATCATGACAGTGGCGGCCACAGTGGCAGGGGCGATTTCGTCTCTCGCAATGATCGCGCAGTTTGGCATGCTGTTCGGCAACCGCGACCGGTCACCTTTTGGGGCCATCGGTTTGCTGCTCTCGATTTTCTTGGCGCCGCTCGCGGCGAGCATCATCCAGATGTCGATCAGCCGGACGCGCGAATACGCGGCCGACCGCCTGGGTGCGGAGATCTCTCGCAGCCCCTTGGGTCTTGCGAGTGCGCTTCGTAAGATCGCCGGAGGCGCCGCCCGCGTCGAGATCCCGTCTGTCGAAAGAAACCCTGGGATGGCCCACCTCTTCATCGTCAATCCTCTCTCCGGTGCCCGGATGGACAACCTGTTCTCCACCCACCCGAACCCCGCCAACCGGATCGCCGCCCTCGAAGAGATGGCGCGCGGGGCGCCCGCGCAAAGAGCCCGTCCTCGCGACACGTCGATCCCAACCGTGCCGCGCAGCAGGTGAAGGGGGGCGGCGACGCGCCCCCGCGTCGGCAGCGGACGAGGCGGGCGGACAGGGCGCGCCGAGATCCGCAATCGGCCGCTGCACCGACGGGACCCCAGGAGAGACCGGGGCCGGCGGTGGCGAACGCCGCCCCCCGCCGGCCCGCTGCGCCGTCTCGGACGCAGTCCCAACCGGAGGAGGACACGGCGCAGGCCCCGCGCCCAACGCGGCTCCGCCACGGCCACAATAAGGAGGGCGTTCCAACGACCGCCGGTGGGGCTGGGACCGCAAGCTCCGCCCGAACGCAGCGGGACGGCCTCGAAGCTGACCGTGGGTCTGAAAGCAGTGGCGGTGTGGCCGGGCTCGCGCCGCGGGACGGGGCGTTCGAGTTGCTTGCGGGGGTTCTTGATCGCGGGCGGCCGCTCTCTGAGGTGATTGAGACGCCGTTCCACCGAGACCTCGCCCCTGCAGATCGCGCGGCGGCCCACAGGCTTGCGACCTCGGTGTTGCGACAGCGCGCGCGCCTTGACGCACTCCTTGAGCGGTTTGTTGCCAAGCCGCCGCCCGCCGCGGCGCTGCATGTGCTGCGTCTGGCGGCGGCGGAGCTGCTGATCGATGGTGCGGCGCCCCACGGTGTCGTGAACGCGGCCGTCAGTCTGATGAGGGCCCGCGGGGGCGCGCGGCGCGCAGGTCTTGCCAATGCCGTCGGTCGGCGGATTGCCCGCGAGGGCCCGGCCATCTGGGAGGCGCTGCCGCCGGAGCCGCTGCCCGACTGGATCGAGCGCCCGCTCGTCGAGGCAATCGGGCGGGAGGCGGCGGATGCAGTGGCAGCCGCCTGCCGGACTGTGCCGCCCCTCGATCTCACGCCGCGCGATCGTGGCGAGAGTTCGGCCCTCGCCGAACGTCTCGGGGCCGTCCGACTGCCCACTGGCAGCCTGCGTCTGACCCGCCCCGGTCAGGTCTCCAACTTGCCGGGCTTTGCAGGTGGCGAGTGGTGGGTGCAGGATGCGGCCGCCGCCGTTCCGGCGCGCCTTTTGGGCGACGTTTCGGGCGCACAGGTCTTGGATTTATGTGCAGCACCAGGGGGTAAGACGCTCCAGCTCGCTGCTGCCGGGGCTGAGGTTACGGCGCTCGACGTCTCACCCGACCGCCTGTCCACGCTCTCGGACAACCTCGATCGAACAGGGCTCAACGCGACCCTCGTCGCTGCGGATGCGAGAAAATGGCGCCCGGAGGCGCGCTTTGATGCGATCCTTCTCGATGCGCCGTGCTCCGCCACTGGCACGCTCAGGCGCCACCCGGATCTGCCCTATGTGCGGCGCGCGCCCGATCTGGCACCGCTTCTGAAGCTGCAGGCGACACTTCTCGACCGCGCCGCGGACTGGCTCGTCCCGGGCGGTCGGCTGGTCTACGCGACCTGCTCGCTCCTCCCCGCGGAGGGCGAGGCTCAGACCCGGGCGCTTCTGGAGCGGCGGCCGGATGTGGTGCGTGCGGCCGCGCCGATGCCCGACGGGATTGAGCCGGCATGGCTCAGCCCCGAGGGCGATCTGCGCCTCCGCCCGGACCATTGGTCCGAACTTGGCGGCATGGATGGGTTCTTTGCCACGATGCTGACCCGAGCGTGACACCACTGCTCTTCCGCGAAAGCGCGGACGGGGGTAGATGTTGTGTATGTCCGGTGCCTTGACCTCCATTCTCGGGCGTGTCTCGCGCCTCACTGACCGCCGCAGCGAGGCTGCGACGCGGGCCGTTCTCAAGAACCTGACCGACGTGCGGGAGTTCACGGGCCTGTCGCAGCTGCCGCCGCTGCGCGAGGGCGATTTCGAGGCCGCGCGGGCCGGTCTCAGCGGTCGGCTGATCGTCGATGGGATCGAGTGGCCGATCGCGGCGATGACGCCCTGGGATGATGTCGACTTGCCGCCGTCGCTCGACGCCGCCCTCCATGGTTTTGAGTGGCTGCGGGACTTTGCGGCGCTTGGCACCCGCTCGGCCCGGATGCGGGCTCTGGCCTGGGTGCTCGGCTGGCTCGACCGCTACGCCGAGGGCAGCGGTCCTGGGTGGTCGGTGCTGACGACAAGCCGCCGGGTCGAGAACCTGATGTGCGCGCTCTCGTTCTTGGAGCCTGCCCTGAACGACGCGACGGGGGAGCGGTTGACGGCCGCGCTGCCCCGCCAAATCGCGTATCTCGCGGCCGCCTGGTCCGGCGAGGCGATCACGCATCACCGACTGCGCGCTCTGTCTGGGATTGTTCTCGCCGCTGGGAGCCTCGAGGGCTTTGTCGATGTCGAACGCGAGCACCTTGTCCTGCTCGAGCGGCAGTTGAGCGAAACGGTCCTCCCGCATGGCGCGTTGCCCGTCCGATCGCCGGAGGCCGTTCTTGAGGTGCTCGAGGACCTGATCCGGGTGCGCGACGTGCTGCAGGTTGCGGCGCGACCGCAGGCGTCGACCATTCTGGCGGCAATCGAAGCCCTGGCCATAACGCTGCGTGCAACGCAGTTGAGCGACGGGACCCTTGCGCGGTTTCACGGCGGCGGTGCCGGCGGCGCGGGCCGTGTCGACCGGGTCTTGGCGCAAGCGCGGGTGCGCCGGCGCCCGCCTGAAGAGCCGCATATGGGCTTTGTGCGTCTTCAAAGCGGACGGACTGTCGCCGTCATCGATTGCGCCCGTCCGCCCGGGGGGGGCGAGGCGATCTCCGGACATGCCTCGACCCTCTCCTTCGAGCTCTCTTCCGGTCGGCAGCGGCTGATCGTCAATTGCGGGCCCGGCGCCACGTTCGGTGCGGAATGGGCCCGGAGCCCGCGGACGACGGCTGCGCACAACACGCTCGCGCTCGACAAGACGTCGTCCTCAAAGCTCTCGCCCAAGGTGCGCGACGACCGGTCGGCGATGCTGGTCTCGCGGCCCTCGATGGTGACGGTCAGTCAGGCGCGGGATGAGACCGGCATGTGGCTGCAATCCCGTCATGACGGCTATCTGGCCGACTATGGACTGATCCATGAGCGGCGGTTTTTTCTGGGGGCGATGGGGGAGCACATCCACGGCGAGGACGTTCTCCTGGCCCCGGATGTGAAGGGGGAGCGGCGGTTTCAGAGCCGGATCAAGGGGTCCGAGAAGCTCGGCGTCGCGCTTGCGCTTCATTTTCACGCGCATCCCGACGTGGTCATGCAGCTCGATCTCGCCACACAGCTTGTGCTGATGCGGTTGCCCAACGGGGAGACCTGGGTGTTTCGGCAATCGGGCGGCCAGACCGAGCTCGAGACGAGTGCCTATCTCGAGCGGGGGGAGGCCGAGCCGCTCCGGACGCGCCAAATCGTGGTGCGGGCGCGGGCGCTGACCCACGAAGCGACATTCAACTGGAGTTTCGTGCGGGCCGATCCCGGCTCGGCGCGGCGCCCGGCACGCGCGTAGGCGCAGGCGCCTGTCCTTGGGCCGGCCTTTTCGT
>JBCDHQ010000278.1:0-6093 GCA_038749815.1 Pseudomonadota bacterium | reverse complement strand
TCCGAGCGGTAGACCCGCCCCGGCGCAATGATTCGGCACGGCGCACCCGCCGCCTCCATATGGCGGATCTGCACGGGGCTCGTGTGGGTCCTGAGCACATGCGGCGGACGATTGTCGCCCTCGCGCCGGTGGATGTAGAACGTGTCCATCTCCTGCCGCGACGGATGGTGCGGCGGGATGTTCAATGCGTCGAAATTGTACCAATCCGTCTCGATCTGCGGCCCTTCGGCGAGCGCGTAGCCGAGATCGGCGAAGATCTCCACGATCTCCTCGGTCACGACCGAGATCGGGTGGAGCCGCCCCTCCGGCCGCGGCCGCGGCGCCAAGGTCACATCGGTCCATTCCGCCGCAAGACGCGCATCGAGCGCTGCGTCAGCCAGCGCAGTCCGCCGCGCGCTGAGCGCATCGGTGAGCTCCGCCTTGAGCGCATTGAGCGCAGGACCGGCGGTCTGACGCTCCTCCGGAGCCATCTTGCCAAGCTCCCGCATCATCAGACTGACTTCGCCCCTTTTGCCAAGCGCGGCGAGGCGCACGGCCTCGAGACCCGGCTCATCTGCCGCCGACGCAATATCCGCCAGATACCGCGCTTTCACCTCGCCGAGATCGCTCATCCGTCCAGTCCGTTCCGATGTCCGCCTGTGGCTACCACAGGGCCCCCTGATTGCAAGGCTCAGCCCCCGTTAAGTCCGGGTTAACCCTGTTGAATGAGGCTCTAACTGCATCAGGCAGAAGAAAGGTTTCCCGTGCCCGGCGAGATTCTGACCCCCCTCCGCGAGGATGGGCCCCTGCCCCTCTCCGCCGCGATCCCAGACACAACAGTGAGCAACATTCTGACGGGCACGGACGAGGCCGACACCTTCATCCTCAGCCGCGATGCGCGCTGGGACCGGATCGAGGGGTTCGAGGATGGCTCAGACCGCATCGACATCCAGAGCTACGACGTCACCTTCGAGAGCCTGCTGATCGAGCGGGTGAGCAGCGTCCAGTACAAGGTCTACACGCGCGACGAGGGCATCAACGTTTTCCTGGAGGAAAGCGCCGCCATTGATCCAGACGACTGGCTGCTGGGGGAGGAGGATTTCGTCTTTCGCGACGGCCTCGCAGACCCGCCGGTGCAGGTGCACATCGAAGAGAGCGCAACAGAGCGTGAGGCAATCACAGGCACCACACTGCCCGACATCTTCACGTTCACGCCCGACGGCGTCGGCGACACCATCAATCGCTTCGAACACGGCAAGGACCTGATCGACCTCTCCGCTTTCAACACCGCCTTTGCGAACCTGTCGATCGTGACGCGTTTCGATGGCCGCGTCAGCATCCGGGTCAACACCCAGATCGATCGCGACACGTCGCTCTATGACTGGTTCCAGGTCAACGATCGCTCGGACCTGTTGGTCGCGAGCGATTTCACGGCGGCCGACTTCATCTTCTGAGCCGGCCGGCCGAAAGGTCAGCCGAGCGCGGCGCGCGCCTTGTCGACGATCTGCCCGAACGCATCGGGCTCATGCACGGCCAAATCGGCGAGCACTTTGCGGTCCACCTCGATCCCAGCCTTCGTCAACCCGTTGATGAAGGTCGAGTAGGTCAGGCTCTCATCATGGGCGCGCACACCAGCGTTGATCCGCTGGATCCAGAGCGCGCGGAACGTGCGCTTTTTGCGCTTCCGGTCGCGGGTGCCGTATTGCAGCGCCTTGTCGACCGCCTGCGTTGCCGTCCGGAAATTGCGGCGACGGGCGCCATAATATCCCTTGGCCGCCTTGACGACCTTGCGATGACGAGCATGGGAGGACGCCCCCCCTTTGACACGAGACATTGGGCGCCCTCCTCAGCGGTCGTAGGGCATCCAGCCCTTGACGATTTTTGCGTCCGGATCGCTCAGCGTGGTGGTGCCACGTGCGTTCCGGATGAACTTGTTGCTGCGCTTGATCATGCCGTGGCGCTTGCCGGCTTGAGCGGCGATCACCTTGCCGGTTCCGCTGACCTTAAAGCGGCGCTTGGTGCTCGACTTGGTCTTCATCTTGGGCATTTTGCTCTCCTCGCTCATAGGCGCGCGACAAGGCAGCCCGTTCGGCCCGCCGCGCCAACGTGAGGGCGTGTCGTTAGACCGAATTCCTCGGTCAGACAAGGCCTTATTCGGGTCCGCCATCGAAGATCTTGCGCTCATCGAGCGGCGCGACGCGCAGGATGTTGGTCGTGCCGGGGCGGTTGAAGGGGACGCCCGCTGTGACGACGATGTAATCCTCCTCGGTCCCGAACCCGTCGCTCCGCGCGACCCGTGCGGCCGAGACCACCGCCATCTTGAACCGATCAAGCTCCGCCGTCACAGCGCAGTGGAGCCCCCACGTGAGCGTCAGCCGCCGCGCCGTCGCCGTCTTCGGCGTCAGCGCAATGATCGGCACACGCGGTCGCTCCCGCGCCATCAGGCTCGCCGTGGTGCCCGAATGCGTGAAACAGCAGATCGCGTTGACATTGGTCGTCTCCGCCACCTCGCGCGCGGCGGCCGTGATCGCGTCTGACACCGTGGTGCTCGCCGCCATCCGAGATGCCTCGATCACCTGGCGGTAGATGCCGTCGGCCTCGACCTCCTCGGCCACGTTGTTCATCGTCGTGACGGCCTCGATCGGATAGTCGCCCGCAGCACTCTCGGCCGACAGCATCACGGCATCGGCGCCCTCATAGATCGCTTGGGCCACGTCCGACACTTCCGCCCGGGTCGGAACCGGGCTCGAGATCATGCTCTCCATCATCTGGGTTGCAACGATCACCGGCTTGCCCGCCGCCCGCGCGCCCCGCACAAGGCGTTTCTGGATCGGGGGCAAGCTCTGCACCGGCATTTCGACGCCCAGGTCACCGCGTGCCACCATGATCCCATCGGAGGCCGCCAAGATGCTCGGATAGGCCGTCACGGCCGCCGGTTTCTCGATCTTTGCCAGGATCGCCGCGCGCCCGGCCACCAGCGTCCGCGCCTCCTCCATGTCCGCCGCCCGCTGCACGAAGGAGAGCGCCAACCAATCGACGCCGAGGTTGCAGACAAATTCCAGGTCGGTCCGATCCTTGTCGCTCAGGGCGGCAAGAGGCAAAACGACATCGGGCACGTTGACGCCCTTCCGGTTCGAGATCCGCCCCCCGACCTTCACGACGCACTCGGCATGCGCATCGCTCCGCGCGACGACCTCCAGTCGGACTTTGCCGTCATCGACGAGGAGTGTGGATCCGATCTCCAACGCCTCCAAAATCTCCGTGTGAGGCAACTGCACCCGGGTCTCGTCGCCCGGCGTCTCGTCGAGATCGAACCGGAACGGTGCGCCCTCGGCCAGCAACGCCTCGCCATCGGCGAACACGCCGCACCGCAGCTTCGGCCCCTGCAGATCCGCCAGAATGCAGATCGGGTGCTCCATCTCCATCTCGAGATCGCGGATCAGCTGATGGCGCGCGCGCACATCGTCATGCGTTCCGTGGCTCATGTTCAGGCGGAACACATCCGCACCGGCTACGTAGAGGGATTTGATCATCTCATACGTGCTGGAGGCCGGCCCCAGCGTCGCCACGATTTTCACCTTGCGATTGCGTTTCGACATGGTGCGGTACTCTTTCGCTTTGGGTAGGGCCCGCGGCGTGTATAGACGAGCGCCTCAACGAAGGCAGAAAAAATCAGAGACATTATCTGTCTTTTTGACCAAGCGGTGCTGGTCCGCACAGGCCTAGCATCGTAAGAGCGGCGCAATGGATCAACGTGTTGACAGCGCTTCGGACGCGGTTGAAGTGGTCGGCCGCGATCGCTCGGGACCGGCCCTCATCCTCTGCGATCACGCCTCGAACCGCGTGCCCGAGATCGTCGCGGGCGGAGATCTTGGCCTCTCGGCGGCCGATATGGCGCGCCACATCGCCTACGATGTCGGGGCTGCGGGCGTCGCACGCCGACTGGCCGATCTGCTCGACGCGCCCCTCGTTCTCAGCCGTTTTTCGCGCCTCGTGATCGACCCGAACCGAGGCGAAGATGACCCGACCCTGGTGATGCGCCTCTACGATGGCTCGATCATACCCGCCAACAGAGCAGTGGATGAGGCGGAGATCGAACGCAGGCGCGCCCTCTTCCACCGACCCTATCACAGGGCGATCACCGATCAGATTGACGCCATGCTCACCGCAAAGGTTGAGCCGCGGCTTGTCTCGATCCACTCCTTCACGCCGCAACTCCGGGGACGGCCGCCGCGCCCGTGGCATGTCGGCCTTCTCTGGGATCGAGACGGCCGGCTGGCGCGACCGCTCGTCCAATCGCTCTCGCAGGAGCCCGACCTCTGCGTGGGTGACAACGAGCCCTATTCCGGTCAGCTCCGGGGCGACAGCATGTACCAGCATGGGACGGCGCGCGGCCTGCCGCACATCTTGATCGAAGTGCGCAACGACCTGATATCGGGGGAAGAGGGGCAGGCAGCCTGGGCGGCGCGTCTTGCACAGCATCTCGCACCGCTCCTTGAGCGAGGGGGACTGGGACATGACTGATATGACGGAACTTGAGGCGGCGGCGTTTCGGCGCCTTCGCGATCATCTTCGGACGCGGACGGATGTGCAGAACATCGACATGATGAACCTCACCGGGTTCTGCCGGAACTGTCTCAGCCGCTGGATGCAAGAGGCTGCGGCCGAGCGGGGCATTGAGATGAGCAAGGACGATGCCCGCGAGGTGGTCTATGGCATGCCCTATCAGGAGTGGCGCGAGACGTATCAGACGGAGGCGAGCGCCGAGGCACAGGCCGCGTTCGAGGCGCAGCCCAAGGATCACTGATCAGGGCGCATAGCCGCGGTCAAGACAGGCGTCGATCAGCGGCTGCCACACCGTTTCCCACGGCGTCTTCAGTGAGCGGGCGCGGGTGTCGGGGCCAATCAGCTCCGCCCTCGCGCGGAGCGTGTCGGCCTCGTCCTGCGTCCAACCTTTGATGTAGATCCGACCCGCAACAGAGGCGGTGTTCAGCTCCTCAATCCGCTCGCGAAACCCGGGATAGGGCGCAATCAACAACGTACCCGGCCGTGCCATCTCGACGATCCGGTCCTCGAGCGCCGTGAGCTTCTCCGAATCCTGCATCGGCTGGAAGAAGTAGATCACGTCGTACTCACCATAGCGCTCCGATCCGAGCGCATCCTCCTCAAAGACACGGCAGCCTTCTTGCGGGAACGCGTCAAAGAGCGTTCGAGCCGCGTCCGCATATCCTGGATCAAGCTCAATTCCGTCGGATCGGCGGAAGAAATGCGCCGCGGACAGAACCTTGACGCCGCCGCCGCAGCCCACGTCCAGAAACTTGATGTGCCGCTCTCCCCGGAGGGCGAGCATGATCCGGTAGGCCGCATGCACGTACTCCCCAAAGGCAACGGGAGAGAGGCGGACGTCGGAATAGCTGCCATACTCCGCCATGTCGGGATGCTGCGGTTGGTTGTTGGCATAAAAATCGAGCATGAGGACCACATCCGACAAGCGCTCGATCAGTCGCTTGGTCAAGTTGTCGTCCGGCAAGTCGTCCGGGAAGAGGCCCTGCGGCTCAGAGGTCCGAATTCTGGTCATGCAAGCGCGGATTGCCTGAAACCGACTCTCCCAGTGTTTGGCTTTGGCCTGCAGCTCTTGGAGCCGCATCTGCTCAAAATCGCCGGCAAACTGGGGGATGTCCGCCGCCTGACGTGCGACTGTGCGCGCCGTCATCGCCGAGTTCGTGCCCTGCAACTGCATCAGCAATCGGTGGCGGAAGAGCGTTGCACTGCGCGAAAAGGCGTCGATCGCGTCAGTCGGCAGACACTTCACGTCGGCCTTCAAAGCCTCAGTGAGGGCCGTGATCATCTCCGTCAGCTCGCGCTCCAACGCGTCGATGACGGCTGTCTGCTTCGCGGAGCCGGAGCTGCTCATGAGGGTCATCGGCACTCCCCCCACATATTGTCGTTCCGCGGGATCATTTTGACATCTATAGAGTTTGTGTGTTTGTCTGGTTTGGCGGCGACCTACTCTCCCACGTCTTGAGACGCAGTACCATCGGCGCTGTGGCGCTTAACGGCCGAGTTCGGGATGGGATCGGGTGTTTCGCTCACGCTCGGACCACCAAACCGGAG
>JBCDHQ010000277.1:0-6135 GCA_038749815.1 Pseudomonadota bacterium | reverse complement strand
CTCAACGGTCGCGCCGATCCGCGCGTTGACCAAAAGGTCGACGCGCTCGAGCTCCGGGCAGGCATCGCCAGTGCAGGTCACACCGTCGGCACTGACCTCGATCGGACCGATGGAGGTCTCGAGCTGATAGGATCCGTTCTCAAAGCTGATCAGCCGCCCGGTCAGCTCCAGCTCCCCGCCCTCGGAGGTCAGAACGACCTGTTGGGCCATCGCCACGCTCGCCAACAACGCCGCACCGGTGAGCAAGCTGAGGTGAGTCGGTGTCGTCGCCATATCTCTCATACCCCTAAATCTACGTGGTCCCGCAGGCGATTGCACCCCTGATAGCGTCTATGTCGAGGATCGGGTTGCCGATCGGTTTCCTGCGGCCCTCTTTCGCGTTGCAACAGAGCAGCCTTTCCGACATTTTGCGCACAACCAAGACGGAGCGGTTTTCATGCCACTTGAGGGATCCGACAGCAGCGGGCCCCGCCCGCGCTACGCGCGCGTCCTCCTGAAAATTTCCGGTGAAGCGTTGATGGGCCCCCAGAATTACGGTCTGCACCCACCGACGGTTGCGCGCATCGCCGAGGAGGTCGGCAAGGTTCACGCCCTCGGCGTCGAGGTCTGCATGGTCATCGGGGGCGGCAACATCTTCCGGGGCCTCCAAGGCTCCGCCCAAGGGATGGAGCGGACGACCGCCGACTACATGGGGATGCTCGCCACCGTGATGAACGCGCTCGCCATGCAGTCCGCGCTCGAGGGCATTGGCATCCACACCCGCGTGATCTCCGCGATCCCGATGGACCAGGTCTGCGAGCCCTATATCCGCCGCCGCGCCGTGCGCCACCTCGAGAAGGGGCGGGTCTGCATCTTCGCCGCCGGCACCGGCAATCCCTACTTCACCACCGACACCGCCGCGACGCTCCGCGCCTCGGAGATGTCGTGTGAGGCGATTTTCAAGGGCACCCAGGTCCAGGGTGTCTATGACAGCGACCCGAAGTCCAACCCCGACGCCGTCTTCTACCCGCGGATCACCTATGACCAGGTTCTGCAGAAGAACCTGCGCGTCATGGACGCCTCAGCGATCGCGCTCGCGCGCGAGAACGGCCTGCCGATCGTGGTGTTTTCCCTTGATGAGCCCAACGGGCTCGCCGGGGTTGTCAACGGTGCAGGGGTGTTCACCGTGGTCGACAAGGGCTGACGACCGCCTTAAGTGCGGCGCGGCGAGGAGGGAAGACCCATGTCCGACGATATCGAGATTGACACAGACGACCTGTCAAAACGGATGGATGGCGCACTCAACGCGCTGAAGATGGAGTTCGCATCGCTGCGCACCGGCCGCGCTTCGGCCTCGATGCTCGATCCCGTTATGGTCGACGCCTACGGCTCCAGCATGCCGATCAACCAGTGCGGCACGATCAACGTGCCCGAGCCGCGGCTTGTGGTGGTCAACGTTTGGGACAAGAGCCTGGTGAATGCCGTTGATAAGGCGATCCGAAATTCGGGCCTCGGCATCAATCCGCAGATGGATGGCACCATCTTGCGCCTGCCGATCCCCGAACTGAATGAGGAAAGGCGCCGCGAATTGGCCAAAGTTGCCGGCCAATACGCCGAGCAAGCGCGCGTTGCCATCCGCAATGTTCGCCGCGACGGGATGGATCAGCTCAAGAAGGCGAAGGCCGACGGGATGAGCGAGGACGACCAGAAGATCTGGGAGGTCGAAATCCAGGACCTGACGGACGCGGCGATCAAACGGGTGGATGCGGCCTTGACGACGAAGCAAGACGAAATCATGCAGGTCTGACGGCCTCATCGCCCGAAACGGGAGCCTAGGATGCCCAATACCCGCGCGCTGCACCGGCGTCCAAATCCGTCCCATGTGGCCATCATCATGGACGGGAACGGCCGGTGGGCGGTGCGGCGCGGTCTGCCGCGTTTGTCCGGGCACAAGAGGGGTGTTGAGGCCCTGCGCGATGTGGTCAAGGCCTGCCCGGATCTCGGCGTCTCGCACCTGACGCTCTACGCATTTTCCACTGAGAACTGGAAGCGGTCGGCCAGCGAAGTCGAAGGCCTGATGCGCCTCTTCCGCTGGTATCTCAGGAAGGAGAGCTCGAAGCTCGCCGAGACCGATGTTCGGGTGCGCTTCATCGGCAAGCGCGACCGGCTGAGTGCGGATCTTCTCGGCATGATGGCGCAGCTCGAGGATCTGACAGCACACAACACCAAGTTTCACCTCACAGTCGCGATCGATTATGGCGGCCGGAACGAGATCATCCGTGCCGCCACCAGGATTGCAGAGGAGATCGCCGCCGGACGGATTGATCCGGCCACGCTTGATGAGCCGGGCTTTGGCGGCTATCTCGACACCGGCGATCTGCCGGATGTCGATCTGGTGATCCGCACGAGCGGCGAGGTTCGGATCTCGAACTTCTTGCTCTGGCAGGCGGCCTATGCTGAATATGATTTCCCAGATGTCTGCTGGCCGGACTTTACGCCGGAGCTTTTTGCCGAATGCATCGAGGCCTACAGCCGGCGCGAGAGACGCTACGGGGCCGTGACGACCGCATGACCCCACCGGGGATCCGGTTCGCCGATCTCGGCGTCCGCATCCTGTCGGCTGCTGTGCTTGTGCTCCTCGCCTTCCTGGCATTCTGGAAGGACATCTTCTTCGCCGTGCTCCTCTGTGGCTTTGCAACCTGTGTGATGCTTTGGGAGTTCCGGCGGATTGTTCTCGGCAGTGCAAGCCTGCGAGAGCCCGCACTTTGGGTGATGATGGGGGCCGGCGCCGCGGCGGTGGTCGTGACCGGGGTGGCGACGCTTTGGTGGGCGGTGGTCCCCCTCGCGGCCGGCATCGCGGCGCTCGCCGTCGTCGAACGACCGACCTGGCGTTGGATGGCGCCCGCCCTCTTCTACATTGCCTTCGGCTTGGCGGTTCTGGTCGATCTCCGGCGCGCGCCCGACACCGGCGTCGTCGCCGTGCTCTGGCTGATCCTGGTCGTGGTCGCCGTCGATGTGGGCGGGTATTTTGCCGGCCGCACGTTCGGCGGGCCCAAGCTTGCACCGCGGATCAGCCCGTCGAAAACCTGGGCCGGCGTGATCGGAGGCCTCGTCCTCGCTGCGCTGGTCGGGCTTGCCTTTTCGCTCGGGGGCTGGGGGGCAAGTCAGAAGGCGATCATTTTGATCAGCCTCGTCGTCGCGCTCGCGAGCCAGATGGGCGACCTCCTCGAAAGCGCGCTCAAGCGCCACTTTGGCGTGAAGGATTCAAGTCGGCTGATCCCGGGCCATGGCGGCCTCCTCGACCGGTTTGACGGGCTTTTGGGCGGGCTCTTGATGGTTGCCTGTCTTGATCGGCTGGCCCTCGTGACAACCTAAGGGAGCAGCATGCGGCGCATATCCATTTTCGGGTCGACCGGCTCCATCGGGGTCAACACGGTCGATCTGGTTCTGCGCCAAGGCGGTGCGGACACCTACGACACCGTGGCTCTGACCGGGTCGAGCAACATCGGCCTTTTGGCGGAACAGGCGCGAACGCTTCGGGCGCGTGTGGCCGTCACCGCGGATCCGGGGCGGCTGTCGGACCTGCGGGCCGCCCTCGCCGGCACGGAGACTGTTGCGATGGCCGGGCCCGCGGCCCTGATCGACGCCGCGGAGATGCCCGCGGACTGGGTCATGTCCGCCATCGTAGGCGCCGCGGGTCTTGCGCCGACCCTCGCGGCCGCGCGTCACGGAACGACCCTCGCCCTCGCCAACAAGGAGAGCCTCGTTTGCGCCGGCGCACTCCTCCTGGCCACCTGCGCCTCGCATGGCACGCGCCTCCTGCCTGTCGACAGCGAGCATTCCGCAGTGTTCCAGGCGATCGGCGCCGAGGATCCCCGCAGGGTGGAGCGCATTCTGCTGACCGCCTCAGGCGGCCCGTTCCGGACCTGGAGCCGCGAGCGGATGCGCAACGTCACTCCGGCGGAGGCCTGTGCCCATCCCAATTGGACCATGGGTCAGCGGATCTCGATCGACAGCGCCACGATGTTCAACAAGGCGCTCGAACTCATCGAAGCGCATGTCCTCTTCGGTGTCCGAGCCGAGGCAATCGAGGTCGTTGTCCACCCCCAGTCGATTGTCCACTCCATGGTGGGCTTCTCCGATGGCTCGATCATTGCCCAGCTCGGACCACCGGACATGCGCGGCGCCATCGGCTACGCGCTCAACTGGCCGGAGCGCGCGCCCCTGCCTGTGGAGCGGCTGGATTTCGCCCGGCTCGCGCGTCTCGATTTTGAAGCCGAGGACCGCGAGCGTTTCCCGTCGCTTGGGCTTGCGCGGCGTGCGCTCGCGGCTGGTGGGCTTTCGGGCGCGGTTCTGAACGCGGCGAAGGAGGTCGCGCTCGACGAATTTTTGGCAAAACGGATCGGTTTTCTGGACATTGCGGCACTCGTTGCTCATGTTCTCGCAATGCTTGAGGCGGATGCTCGCTCTGTTGGGGACAGCTATGGCCTCGACACTGTGCTCGACATTGATCAGCGCGCGCGACACGAGGGGCTGCGGTTCGCAGAGACCATGACCGAACGAACCGGGGGATAGAGACGTGGACTTGATTGCCAGCATTCCGATGGTGGGCGGGCTCCTGTCGGTCGTGATCCCCTTCATCATTGCGATCTCCATCGTCGTCTTCGTGCACGAGCTTGGGCATTTGCTGGTCGGGCGGATGGCCGGGATCCATGCGCGCAAGTTCTCGATCGGGTTCGGCCCGGCCTTGATCGCGCGCACCGACCGCCACGGCACTGTCTGGCAGGTCGCAGCCATCCCTCTCGGGGGCATGGTGCTCTTCCTGGGGGAGGCCGATGGCATCCACAAAAAGGACGAGGTCGACGGGGAGGAAAGCAGCACTGAGACGGCCGCCGCCCGCGAGGAGCGCGCCGAAATCGAGGCGATCCCGGAGGAGCTGCGCGAGAAGTCCTTCGACCGGGCGAGCGTTGCGGGACGTGCTGCAACGATTTTCGCCGGCCCCTTCTTCAACTTTGTTCTCGCCGCCATCCTCTTCGCGGGCGTCGCGCTTTGGAGCGGGATCGAGGCGCAACCGCTTCGTGTGGGTGAGCTCGTCGAGGTGCCGGGCCAACCGAACGAGCTGGAGCTTGGGGACGAAATCCTGGCGGTGAACGGCGTCGCCGTTGCCTCGATGAGCGGGTTCTCGCAGGCCGTTCGAAACATGGAGACCCCGGCGCCCGTCACCCTCGACATCTTGCGCGATGGGCGGGAGATGGAGGTCCGCTCTCCGTATCCGCTGGCGCCGGTTGTGGCCTTCATCCAACCGTTCAGCGCGGCCAGCCGGGCAGGGATCCAGCCGGATGATCTGATCCAGTCGGTCAACGGGACACCAATCATGTCCTTCCGAGAGCTTCTCGAAGCCGTCGAGACGTCGGAGGGCAATCCGCTCGCGCTCGGCATCTTGCGGGACGGGCGGGAGACGGCCATCACCCTTGCGCCAGAAGTGGTCGACACCGAGACGGTCGACGGGTTCGAGAAGCGCTACCGGATCGGTGTCGGAATGGACCGCACGATCACGCCGGCCCTCACCACGCCCGGTCCGGTTGAGGCCATCCGCCTCGGGGTCACAGGTGTCTGGCAGGTGATCTCTGTCTCCGGAAAGGCCATAAAACACCTCTTCCTCGGCAATCTCGGGCTCGACAACATTCAGGGACCGATTGGCATCGCTCAACTCTCGGGTGAGCAGGCGAAACTCGGGGTGATCGACTTCGTTCAGTTCGTCGGCGTGATTTCGGTCAGCATCGGCTTCTTGAACCTCTTCCCGATCCCGATCCTCGATGGCGGCCGGCTGGTCTTCATCGCCTATGAGGCCGTGGTAGGTCGCCCGCCTCCGGATCGTCTCCTTGACGTCGTGATGCCGGTCGGACTTGCAATGGTTCTCCTCCTCATGCTCTTTGCAACGTACAATGATCTGATCCGACTGGCGGCGAACCTGACTTCTTGAGATCCGGGCGCCGCACAAGTGAGAGGGGCGCGGGCAGGGATGGGCACAAGACTTGGAGGGTGGATGCGCCATGCCGCATCCTCGGGGTGGAGTGTCGTCGCCATCCTGAGCTTGATCCTCATCACGCTGACGCCCGAGCCGACCGCCGCTCAATCCGCCCGATTCAATCGCAT
>JBCDHQ010000276.1:0-6157 GCA_038749815.1 Pseudomonadota bacterium | reverse complement strand
TTGTTGTTGGCCGAGGCGGACGTATAGGCCTCAATCGCATGGACCATCGCATCGATGCCGGTCGCTGCGGTCACAGCGGCCGGCAGGCCGAGCGTCAGATCCGGATCCAAGATGGCAAGGTTGGGCAAGAGGTGCCGCGAGACCACGCCGCGCTTCTCCGCGCGGCCGACGGTAATGATGCTCACCGGCGTGACCTCCGAGCCGGTCCCTGCGGTGGTTGGCACGAGCACGAGCGGCAGCCGCGGCCCGCGCGCTTTGTCGACGCCCCAGATGTCATCCAGAAAGTCGTCGCTCCGGAGGCGCAGGGCCGCAAGCTTGGCCACATCCATCGGCGACCCACCCCCGAAGCCGATCACGCCCGTGGCCGCACCTGCCCGGCCGGCAGCAATTGCGGCGTCGAGCGTCTCGCGGGATGGGTCGGCCTCGACGGCATCAAAGACAAGGACCTGCGCCCGTCGCCTGATCGCCTCGAGCGCTGGCGCCGCCAGCCCAAGTCCGATGAGGTCCCGATCGGTGACGAACAGGATCCTCGGTCCCAGCGTCTCAACGAGATCTGCATCGGGGAACGCACCCAGACCCGCCCCCATCCGGAGTGCGGGCGCGGTCTCAAAGCGAAACGGGTCCATCATCGTCCTCCCGGATCCATAAGATCCACGCAACGGGAGAATGGGAAGCCCCCGGCGCCGCCACGCTTTTGCCATCCGGCCGCCGCCCGAGGGACATATGCACTCCGTCACATAGCCAAATTTAACCAATAGGCGTGGCTTTGTTAACTTTTTCGCGGGGAGAATCGGGTCAGTCTCTACGCGTTACGGAGAAGCCCGATGCTCAGCGCGTTCATTATTCTTATCGCCGGTTGCGACCACAACGGGGCCGTGTGCGCCCCGCTGACGGAGGAACGCGTCGAAGTGGCCAGTTTGGCGGAGTGTGAGGCGCTGATCGACGGTCATTTGGCAATCCAAACCGCCCCCTGGCCCGTCTACACGGGCCTGTGCCAGCCCGAATCCCTGATTGCCGCGGTCGCTCGTTAATCCGTCCTGTGACCCAAAGTGTGATCAACCCCACAGTTGCGTGCTCGCGAGCGCGTTAACCTGATCTGATATTCTGAGCGCTTGGACAGCCATCCGGCCGCGGCCGGACTGGGCGCTCTCCGCCAGTGTATAGGGCGGTAAACGAGTTATTGAACCGGTGCGTTTCGCCGGACTTTAGGAGGGGGGTGGAGCCGGAGTGTATTGTCACTCTCTGTTAACTTCGTCCCTGGGGGCGGACTGGTGAGTTGGCACGCGCACCGGCTCCGCCCCCTTGTCTTGCGGCGCCTGTGAAAACCCAGTACCGACGGTCCGTCTCGCAGACGGAGCCCCGCGATGCCGAAGCCGCAAAAGGTCGTTCTCGCCTATTCGGGCGGTCTCGACACGTCGATCATTCTGAAATGGTTGCAGACCGAATACGACGCCGAAGTCGTCACGTTCACAGCCGATCTCGGCCAGGGTGAGGAGTTGGAGCCCGCCCGCGCAAAGGCGGAGCTCTTGGGCATCGCCCCGGACAACATCTACATCCGCGATGTCCGAGAGGAGTTCGTCCGCGACTTTGTGTTCCCGATGTTCCGCGCGAACGCGGTCTACGAAGGTCTCTACCTGCTTGGGACGTCGATCGCGCGGCCGCTGATCTCAAAACACTTGATCGAGATCGCGGATGAGACCGGCGCCGACGCGGTGGCCCATGGGGCGACGGGCAAGGGCAACGACCAGGTTCGGTTCGAGCTTTCGGCCTATGCGATCAAGCCCGACATCCGGGTGATCGCCCCGTGGCGGGAGTGGGATCTGACCTCGCGCACGAAGCTTCTCGAGTTTGCCGAGGCGAACCAGATCCCGATCGCGAGGGACAAGCGGAACGAAGCACCGTTTTCGATCGATGCGAACCTCCTCCACACCTCCTCCGAAGGGAAAGTGCTGGAGGATCCGGCTGAGCCGGCGCCCGACTATGTCTATCAGCGGACGGTCGATCCGGAGGCCGCGCCGGACAGCGCCGAGATCATCGAGGTCACGTTCGAGCGGGGCGATGCAGTGGCCGTGAACGGCGAGGCCCTGTCGCCCGCAACGCTTCTGACACGGCTCAACGAGATGGGCGGGCGACACGGGATCGGCCGCCTCGATCTGGTCGAGGGCCGGTTCGTCGGGATGAAGTCGCGGGGGATTTACGAGACACCGGGCGGCACGATCCTTCTGGAGGCGCATCGGGGCATCGAATCAATCACGCTCGATCGCGGTGCGGCGCATCTCAAAGACGATCTGATGCCACGCTACGCGGAGCTCATCTACAACGGCTTCTGGTATTCGCCCGAGCGCGAGATGCTGCAGGCCGCCATCGACCACAGCCAGACCCATGTCTCGGGCACCGTGCGCCTTAAGCTCTTCAAAGGGCGCGCAGGCGTGATCGGGCGGTGGTCGGACAACAGCCTCTACTCCGAGGCGCATGTGACCTTTGAGGAGGATGCCGGCGCCTACGATCAGGCCGATGCGGCTGGGTTCATCAAACTGAACGCGCTCCGCCTGCGGCTCCTCGCCGCGCGCAACCGCCGGTGATGCTCGAGGCGGTCGAGATCACGCGCGCCAATCTGCGCGACTACCTGGATCTGGCGCTTGCGCCGGGCCAGGAGAAGCTCGTCGCGCCGAACGCAGTGACGGTCGCTCAGGCGCACTATGAGCCGGGGACTTGGGTGCGCGGTCTCGCGGCGGGTGGGACACCGGTCGGGATGATGGCGATGATCGATGTCAGCGCGCTCGGTGAGCCGGCGGAGCCCGGAGATCCTGAGAACTGGGCCTATCTCTGGCGGTTGATGATCGACGCAAAGCACCAGCGCACGGGCTACGGAACCGAGGCCATCGCCATTGCTTTCGCGCAGGCGCGGGTCTGGCGCCGGCCGACCCTTGCCCTCCATGTGGAAGTCGACGGTCCAAATGCGCGCGCATTCTATGAGCGGTTGGGGTTTGTCGCGACCGGCCGCATCGACCGGAACGAGCGGTTTATGACCGCGCCGGTTCCGAGCTGCTAAAGTAGTCTCGCGCCGCCAGAAAACTGCCGAGACGGCCCGGTGTGACCCACGCCTCCTCCGCCGTCCGAGCGCCGATCAGCACAACGCCTTTCCCCGGCAGTCCAGCCTCGGCCAGCACTGTGCGGACGGCCGCGCCGATCCTGCGTGGCGGCGCCTCCGCCTGCGGTGTCGGGCCGCTGGCGCTGATGGCGAGGCCGGAGACCTCCGTCAACTCTTGCCGGAAGAGCCCCGGATCCTCGCCCTCCGGAGCGAAGGCGAGGAGATCGGCGCCGACGACGCCTGCGAGTTTGTCCCGCACGGCCTCTGGGATCTCAAGGCGCCGTTGAAGCCGGAGGCCGAGCGCGTCGCAGGTGAAGAGAAACCCGACGATATCGCGACCCGACCCCATCAGCACCCGTGCATAGGTGGGATAGGCCAGACCGAGCGCCTCGGCCCGTGCCACGCGGAGCCGCAGGATCTCGATCGGCAGTCGCGCGCCAATGAGCGAGGCGCGCGCCCGACCCCAAGCGTAGCGGCGCCAAGACGCGCCAGGCTCAATCGAGGGGCCTTTGTTGTGTCCAATACCAGCCATGCCCCGCAGACTGGCGCCCGCGGGGCTGAGTGGCAAGTCCGATCACTCCACGGCCGTGTCGGCGATGGTCTGGAAGATGCCGTCGAGCTCCGCCGCGATGGCCTCAAGCTCAGCGCCGCCTTCCTCCATGTAGGGCCCGAAGACGAAGCTTGGCGTCTTGTAGGAGAGCGTGGCGGTCCCGTCCTCATTCTCGGTCACATACATCCGGATCGGCGCTTCGATCATCGCGGCCGTCGAAAGCCCGATGACGGACACTGCGAAGTCGTTCCGGAAGACGCCGATCACCCGGTTGCCCGGGATTGTAAACCCACGCTGTGCGGCCATCGCGGTCGGTCCGGCTTGCGTCACAACCCCCATCTTGTTCGCCGCAACGGCCTCGAGCGTGCCTTCGAGGAGCGCGTCGTAGGTCTTGTCGGTTGGCATCATGACCCAGCCGTCCCGTTCCGTCAGCGGCCCGGCCGCTGCCGTCGTCGCCGTCAGCACAAGTGCACCCACCAAAATTGCACGCATGAGAGCCTCCCTCTGTTGCATCCGCCGGGCGCACCTACCACACGCCCCGATCCGCCCGCCTGACAACTGCGTGAGAGCGGGGGCCGCGATCTTGCGCGGATCGCGTCGATCCTCAGCATGGTGCCGACGCAAATGGAGTGTGCACATGTTGAAATGGCTGACCCTCGCGCTGGCCCTCGCCCCGGCTCTTGCCGCGGCGGAGTCCCTGAAGACCACGATCTTCGCTGGCGGCTGCTTTTGGTGCGTCGAGAGCGATTTCGACCGGGTCGAGGGCGTTGTCGAAACCGTGTCGGGCTATATCGGCGGCCGGACGGAGAACCCGACCTACCGCGAGGTCGTCCAAGGCGGCACCGGCCATGCCGAAGCCGTGCAGATCACCTATGATGCCGACATCGTCTCCTACGAGACGCTGCTCCACCTCTTTTGGCGGAGCGTCGACCCAACCGATGCGGGCGGCCAGTTTTGCGACCGTGGGGAAAGCTACCGGACCGAGCTCTACGTAGCCACGCCCGAAGAGCGGGCCGCGGCGGAGGCCTCGAAAGCCGCCGCGGCGGAGGCGCTCGGCCAGGCGATTGTGACCGAGATCGTGGATGCCGGCCCGTTCTACGTGGCCGAGGCTTACCACCAGGACTTCTACGCCAAGAACCCGCTCCGATACTCGGTCTACCGCAAAGGGTGCCGCCGCGATGCGCGGGTTCAGGAGCTTTGGGGCGCGGAGATGGCCTTCGCGCCCAAGAGCTGAGCTCAGATCAGCCCCGCGGCGTGGAGCGCGAGCCCCGCCGCGGCGCCGATGCACACGAGCTGCATCATCCCGAGCCGCACCACAAAGGAGAGCGCGACGAGCGCGACGAGCAGCGCAAGCTTGGGCCAAGCGGGCGCCGCCGTCAGCCCGTCGGGGAAGAGCGCCGCCTCGCCGAGATAGACGGTGAGGTTCAGGATCACGCCGACCACTGCGGCTGAAACGCCCGCAAGCGCGCGCCGGATCCAGCGGACGGACTGCATCGCCTCGACATAGGGGGCTGCCGCGAGGATCAGCATGAAGCTCGGTGCGAAGGTGTAGAAGCAGGCGAGCGCGGCGGTGAGTGCGCCCCACCCTGCGCTGTGTCCGGCGTAAAAGCCCGAATAGACGTTGACGAGGATCAGCGGCCCGGGCGTGGCCTCCGCGATGGCGAGACCGTTCAGCATTTCTGCGGCCGTGAGCCATCCGTAGGTCTCGACGGCGCGCTCCGCCACGTAGGGCAGCAGGGCGTAGGCGCCGCCGAAAGAGACGAAGGCCGCTGTGGTGAAAAGGGCCGCGACATCTCGGAATGGCTCCGCCCCGAAGACAAGCTCCACGGCGAGGGCAACGCCCACGATCAGCCCGAGACTGACGACAATGATGCGGAGCGGTCCGCCCCACGCCAAGCCGCTCGCGCCCGGCCCGCTCTCGCCCGTGTTGGGCAGGAGCAGGATCCCCGCCGCACCGGCTGCGGCGACAATCAGGGGAAAGGGCAGGCCAAGCGCCCAGATCCCGACAAAGGCGGCGCCGGCAAGCGCCCAATGGAGCGGCGTGCTGACCGCGCGCCCGGCAAGCGCGCGGAGCGCACGGGCAACGAGGATCAGGACGGCCGGCTGGACGCCGTAAAAGACCGCGCCGACAAGTCCCACGTCGCCGTAGCGCGCAGCGATCCAGGCCAGCAGGATCATCAGCCCCGCCCCCGGGAGGATGAAGGCAAGACCCGCGGCCAGACCGCCGGCAACGCCGTGAAGCCGCCAGCCGAGCCAGGTGGCAAGCTGCTGTGCCTCCGGTCCGGGCAAGAGCATTGCGACGTTGAGACCCCGCTGGAAGGCGCCGCCGTCGACCCAGCCGCGCCGAGCCACAATCTCGTCCTGCATCAGGGCCATCTGGGCCGCGGGCCCGCCAAAGGAGAGAAGGCCGATGCGGACGTAGACCGGCAGCGCGTCCGCAAGGCGAAGCGTGTGGTTCGCGTCTCTCATGCCATACCCCCTCGCGCCTCTCGCGGCAGCCCCGCGGCGACGGCCGC
>JBCDHQ010000275.1:0-6178 GCA_038749815.1 Pseudomonadota bacterium | reverse complement strand
TTCCTTGCGTTCCTGCTGGTGACCTCGAACCCGTTCCTGCGGCTCGAGCTGCCCCCCTTCGATGGGCGCGACCTCAATCCGCTGCTCCAGGACCCGGGTCTCGCGTTCCATCCGCCGTTCCTCTATCTCGGGTATGTTGGCCTCTCGATGGCGTTCTCCTTTGCCGTCGCGGCTCTGATCGAAGGTCGGATTGACGCCGCCTGGGCCCGCTGGGTGCGCCCCTGGGCGCTCGCGGCGTGGGTGTTTCTGTCGATTGGGATCGGCCTCGGCTCCTGGTGGGCCTATTATGAGCTCGGCTGGGGCGGATGGTGGTTCTGGGACCCGGTTGAAAACGCATCCTTCATGCCCTGGCTGATTGCTGCGGCACTCCTCCACTCGGCCATTGTCGTGGAGAAACGCGAAGCGTTGAAGAGCTGGACCATCCTCCTGGCGATCCTCGCTTTTTCCTTTTCGCTGATCGGCACGTTCATCGTGCGCTCTGGTGTGATCACCAGCGTGCACGCGTTCGCGTCGGACCCGACACGCGGCGTTGTGATCCTCGGGATCCTGGCGGTGTTCACGGGCGGCGCGCTGGCGCTCTACGCGGCGCGGGCCGGCGCCCTGCGGACGAGTGCCGTCTTCGGAACGGTCAGCCGAGAGAGCGCGCTCGTGATGAACAATGTCCTCCTGGTCGGCGCTTGCGGCGTGGTCTGTGTCGGCACGCTCTGGCCCCTCTTCGCGGAGATCGCGTTTGGGCAGAAGGTGTCGGTCGGCCCGCCCTTCTTCGATCTGACCTTCACGCCCTTTATGATCGTCCTGGCGATGATCCTACCCTTCGGTGCCATGCTGCCCTGGAAACGAGGGGGGGGCGGTCGGCTGGTGCGCGTCCTCTGGGGTCCCTTTGCCCTCTCGGTCGCCCTCGGGGCACTGGTCTGGTCGATGCAGACGGGCGGCCGGTTCCTCGCGCCGATCGGCGCGGTGCTCGCGGCCTGGGTGGTGCTCGGCGCCCTTGCAGATCTTGGCGATCGGGTGAAGGTCGGGCGTGCGGGCGTGCGGGAAAACCTGCGTCGGGCGGCAAACCTGCCCCGGGCGGAGTGGGGCAAGCTCATATCGCATGCAGGTCTCGGGTTCCTGATTTTTGCCATCGCGGCGATCACCGCGTGGGAAGTTGAGGACCTCCGCCTCGTCCGCCCGGGCGACAGCTACGCGGTCGGGTCCTACACCCTAACGCTCGAGCGAGTGGAGCAGGTCGCGGGGCCCAACTACCGCTCCGAGATGGCGACGATCACGCTGGAACAGGACGGCCGGTTCATCTCCACTCTGACGCCGGAGCGGCGGTGGTACCCGGTCGCCCGCATGCCGACGACGGAAGCGGGGCTCTCGAGCGGGTTTTTGCGCGACGTCTATGTGGTGATCGGTGAGAGGCGCGACGGAGGGTGGGCCGTGCAGAGCTACATCAAGCCGATGGCGAACTGGCTCTGGGGGTCGATGATCATGATGGCCGTCGGAGGGTTCGTGTCGCTCAGCGATCGGCGCTACCGGCTTGGCGCGCCGGCACTGCGCCGCCGTCCCGAACCGGTGCCTGCGGAATGATCCGCGTCCTCCTCCTCTGGCTCGCGCTCGCCCTGCCGGCCGTCGCTGCGCTCGGGCCGGATGACAAGATGGCGGACCCACTCCTCAACACGCGTGCGATGGCGCTCTATGATGCGCTCCGATGTGTGCGGTGCCGCAGCGAGTCCATCGCCTCATCGAACGCCGACTGGGCGCGGGATGCGCGCGCTGTGGTGCGCGAGCGCTTGCTCGCGGGCGACACCGACACCGAGGTGCTGCACTTCTTCCAGGCCCGCTACGGTGATTATGTGCTGATGTCGCCGCCCATGCGGGGCGCGACGATTGCCCTCTGGCTCACGGCGCCGACCTTTTTGCTGATGGGTCTCATCGGCGCGGCCACATTGATCCGCCGCCGGCGCGCGGATCCACAGCCTGAAGAGCTCTCGCCCGCGGAGGCCGCCCGTGTGGAGCGGCTCCTGAGCGACCCGCCCGGCTGACGTCGCGTTCGGGCTACCGTCGCGGGCGCGGCCCCGCTAGGCTTCGAGGGCCAGGGCGGAGGTGACGGATGGACTACGAGACGATCCTCTATGAGCCAGAGGGGGGCATTGTGCGGATCACGCTCAACCGTCCCACTGTGATGAACGGTCTGAACGGTCAAATGCGGCTTGATCTGATCGATGCGATCCGACGCGCCCGAGACACGGCGCGCTGCATCATTCTGACCGGAGCCGGTCGCGCCTTTTGTTCGGGCCAGGATCTGGGCGACCGCGCAACGAGCGCCGACATCGATCTCGAGCGGACCCTGAGGGAGGAGTACACGCCGCTCCTCACGTCGATCTATGAGTGTCCCGTGCCGACGATTGCCGCGGTGAACGGTCCCGCCGCTGGGGCGGGCGCGAACCTTGCGCTGGCTGCGGATGTCGTGATCGCGGCGCATTCGGCCTATTTCACGCAGGCCTTTGCGCGGATCGGACTGGTGCCTGACGCCGGGGGCTCCTACTGGCTGCCGCGCCAGGTTGGGTTTGCCAAGGCAATGGGGGCCGCGCTCTTCGCCGAGAAGGTGACGGCCGTCGACGCGGACGCCTGGGGCATGATCTGGGAGGCCGTGCCCGATGCCGATTTCGCCTCCCGGGTGATGATGCGAGCCGAGCATCTCGCCAGCGGCCCGACAGCCGCCTACCGGCTGATCAAGCAGGCGATGCGCGAGAGCTTTGACAACCGTCTGCCGGACCAGCTTGCCCTCGAGGCGGCGCTCCAGGGACAAGCGGGCCAGACGCGCGACTTCACTGAGGGCGTGATGGCCTTTCTCGAGAAGCGACCGGCGCGCTACGAGGGCCGCTAGCGCTCGTCCGCACCCATCCGCCGTTCGAGCCACCGGACCGCGGCGCTGATGATCAAAACGAGGACTAGGTACTCGAGGATCAGAAGAGTGTAGATCTCAAGCGGCCGGTATTCGGTCACGACCAGTTCGTTGGCGCGGCGCGTCAGCTCCTGCATGCCGATCACGGACGCGAAGGCTGACATTTTCACGATGTAGATGAATTGGTTGGCCAGGGGCGGCAGGATCCGCCGAACCGCCTGAGGCAAAACGACGTAGCGCATCGTCTGTGCATAACTCAGACCAATGGTCTTTGCGGCCTCGGTCTGGCCGCGGGCAATCGACTGGATGCCGGCGCGATAGATCTCGGCCGTGAACGCGCTGTCGGAGACTGCAAGGGTGATGATCGCACCCCAGAACGGGTCGATCGGCACGGTGAGCCCCATCTGGCGAAAGATGATCGGCAGTCCGTAGAACACCCAAAAGAGCATCGGCAGGAGCGGAATGGCACGGATCACCTCTACGTAGACGCGGTTCACGATCCGCAGCGCGCGCCGCTCGGACAGCGCGGGCAGGGCGACGATCAGGCCGAGCGTGATCGAGAGCGCGGCCGCAATCAGCGAGAGCTGGATCGTGGCCCCCATGCCGCCCACCAGGAACTTGATGTTTGTCCATCCGGCCGGTGTCGTCGGGTCGATCACGTACCAGCCCCAGTTGGTGCCGGAGGCGCAGCCGCCGAGGAGAAGAAGGAGGAGGATCGCGCGCATCAGTGGCTCAGGATCTGGCCGAGGAAGGTGCGGCACCGTTCCGATTTCGGACGCTCGAAGAACGCGGCGGGTGGACCGGTCTCAACGATCTCACCCTGATCCATAAAGACCATCCGGTCGGCGACTTTCCTGGCAAAGCCCATCTCGTGGGTGACGACGACCATGGTCATGCCGCCCTCTGCGAGCTCCACCATCACGTCGAGGACCTCGGCGATCATCTCCGGGTCGAGCGCCGAGGTCGGCTCGTCAAAGAGCATCACCTTGGGCTCCATGCAGAGCGCGCGCGCGATCGCCACGCGTTGTTGCTGACCGCCGGAGAGTTGCCCCGGGCGCTTCCCCTCCTGTTCCGGGATTTTGACGCGCGCGAGGAAGCGGCGCGCGCGGTCCTCCGCCTCCGCCCGGCTGAGCTTCAGCGCCTTCCGCGGGCCAAGCGTGAGGTTTTGCAGAACGGTGAGATGCGGGAAGAGATTGAACTGCTGAAACACCATGCCGACATCTCGCCCGGAGGCCTGCGACGGATCGCCGCCCGACACCCGGATGGTCCCCGTCTCGTGCACTTCGAGGCGGCTGATCAGGCGGACAACCGTCGACTTGCCGGAGCCCGAGGGACCGCAAATCACGACCTTCTCGCCCTCGGCCACAGTCAGATCGATGTCGCGGAGCACGTGGAAATCGCCGAACCACTTGTTCACACCCCGCATCTCGATCATCGGCTCGGTCAAGGGGCCCTCCAGACAACGCACTTCCGCGCTTGACGGTAGGGCGGGCTTCAGCGTCACATCAAGCGGGATGGGTGAAAAAGGCGCCGTTCGTGCGCTCCTGCCCAGGACATGACCAACACGACAGGGACGAGAGAGATGAAACACTGGATGACCGTGATGGCGGCCGGGGTGGTGAGCCTCGGGCTGGCTGGCGCCGCCGCAGCGCAGTCGGCGTTGAACGAAATCCTCGACAACGGGCTTCTGAAAGTCGGAACGACCGGCGACTGGAACCCGATGACCGTTCGCAACCCCGCGACCAACGCCTATGAGGGCTTCGACATCGACGTGATGACCGAGCTCGCAAGCGATCTCGGCGTCGAGGTGGAGTTCGTGCCCACCGACTGGAAGACCCTCGTCAACGGCGTGGTGGCCGGGCAGTACCACATGACCGGTTCCGCCTCGATCTCGCCGCCACGGATGAAGGTCGCAGGCTTCTCCGAAAGCTACATTGCTGTCGAGATTTTCCCGTTCACGACCCCGGACAAGGCGGACCAGTTCGACGGCTATGACAGCATCAATCAGGCCGGCGTGACAGTCGCGACGACACTCGGCACGACCTTCGAAGCGCTCGCGAAGGAGTGGTTCCCCGAGGCCGAGATCAAGGTGGTCGAGGCGCCGGCACGCGGCTTTCAGGAGGTTTTGGCCGGTCGCGCCGATGTCTTCATCACCTCGAACATCGAGGGCGCGACGCTCAAATCCAAGTTCGGCGTCGTTCAGGTCGCAGGCGCTGAGCCGCGGGCGCCGTCGCCCATCGCAATGCTGCTTCCCCAGAACGACCAAGTCTGGATCAACTATGTGAACAACTGGGTGAAGGTCAAAACGGCCCAGGGCTTTTTTGATGCAACGAAAGCGAAGTGGGGCCTCTGACCCCGCACCTGTCGGAGCGCACATGGCCCGAAGTCGAGGCCTATCTGGCTGAGCGTTCCGGCATTTTCCTGCCAACGGGTTCAACCGAACAGCATGGGCCGGTGGGGCTGATCGGCACCGACACGCTCTGTGCGACGCTGATTGCAGACCGTGCAGCCGGGTTGACGGGCGCGCTGGTGGCCCCCCCGCTCGCCTACACGCCTGCGCCGTTCAACACCGCGTTCCCAGGCACGCTGTCGCTCAGCGCAGGCCTATTTGAGGCGATGGCGACGGAGATCCTCCAAGGTCTCGTGGCGCAGGGCTTCCGTCGGATTTTCGTGCTGAACGGGCATGGTGCAAATCTTGCACCACTCGCGGCGGCGGCGGGTCAGTTGCCTGACGGGACGGTCTGCCTCCGCAGTTGGTGGGACTTCCCGTCCGTTGGGGAGCTCCGAAAACACCACTACGGCGCGTGGGAGGGGATGCACGCGACGCCCTCGGAGATTGCGATCACGCGTGCGGTCGGCCGCACGGTCGAGCATCCGGCGGCCGAGGTTCCGCCGGTCGCCCTCTCGCCGGACTACATCGCCGCGCATTCCGGCGACCGCCATGGTCCGCCGGCGGAGCATCGCGCTGCCTTTCCAGACGGTCGCGTCGGCTCGCACTCGGCCCTTGGCCGACCCGAGCACGGGCGCGCCCTTCTGGCAGCAGCGGCGCAGGCGGCGGCGGACGCGTTTACGGCCTTCGAGAGCCGCTAACCCTCCGCCTCCGCCAGGAGCGTCGCGTTGCCGCCAGCCGCAGTCGTGTCGATGCACACGGCATGTTCGGTCGTGTAGCCGGCCGGCGCGATCACATCTCCGATCAACGGACGGATCGCGCCCGGGCGGGCGGCGAGTGCTGCGCGCAACGCAGGCGCCGATCCCGCGAAGGCGATGGCATCCACATCGAGCGATGCA
>JBCDHQ010000274.1:0-6198 GCA_038749815.1 Pseudomonadota bacterium | reverse complement strand
CCAGCGGCGACGGCACCCGGCAGGGATCCCATGCCGCCGACCACGACAACCACGAAGGACAGAACCAGAAAGTCCATGCCCATGTGATAGTTGGGAGAGTTGATCGGTGTGTACATCACACCTGCAAGGCCAGCCACAGCGGCCGCGATCCCAAACATGATCGTAAAACGCCGGTCGATGTTGATGCCAAGAAGCTCCACCGTTTCCCGGTCCGCCATGCCCGCGCGCACGACCATGCCGAAGGTGGTGAACTGGAGGAAGGCAAACACCGCGCCGATGATGATCGCTGCGAACAGGAAGTAGACGAGGCGCCAGTAGGGATAGATGATCGCACTCTCCGGCATGCCGATCAACGCGCCGAAGTTGAAAGATCCGACGAAGGCATCGGGGGCAGGCGTGGGGATCGGGTTGGCGCCGAAGAAGTACTTGATGATTTCCTGGAGGACGATGGCGAGGCCGAACGTCACGAGGATCTGGTCCGCGTGCGGGCGCTTGTAGAAGTACTTGATCAGCCCCCGCTCCATCACGACGCCGATCAGGACCATGATCGGGATCGCGAACAGAATCGCCAATGGAACGGACCAGTCGATGATCGATCCGCCGATCTCGGGTCCGAAAATGTCATGGACATAAGGGACGTCGACTTTCAGCGGGTTTCCGAGAAAGTCTGTCCGGGTTTCGTCCACGACTTCGTGGCTGAGCGACAGGAGCCGGCTGAGCGTCACGGCACAAAACGCCCCCATCATAAAGAGGGCGCCATGCGCGAAGTTTACGACACCGAGCGTGCCGAAAATGAGCGTCAGGCCGAGGGCGATCAGGGCGTAAGCGCTGCCCTTGTCGAGCCCGTTCAGGATTTGAAGGATGATTGCGTCCATCGGGCCCTCGCGTCACGGCGGTGCTGGGGGACCCGGCCGCGGATCACGCGGCCGGGCGGTCGGTCCAATTAAGCGCCTGGGTTGCAGGAGCCGAGAGCGCCGCCCGCGAATTGCGGGTGGTCAGGCGCGTAGGTGACCTGCTCGACCGGGGTGATCTCGACGATTTCGAGAAGGTCGAATTCAGAGGTCGGGTTCTCTTTGCCCTTCACGACCAGCACGTCTTTGAAGCACTGGTGGTCCTCGGCGCGGTAAAGCGTCGGTCCGTTGCCGAGCCCGTCGAACTCGAACCCTTCGAGCGCTTCGACAACTGCGCAGGGGTTGAAGGAGCCCGCACGGTTGACCGCGTCCGCGTAGAGGAGCGTCTGGACATAGCAGGTGTGGGCCGCCTGGCTCGGCGGGAAGCCGTACTTGGTGCCGAAGGAGCGGGTGAAGGTCTGGCTTCCCTCATCCTGGAGCGACCAGTGCCAATTGGTGGAGCCGAAGATCCCCTTCACGTTGGCACCAGCGCCGCGGGCCATCAGGCGCGAGTAAAGCGGCACAACGATCTCGAAGTTCTTGCCGTTGGCAACCCGGTCACGCAGGCCGAACTGGACCGCATTGGTGAGTGAGTTCACCATGTTGCCGCCGTAGTGGTTCAGGACCAGAACGTCGGCATCGGACTGCAGGACCGGCGCGATGTAGGAGGAGAAATCGGTCTGGGTGAGCGGCGTGAGAACTGTGTTCTCGGTCTGCCAGCCGATCGCCTCGGTCGATTCCTTGACGGCCTGCTCGGTCGTGTAGCCCCAGTTGTAGTCGGCGGTCAGGTGATAGGCGACCCGGTCGGTGCCGTAGGCGTTCGCGAGAACGGGCGCGAGCGCTGCACCTGACATGTAGGAGTTGAAGAAGTGGCGGAAGCCGTTGGCCCGCTTGTCCTTGCCCGTGGTGTCGTTCGAGTGGGTGAGGCCTGCCATGAAGATGACGCCAGCCTCTTGGCAGAGGCTCTGAACCGCCACGGCGACGCCCGAGGACGAGCCGCCGGTGATCATGATTGCGCCGTCCTTCTCGATCATCGAGCGGGCGGAGGCGCGTGCGGCGTCCGATTTGGTCTGCGTGTCGCCGGTGACGTACTCGACCTTCTTGCCGAGGATGCCCGCGCCGTCGAGAGACTTCGACGAGAACGTGCTCATCATTCCGCCATCGCCGCCGCCGTTCAGGTGCTCGACCGCCAGTTCGTAGGCCCGAAGTTCATCGGCGCCCTCATCCGCGTAGGGACCGGTCTGCGGCACGTTGAAGCCGAGCGTCACGGTGCCGCCTGTCGGCTCGTTGGTGAAGCCCCATGCCGACCCGGTAAAGATCGTCGGAATCGCAAGGCCTGCGCCCGCAATCGTTGCGGACTTCACCAACCCACGCCGGGTCAATCTCGAGTGAGACATACGTTTTCCTCCTATGGACCTGCATTCGTCCGTTTGTCAAAACGGCAGGCATTTCTTCTCTGATAGGTTCCAAGTCTAGCGGCTTGGCCCCCGATTTTCCAACTGTGTGACGGTGCCATGCGGGACATGGGTAAAACAGCCACCAAATGCGGGACAGTTTTGTAAATTTTTTTACAAGCCCGCCTCCGTGGCGGGCGGTCCCAGTGCGGGGCACACGCGATCACTGCAGCACAAAAGGCGTCTCTGCAATGACCCGCTTGCCGTTGCCGAGGCGGTAGACCAGGCGATAGCGGCCCGGTGCCTCCGGCAACTCGATCGAGGATGGGTTGCCCCAGGCTGTGGCAGCGTACTCGACGCGTCGATCGGACCCCTCGGGCAGAATCTCGATCGTGTCGCCCCCATTGCCGGGGCCGGTCCAGGCGATCTCGACGCGGGCGCCTGGCGTCAGTGGGGATGGCACCGGAAGCGATGCACTTGGCTCCGTGAGGGTCACCGGCTCTCGGGCGATCACGCGGCGACCCTGGTTGAGCACATAGAGGATCTCGTACTCACCGGCCTCCGGCGGCAACGAGAGCTTGGAGGGGTTGCCCCATCCGGTGACGGCATAGCCGAGAACCTTGTCCTCGCCCGGACGGCGGACCTGGATTTGGTCCCCGCCATTGTCCGGGCCGGTCCATGGGATCAGCGGATCACCTCCGGCCTCGAGCGTCGCGGGCACCTCAAGCATAGCCACAGCCTCGACAACGGTGAGGCTCGCCCGCGCGATCACGCGTTGGTCCTGGTTGAGCACGTAGACGACATCATAGGTGCCGGGCTCTGAGGGGATGGAGAGTTCCGCGGGGTTGCCCCACCCGGTGACGGCATAGGTCACTTTGTCGGAGGAGCCGGGACGGCGGACCTGGATTTGATCGCCGCCATTGTCAGGCCCGGTCCAGGGCACGATGAGATCCATGCCGGCCTCGGCCGTTGCGGGAAGCTCCAGCCGAGCGGCCGGCTCGCTGAGCGTTGCACTCACACGGGTCAGGACCTGCCGGCCCTCGGCCCAGACATAGACCACGTCGTAAGTGCCGGCCTCCGCCGGCAGGGCGAGATCGACGGGGTTGCCCCAGGCCGTCGCCGCGTATGTCAGCATCTCGTCGCTGTCTGGCGCGCGCACTTCGATGCGGTCGCCACCCTCACCTGGCCCCTCCCAGGCGACGGGCACTTTGGCGCCCGCCTCGAGAGCGTCGGGCAGCGCAAGGGATGCCTCAGGCAACCGCTCGGCGAGCGCGACGACGATCCGCGTGGGTCCCCCGTCGCGGACCTCGAAGCGCGCCTCGGCGAACGCCTCGTCGCTCGGGCGCAGCACGGTCGCACCATAACTGCCAGGGTCGAGCTCCAGCGTTAGGCGGGGGATCGCGTGCGTCTCGTCCGACGGGTTGTTCTCTGGCGCGACACTCCACACCAGAGGCTCGCGAACCTCCGGCCCGCCTTCGCCGTTTGTCGCGACAAAGGTCACTGAGATGGGCGCCGGCGCCGGCTCGGGTTCCGCAACGACAGTGGCCGATATCGCCGTTGCCAGCTCATCCGCGCTGGCCGCGGTGTGAAAGCTGCCGCCGGTGGCCTCGGCGAGGCACTGCAACTCGGCGCGCGCATCGTCGTCGGTGATGTCGAAGCCGATCACATGGGCCGTGAAATCGACGCCCGTCTCCTCCAACTGACGCCCGACGGCGCACGGGTCGAGGTCGCAGGTCTCCCGCCCGTCGGAGACCAGGATCACCGTTGCCGCCTCCTCTGTCGCGCGCAGGGCCTCCGCCGCGGTGATCACGGCCGCGGAAAGCGGCGTTTTGCCCTTTGGATTGATCCCGTTGACCGCGCCCATGATGGCGTCGCGCGTGCCGGAGCCCGGAGCGACCAGCGTCTCGATGTCGGTGCAGTCTCCCCTCCTGTTGTGCCCGTAGGCGACGAGGCCCAGCGCCTGCTCGCTCGGCAGGGTGTCGAGCAGGGTTCCGACGACGCGCTGCGCGATCGTGATCTTCGCCTCGCCGTCGATCTGCCCCCACATGCTGCCGCTCGCATCGAGGACCAGGATGGTGTTGGGCTGGTCATCTGCGCGCAGTGTGAGGGGAATGGCCGCGAAGAGCCCAAGAGCACATAGTAAAACCCGCATGTTCGATCCTTTCCACTGCACCATTACTCGGTAAGCGGGTGGGCGGCGCGAAACAACACTGCGAATTGCCCCAGGGTCAAACGCGCGGAATGAGACCTCCGCGCGTGTCCGACGGGGCCGCTTTTGAACTGGGATTGACAGCCCCGGGCAGCGCATTCCAGGAAGAGCCCGAGGCGATCGCAAAAGGGCAGATACCTTGCAAGGTTTTCCGGTGGCACGGCCCGGACAGCGCGTCGGGCTGCTCGGTGGATCGTTCGACCCGGCCCATGAGGGCCACGCCCACATATCGCGCCTGGCGCTCCGCCGGTTTGGGCTCGACTGGGTGTGGTGGCTGGTCTCACCGGGTAACCCGCTGAAACCCCATCCTCCGGCCGAAATGGCGGACCGGATTGCCGTTGCCCGGAGTGTGATGCGCCACCCCCGGGTTCATGTGACCGACATTGAGGCCCATCTCGGCACACGCTTCACCGCGGCCACCGTGGCAGCACTCGAGCGCAGCTATCCCGGGGTGCGGTTCGTGTGGCTGATGGGTGCCGACAACCTCGAAACGCTGCACCACTGGGATCGGTGGCGCACAATCCTCGAGACGGTTCCCGTAGGCGTCCTGGCAAGACCGGACCATCAGCTCCGTGCGGGGCATTCACTGGCCGCCCGCGCCTATGCCACGCGTCGTCTCCCGGAGCGCGCTGCGCGGCTCTTGCCGACGGCGGCCCGTCCGGCCTGGTGCCTCGTTGTCGGGCCCCTCGTCGAGGCCTCGTCATCGGAGCTGCGCCGGTCCGGGGCGTGGCCTCGGCGCCGCGGATTGCAACAATTTGAAACGCCCGAGGGTTGACCAGGCGTTGCCTCCGCCATGACAGTGCACCTTGTTGTGACGCGAATGGTGGAGCCGTCGCCATGCCGCCCAAGCCCAGAGCTTTCGGTCGAAATCCGGCGTCGACACGGGTGTGTCGTTGAAGCGCCGGGACATACTTGGTGGGCTTGCAGCGCTTCTTCCGGCGCAGGCGCTGGCTGTTGATGGTGCCCTCCGGCCAAAGCTGCGGCAAAACACGACGCTGCGCGCCCCCTCTGCACGGGTTGCACTCGACCCGCGGCTGGCAAATCTCACGGGGTTTGCCCTGCGCGATCTGTCGACGGGCCGCATTCTCGAGGAACATCAGCCGAGGCTGAGCCTGCCGCCGGCGTCGGTGACGAAGGCCGTCACCGCCCTTTATGCCATCGATGCTCTTGGTCTCGGCTACCGCTTTCCGACCGATGTCGCCGTCACGGGGCGCATCACGGGCGGCACGCTCGAGGGCGATCTCTACCTCATTGGCGGCGGTGACCCGACGCTTGACAGCGACCGTTTGGCGCATTTGGCCCGCGCAGTGGCGGCGGCTGGCATCAGACAGGTGCGCGGACGCACCTACGCCGTCGGCACGACGCTGCCTTACTTCCGCAACATCGACCCCGGCCAGCCGGAGCATGTCGGCTACAACCCGGCGATCTCCGGGCTCAACTTGAACTTCAACAGGGTCCATTTTCGATGGACCCGTCGCGGCACGGGATACGACACGGAGCTCGTGGCCGCGGGGCAGAAGCACATGCCGGCGGTTGCTGGCATAGACATCGCACTCGCCAACCGTAAGGCGCCCGTGTTCCAATTCCGGGACGCCGACGGACGTGACAGCTGGTCGGTGGCAGCCGGCGCCCTCGGCGCCCGCGGGGCGCGTTGGCTGCCGGTTCGCCAACCGACGCTCTACGCCGCGGAGGTGTTTCGAACTCT
>JBCDHQ010000273.1:0-6278 GCA_038749815.1 Pseudomonadota bacterium | reverse complement strand
CTCGTACGATAATGCGCTCGCCGAGACCGTGATCGGCCTCTTCAAGACAGAGGTGATCCGCCGCTGCGGGCCTTGGCGCTCCTTCGAAGCGGTCGAACTGGCCACACTTGACTGGGTCGATTGGTTCAACAACCGCCGCCTGCTCGAGCCCATCGGGAACATCCCGCCCGCCGAGGCCGAAGCCCCCTACCACGCCCGGATGGACGCCATGGCCGCCGCGACGCAACTTAAACCAAAACGCCTCCGGCAAACACGGGGCGGTTCAGGTTCCCAATTGGGCGGCGCTACAGGATGGGACGTCTCCGGACGACAGTGCTTTCGAGACGCATAGGGCCGGCGATCCGCCGGGGACGGCGCGATGTGTCGGCAGACGCTGGGCCCACTGGCGCACTCCATGTCCAGGCCTCGCGTGCTGCCGAAGGCGGTCAGGGAGCCTTTCGTTTGGCCAAACCGCGGGGGGCGGGAGTGATCCGGACACCATAGAGGTCCAACCATCTCTGGCCGTATCGCAGGCTCGACCTGACACATGCGGTGCGGGCTTGAGGGCCTGTACCGTTGGGCGCACACGGCGCCAAGCGTCGCTTGCCGAACAGGTCACGGCGTCGGGCAGGCGACGCCTCTCGGCATCTCTGCCATTGGACGGCTTGGTACGTCCGAGTGGACGCGTCTTTCTCAGCAAGAGATCATAGTCCCACCCGCTCGCGGAGAGGATCGCAGCCCTGCCGGACCCACCGGCAAACGCAACGCTTCGCGCGAACCATGCGCTTTGGGCGAGAAAGCTCGCCCCGGGAACCGCCCTTTGCGTGTCTGGCGCCGCTGCGAGGCGCCGGTTTGCACCGGCGTTGCGTCCATTGAATGCGCAGAACCGCTCACGGTTGCTCACCTCTGCGGCATCAATCGGCCGAACACGACAAAGTCACTGGACCGCGCCACGAGATGCGTCATTTTGCGGCATCGTTATGGACTGAGGGGCTAACATGTCGGACGTGATCAGCGAGCGTGAGCTCCGCGGAACCGGTTCTCATGCGCAATCAGTTTCAGATCAAGCAGACGAAAACGGAATGCACCAACGTCGCGCGATTGTCCTGGGATTGAACGCGGCGACCGTTGCCGCACTCGTGGCAGCGATGATGGGGCTGATGTCCTATGGGGGGATCACCGCGCTCGAATGGGCCATGCTGCTGCCCTACGCGATGACGCTGCCCTGGCTCTCCATCGGGCTTTGGAACTCCCTCATCGGGTTTTGGCTGGATCGCACGCTGAGTGACGCGCCGGGACATGTCACGCCGGCCCTGCGCCGGGTGACGGGACGGGAGCCCGTGGCGAGCCGAGTCGCAGTTGTGATGGCGCTCCGCAATGAAGATGCGGATGCCGCGCTGCAGCGCCTCCGGTCGATTGCGCGGGATCTGTCGGCGACGCCCTGGGGCGGGCGCTTCGACTTCCATATTCTCTCCGACAGCGACCATGCTGACATTGCTCTGCGGGAAGAAACGCTCTTTGCGATGCTCCGGAAGGAGCCCTTCGGCGCCAGGGTCTTCTACCGCAGACGCGAGGAGAATCCCGGGTACAAAGCCGGCAACATCGCGGAGTTCGTCGGCCGCTGCCATGCCGACTACGACTATTTCCTACCGCTCGACGCCGACAGCTCCATGAGCGCGGCAGCGATCCTGCGGCTTGTGCGCGTGATGCAGAAGAGCCCCGAGATCGGCATGCTCCAGGGCCTTGTCGTGGGGCACGCGTCGCGGACGTTTTTCACCCGCGCGTTCCAGTTCGGGATGCGGCAGGGCATGCGCTCCTTCACGCTGGGATCGGCGTGGTGGCAGGGCGATTGCGGACCGTCTTGGGGGCACAACCTCCTGATCCGGATGCAGCCCTTCCACGCGCAGTGCATGCTGCCAAAGCTGAGCGGGCAGGGGCCGCTGTCGGGGTGGGTGCTCTCCCACGATCAGCTCGAGGCGGCTCTGATGCGGCGCGCTGGCTTCGAGGTGCGCGTGGTCGCCGAGGAAGACGAGAGCTTTGAGGAGAACCCTCCCTCCGTCGTCGATTTCATTCGACGCGAACTTCGCTGGTGCAACGGCAACATGCAGTATCTGCGGCTCCTCGGGCTGCCGGGGTTGAAACCTGTCAGTCGGGTCCAGCTCCTCCTTGCGATCCAGATGTACCTCGCGGCACCCGCCTGGATCCTTTTTGTCCTCATGGGCGCGGCGCTGGCCGCAGCGCCTGCGCAAGTTGAGGCGGTGCCGCTCAGCGCCGGTCTCGGCTTTTTTGCGCTCATCATGACGCTCAACCTGATGCCGAAGCTGATGGGGCTCGGCCAGGTGCTCTTCGACCGGGCGCGATCGGAGAGCTATGGCGGGCGCGGCAAAGTGGTCGTCGGCGGCGCGGCAGAGATCCTTTTCTCCATGCTGATCGCGCCGGCGGTTGCCGTGGCGCTTGCGCGGTTTTTGGCGGGTCTCTTTGTTGGACAGCGGATCGGATGGAGTGCCCAGCAGCGCAGCCGCGAGCGACTCGACTGGGACGAGGCGACGCATGTCCTCTGGCCGCAAACGGTCCTCGGCGTGGGGCTCACGCTTTGGATCGGCTACGCGGCCCCCTGGGCGCTTTGGATTGCGGGCCCGATGCTCTTTGCGCTCGTCTTCGCAATCCCTATAGCTGTGATTTCAGCCGCACCTGCGCTCGGGCGGTGGTCGACGGAGACAGGCCTTTTCGATATTCCAGAGGAGGTGCGGCCCGCCCGCACGCTCCGCTCCGACGCGATGCACGTCGCCTAAACAAAGGACATTTGCCATGCTGCGCTCGACCGCTGTCGCCCTTGCGCTCGTCGGCCTGCCGCTGCCCCTCGCAGCGGAGCCCGCAACCTACACCATCGATGCCGAACACGCCGTCATCGCCTTCCTCGTCAAGCACGCGGGCTATGCGAGCGTGATGGGCCGCTTCTCGGGCGTCGAGGGCTCGTTTGAGTTCGATCAGGAGACCAACAGCCTCGGCACTGTGTCGGTGACGATCGACGCAAACACCGTCGACACCGGCCATGAAGGTCGTGACAACCACGTCCGCTCAGCCGATTTCCTCGATGCGGGCGCGCATCCGGACATCACGTTCACGGCCGTGGGGGGCACGGTCGAGACCGGCACGACCGGAACGGTCGACGGTGAACTGACCGTGCGCGGTGTGACCCAACCCATCACCTTGGACGTGACGCTGAACCAGGTTGCCGACTACCCCTGTTGCCACGGCAAAGAGACGGTCGGGGTGTCTGCCCGCGGCAGTTTCAACCGCAGCGATTTCGGCAGCACCTATGCTCTGCCGACATTCGTGGGTGACCGCATCGACGTGATCCTGGAGATCGAGGCCATCCGCGCCGACTAAGCGCGCCACGGATCGTCAGCACGCTTGCTTTGCATATCAAATTCGCGCAATGACGATTACGTAAAGGTAGTGCGCGCGACGGTGGCCTAGGCTTGCTGACGGTGGGCAAAAAACAGACGACGACCCGGTGTTGCGCAACTGCTGCGCTCGTCGTGGCAGTGTTTCCGGCGCTGGCGCATCCGGAAACCAACGCGACGTGGCAGGCGCTTCGCTGGGCCGCATCCCCTGCGATCCTTATGTATCTTGTGGCGTTCTCCGTTCTTGCCGTCGGTCTGGCCCTCTCCGTGCACAGTCGCAACAGAGTGCGCGTCTGGGCTCAGAGGCTTGCGGAGCTCGAAGAGACAATCGCGCCCCCCGGCGACACAGCGTGTCACCACCACAAAGACCCCGCGCATGCAGAGGCGGTGGGCCGCCTCGCCGGTGGCGTTGCACACGACTTCAACAACATTCTGGCCGTTGTCCAAGGCAACCTGGAGCTTCTCCGCGAAGGGGCCTCGATCGAAGAGGCCCAGGAGATGCTCGAAGACGCCATTGGCGCTGCCGCGCGCGGCGGGGTCTTGACCCAACAGCTCCTGGTCTATGCGGGGCGCGCACGTCTTCAACCGGAGTCGTTCGACCTCGGACGCGCCACGCGCATGGTGGTGGAGCGCATTGAGCGCCGGTTGCCTGATCGTCTGTCGTTGATCGTCGAGGCTGAGACGATTCGCACCAAGCTCGATCGTCGCCTGTACGAAACCGCACTCACGCATCTGATTGAGAATGCGCGGGAGGCGATCAGTGATGCCGGCGAGATCAAAGTGACGCTCACCTGGGAGGCGGATGCGGAGGCTCCATCCGTCGAGCGGCGGGGGATTGCGCACTTGCGCGTCACTGACACGGGCCGCGGCATGACCGACGAGGTCCAGGCAAAGGCCACCGAGCCCTTCTTTACAACCAAACACCCCGCGCCGGCGTCCGGCATGGGGTTGGCGGTCGTCGCGGGCTTTGCGCGACAATCGGGCGGCGATCTGATGATCGAAAGCGATGTCGGACGCGGAACGTCGGTCTCTGTCTCGCTTCCATTGGTGTCCGGGATGGACGAACCCGCTCTCCCCGCCCGCAGACCGACGGTCCTGATCGTTGAGGACGAGCCGAGCGTCCGGCGCGCGCTCCGCCGGCAGCTTGAGGCCATGGGGCTCGATGTGACGGAGGCCGCCGACGGGCTCGCCGGGCTTGAGGCCGCACGGGATCCTCTGGTGTCGGCGATGGTGGTCGACCTGGTGCTTCCAGGGCCGGTGCAGGGCGACGATCTCGTGCGGCGGGTGCGACTGGATCGACCGAGCATGCTTGTGGTGTTTCTCTCCGGACTGATCGACGGCGACACGCGTCTCGCGGCGGACGACATTGCGCTCTCCAAACCGGTCCGCCGGGAGGATTTGATGGCGGCTCTGTCGGAGATCTTGCCTGCTGAGGCGCCGGATCGCAGCTAGGGCTGCCACTGCTGGAAAAGCGCGGAGGCGCCAAGGCCCGGCTTCAATGGATCGCGTTTTTGAGGAGTGCAATCGCAAGGCCGATGCCGCCGCAGACCGCCGCGCCGATCAAGGATGCTCTGACCGTTCCGTCGAGGGCGCGGCCGATCCGAACGCCGAATGCGCAGAGGAGCGCAATGGCCAGAAGCTGGGCGAGCGCGTGCGCCGTTGCCCCGTCGATCAGCCCCGTCGCCGCCACAAGAAAGGCGGCCGTCGGTCCGTTGGCCGCGATCAATGTCGTGCGGCTGTGCTGCCAGGCCGATGCAATGTCGGCCGGCCTCGCATTCTGTCCCGTTTTGAGGGCTGTCTCGCAGAGCTCCGCGAACGCTTTGGCCATCGCGACCGCGAGGACTGACACGAAAAGGTAACCCGCCGCGCGAAGCGGCTCGATATGGTCCGGATCCATCGCGAGGAGGAGCCCCATGACGGTGATGGTGCCGTAGACCACGCCAAACGCGGCCTCGTCGATCCGGTGCGGCGCGCTCATGGGGCGCCGTGGGCGTGTTGAGCGCCCCGCGTCATCCCGGCGGCAACGCGGCGATCAGCATGTCTGCCGCCGCTGGGCTGAGGGCGAGGGGCGTGTCGTGCATCACCGCCAACCGCGTCAGCGCGTGGAGATCGACGTCGGACCCATGGCCGGCTGACGGGTCGGTGAAGAAGATCACCGCATCAAGCTCCCCGGTTGCGATCAAAGCGCCGAGTTGTTGATCTCCGCCCCTGGTCCCGCGCTGAAGCCGTCTGATCGAGAGATCTGGCGCCGTATCTGAGACCAGCTTCCCCGTGCCGCCGGTGCAGATCAGGCGGTGGCGCGTCAGCGCGCGGCGATGTCGGAGGACCCAGGCCCTGAGCTGTGCTTTTCGGTTGTTGTGCGCGACGAGGGCCACGCGGAGGGGGACGGAGGCCCGTGCCCGCGCCGCGCCGGTGAGCGCGAGGAGCGCTCGGATCTGGGCGGCAAGTCCTGAGCCCTCTGCCGGAAAGCTCTCGGCAAGTGCTGCAGTGCCGACGGTGAAGGCGGCCGCACCCGCATCCGCGACGGCCGTGATCCGCTCCGGCCGGTCGATGCTGCCCGCAATGATCACCGGCTTTCGGCCGACGCCGCAGACCCGGGACATGAGCGCGGGCACATCGCCTGCAAAGCGGTAGGCGAGGAGGTCGAGCCCGTGCACATGCTCAAGATCAGCAAGGCGCCTCGCGGAGATCGCGATCTCCTCAACGGTGCCTTCGAGAACGCTCGGATGGCCTGCAATACGGCCAGGAAACGGGTAGTAACGGAGGGGATGGTCGCGGATGATCTCCGTCACGGCCTCCGCACGCGTGCCGCCGAGGAGGCAATCGACCTCGAGCGCGACGGCCGCACGCGCGGAGGCGAGTTCGCTCTCCGCATCCAGGCTGACGACCTCG
>JBCDHQ010000272.1:0-6286 GCA_038749815.1 Pseudomonadota bacterium | reverse complement strand
CTCCACGGTCTCACTGCGGCCCAGGTGCTCGTGACGCTCGAGGACAGCGAGAACCGTCGGCGGTACCTCAACTCCCGCGCGACACTCGGCACGCTTCTCGAGCTCGGCGCCGTGCCGATCGTCAATGAGAACGACACGGTCGCCACAGACGAGATCCGGTACGGCGACAATGATCGATTGGCCGCACAGGTCGCCTCCCTCGCGGGCGCAGACACGCTGATCCTGCTCTCCGATGTCGACGGGCTCTACACCGCCGACCCGCGCACCGATCCGGCTGCACGTCACATCCCCGACGTCGATGCAGTCACGGCCGAGCTGATGGCGATGGCCGGGGGGGCCGGCAGTGCGGGCGCGCGCGGAGGCATGCGCACGAAGCTCCTCGCGGCAGAGATTGCGCTCCGTTCCGGCGTTGGGATGGCGATTGCGCGGGGGGCGGTGCGGCGGCCGTTGAGCGCACTCATCGCCGGGGCACGCGCGACGTGGTTCCGCGCGGCGGCGGATCCCGAGGCGGCTCGGAAGCGTTGGATCTTTGCGATGAAGTCGAAGGGGCGCCTTACAGTCGATGGCGGCGCGGCGCGTGCGCTTCTCTCGGGTAAATCGCTCCTGCCAGCGGGGGTCGTGACCGTAGAGGGCCAGTTTCACCGCGGAGATCCGGTGGAGATCCTCGGCCCGGACGGTCGGGTCATGGCACGGGGCCTCGCGGGCTATGACGCGGCGGAGGCCCGCCTGATCGCGGGCCTCCGGTCGGGTGAGATTGCGGCGCGGCTCGGCTACCCGGGTCGCGCCTCGCTCGTCCATCGCGACGACATGGCGATGTGACGGGACCGGCCTCGGTCAGACGAACTCAAACATGTCGGTCGTCGGCAGTGTCTCTTCGACGCCGAGAACGTTCACCGACACGAGGGACTGCCCGACATTGCCGGCCGTGTCCTCAGCGCCATAGAGGAAGAAGTACTGTGCGTTCTGGAAGGCGTTCGGATACTCGCCAAACTCCGACTGGAAGGTGAAGTTCCCGTCCTTGTCGATCGTGACCTTGGCGGCGAGATCGTCCTCGGGAGCGGTGTTGTCGGAGACCAGTTCGAACTCGACCGTGTCGGACTGCGCCAGATCGAAGGACGCGATCAGCGAGTTGTCGACCGAGCTGTAGATCTCAAAGAGCGTCAACGTCGCGCCCTCGGCGGCGGTGTCGTTGTCGAAGATGTTGGCCTCGAGCACCTCGCCTTCCATGACCGTGTAAAGATCATTCTCGAGCGCGAAGACGTCTTCTTTCGGCTCCTCGCCTTTGATCTTTACGTCATCGATCTTGATCTTCTCGGACTTGGCCGAGATGTCGCTCACAAAGCGGAGTTGCCCCTCACCGAGATCCTCGGGCAGATCGTAGCTGAGGGTCTGGTCGCTCGCTGTGATGGTCTGGCCGGTCATGTCCCCTGTCAGGACCTTGCCGTCGCCTGCGAACGTGTCGAGGACGATCACCTCACCGCCCTCGGTCACGAACTCGACCCTGAGGAAGTCGGCATACTTGCCGGTTTTCTCGAAGCTGCCGCTCAGGATGCAGGCCTCGAACGAGACTTCCACGTTCTCGAGCTCAGACAGGTCGACGCTCTCGAACAGAAGCTCGCCGTCATTGGAGCCGTTGGTAACAGCCTCTCCGTTCTTGATCTTGAAGTCGCTTGAGACCACTGTTTCGGGCGATTTGTCGTCGAAGCTCTCGCAGAGGACGTTGGTTTCAACCGGCGGCTCGCCCGGGACATAGCAGATGTCATCGATCGCACCGGAGCCGTTCAGCACCACTTCCATCGACGAGACGCCCTCGATGTCGAGGATCACCTGCTGAATGCCGTTGTCGACACCTCCGGGGATCACGACCTCACCGATGACGACGCCGTCCGCGTCGCGGAGGATCACGAGGCCGCCCTCCTCGCCATCGACAACCTTCAGATCGAAGATCCGGGCCGGGCTTTCAAAATCGAAGGTCAGCGAACCGCCCTTGGCGGAATCGTCCGCGTCGCGTCCGTTGTCATCTTCGGAGATGATCAGAATGTTGCCCTGGTTCTCGGTCCGGAGGTCGCGGTCGCCGCCCGTGGGGGCGCTGCTGTCGAAGATCATCGCGTCGTTGTCGCGCGAGGAATCGTTGCGATCATCCTCAGCGCCACGGATCGAGACGCCGTCGAATTGGTCGCCGATCACCGTGCCGGAGCGAAACCCCTCGAAGTCAATCTTAACTGCGTTCGGATCATCGCATTCGATAAACTCGATCACACCAGCCATTGTGTATGGTCCTTTTACCCGTCCCTCCCACGTCTTTGCGCTGGATCGGGACTCCCCTCGTTAAAACGCGACGCTGCACGCGAACACGCTTTTTGTTGCGGCTGAACCGAGGTTCAACCGCCCCCCACACTTGCTTGTGTTGTGATTGTGGACGTGCATGCGCGCTCAGAACTTGGCGAAAACATGCAGATATCTTCATATCGATGTGCAACAGGCACCTGACCATTTACCATGGGACCAGCAGTACACGCCGATCCCCCAACACGTCTCTACGTTTAGTTGTTGCAACTTGGCAAAGTCAACTTTGAATTTTGGATGTATTAACCGGGATTGCAGTTGGCCCGCCGGAGCCGTAGACCCAGTGGGGGAGGATCGGATGGACGGAACGGACACGGACATCGCCGCTGAGATGCACCGCATGGGCGCGGCCGCGCGGCGCGCGGCAACGGATCTTGCGGCGGCGCCGTCGGCGCAGAAGGACGCCGCACTTCGGGCTGCGGGTGAGGCGATCTGGGCGTCGCGTGGCGCGCTTCTGTCGGCAAACGCGGATGATGTGGCCGATGCCGAGGGTCGGCTCTCGGGGGCCATGGTCGACCGTCTTCGCCTGACGGAGGACCGCGTGCGCGGGATGGTTGATGGCCTTTCCGCCATTGCCGATCAGGACGATCCCGTGGGTGCGGTGATCGAAGCGTGGACCCAGTCCTCCGGGCTCGACATCAAGCGCGTTGCGACACCGATCGGCGTTGTCGGCGTGATTTTCGAGAGCCGTCCAAACGTGACGGCGGACGCGGGCGGTCTGTGTCTTAAGTCGGGCAATGCTGCGATCCTGCGCGGCGGATCGGAGAGCCTACGCTCGGCCCAAGTGATCCATGCCGGGCTCGAGGCGGGCCTTCGCGCTGCGAATTTGCCCGAGGCTGCGATCCAGTTGGTGCCGACCCGCGACCGCGCCGCCGTCGGCGAAATGTTGCGCATGACCGAGCACATCGATGTCATCGTGCCCCGAGGCGGCAAGGGGCTCGTCGGGCGCGTGCAGGCCGATGCCAGGGTCCCTGTGTTTGCGCATCTCGAGGGGATCGTGCACCTCTTCGTCGATGCCGAGGCGGCCCCGGAGACCGTGGCGCGGGTGGTGTTGAATGCCAAGACGCGCCGCACCGGGATTTGCGGTGCGCTTGAGTGTTTGCTGATCGACCGGGCTTACGCGGAGCGGCATGGGCTCGGGCTGCTCCAGGGTCTGCACGATGCGGGGGTGGAGATCCGCGCGGGCGCCGGCATCGACGGATTTGTCCGCGCGACGGAGGAGGATTGGGGGAAAGAGTTCCTCGACATGATCCTTGCCGTGCGTTTGGTTGATGGGCTCGAGGACGCGATCGAGCACATTCGCACCTACGGTTCGAACCACACCGACGGCATTTTGACCGAGGACGACGCGGCCGCCGCACGCTTCTTCTCAGCCCTCGACAGTGCGATCCTGATGCGCAACGTCTCGACGCAGTTTGCGGATGGGGGGGAGTTCGGGATGGGCGCCGAAATCGGCATCGCCACCGGAAAACTCCACGCGCGCGGCCCCGTGGGCGCGCGCCAGCTCACAAGCTTCAAGTATCTGGTCGAGGGGCCCGGTCTGACGCGTCCCTAAAGACCGTCACCCGCGCCAGGTTCGAACGGGTCCGCAGTCCATGTGAACGAAGTTGGAGCGTCCGTATTTTCCGACGCCGCCCGCATTGCACGCCTCTGCCGCCCGCGCCATCTGATGTATCGATCGGGAGGACAGCTTCAGGTCCGCTGCCATGCCCTTCACGTGGTAGGAGTTCTGAGCGACGCCGCGATTCGAGCGGCGCAGCATCGCGTTGGTCGAAGGCGAGCGGTACCCCGACACCACGTGGTACGCCTCATCGGTATCCATGAGACGAAGGGTCGCAGCCAGAATGTCGATGTTGCGGCGGTCGTAGCGGATCACCTCGTTCTGGCGCCAGTCGCGCATGAACCAGTTGATCTCGGCCAGCGCCTCCGAGATGTAGCTGCCCTCTATCCAATAGATTGTATCGACGGACTCGCCAGTCCTCCTAGAGTAGAGTTTAACCCGCCGAACGTCCCCAGCGCCACGAAGAAACCCTGCTGCCTGAGCGTATTGCGGCGCTGCCGACACCGCTGCGCCCGCGAAAATCCCAGCAAGTACGGTGCGTCTGCCGACGCTGGTCTTCGGCTGTGATCTCATCTGCCTGCCTTCAATACTTTTTTTACAGACGCGCTGCTTGTCCTCGCGCTGTCTTCGGAGTGACCCAGTCATGGCAAAGACCGCGTTAATTTCCAAGCATGGTGTGCGGATTGCTGCTGACTTCCGTCCAATTCTCGCCAAATTTCAGGAAGTGTTGCCTCTCTGCCGCGCTCTCGCGCAGAGATGTCGTCGAGGACACAAGTGTGTGGTTTTTGCGGGAGCGTGCTCAATCGGCACTGCTAAGACATCGCTAACCCTTTACGCTAAAGTCTGAGGTGGGAAGCGAATGCAAACGCGGACAACAGCGGAGATGGGTATGGCTCGCGGCAGTATCATAGGCACGATCGCGCTCGGCTGTTGTGCCGTGTGGACGGCGGCAACGGCAGAGGAGGTGGTGCCGACACCCGTCGCGGCCGTTGTGGCGCCGCTCGATGCGGCGGCCTTGGCCTTAAAGGCGGAGCTTGAGGCCACGGGAGATGCTGCGCTGCAAAGCCATTTCGAGGCGCAGGACTACGCACCGCTCTGGACGGAGGGTCGGCGGGCGGCGTTTCTTGAGGCCCTTGACGGCGTTGACGCCCATGGCCTGCCAGCGGGGCGTTACGAGCCCGACGTGCTCCGAACCCTCTTTCGCGAAGGCTCCGATGCCGAGATCGAAGTGGCCGCATCGCGAGTGCTGATCCAGTATGCGCGCGACATCAGTTCTGGCCTGCTCGAACCGCGGAAGCTTGCGGCGGATATATCCGTTGATCCGCCGCGCCCCGATAATGCGGCCGTTCTGGATGCCTTCCGCGCCGCCGCGGACCCCGAAGCGGCGCTCGCCGCGCTGGTCCCCTCGCATGCCGACTATGCTCGGCTGGTGGAGGAGCGTGCGCGGCTTGTCACGTTGATCAATTCCGGCGGATGGGGCGCGCCTTTGGGTGGGCGCGAGACCCTGCGCCCTGGCGATCTCGGCCCTCTGGTGGTGGAGCTGCGAGGCAGGCTCGGCCGGATTGACGGGGTCGACTACGGCGACATTCCGCTCTTCGATCCGAACCTTGAGGCCGCCGTCAAAGCCTTTCAGCTTCGCAAGGGTCTCAACGACGATGGTGTGGTCGGGCCGCAGACGCGTGCCGCCCTCAACGCCTCGCCGGTTGACCGTCTCCGCCAAGTGCTCGTGAACCTCGAGCGGCAACGCTGGTTGAACCTCGATCGCGGCGCGCGGCACATCCTTGTCAACCAGGCGGACTTTCGCGTCACGCTCTATGACAACGGAGAGGCGACGTACAACTCGCGCGTTGTGATCGGCAAAAACCGTCACCGGACGCAGGAGTTCAACGACCGCATGTCCCACATGGTCGTGAACCCGACCTGGCACGTGCCGCGCTCCATCGCGACGGAAGAGATGCTGCCGAAGCTGCAGCGCAACCCGAGCGCGCTCGGCGGGACCTACCGGGTGATGACCCGCAACGGCACCGCGGTGAACCCGCGCTACGTGGATTTCCGCCAGTTTACGGCGGCGAATTTCCCGTTTGTCGTGAAGCAACGGCCGGGCGGCGGAAATGCGCTCGGGCGGGTGAAGTTCATGTTCCCGAACAAATACAACATCTACCTCCACGACACACCGGCCAAGTCGCTCTTCAATCGGGATGTGCGGGCCTACAGCCATGGCTGCGTGCGGGTGCAGAAGCCCTTTGAGTTTGCCCACGCGCTCCTCGCCCCACAAACGGAAGACCCCAAAGGCCTGTTCCAGCAGACGCTCAACACCGGGCGGGAGCGGCGCATCGATCTCGATGAGCCGGTGCCGATTTACCTGACCTACCTCTCTGT
>JBCDHQ010000271.1:0-6299 GCA_038749815.1 Pseudomonadota bacterium | reverse complement strand
GGCCAGCCCCATGTGCTCGTGGTGTTTTTGACGGTCATGAAGTGCTCCTCAGCGAAAGACCTCAGGAAGAGGCCGGGTTGATTTCCATATCAATGGTGACCGGGATAACGGCGCCGATCGCCGGGGCACCGAAATTCACGCCGAACTCGGTCCGATCAATTTCGCCGGTAAGCTTAAACCCTGCAATCTGTGAATCGGGGCGGAAAGGGTTGGGACCGATTTTCATAAGCTGCGCATCGAAGGTCACGGAGTTCGTGGTGCCGCGGATCGTCAGATCGCCGGTCACCCGAGCGGTCTCGTCGCCGGTCTGCTCAACATCGGTGGAGACGAAGGTGATTTCGGGATGGTTCTCAACATCCAGGAAGTCGGCACCCTTGATATGGGTGTCGCGAGCCTCCCAGAACGTGTCCACGCTGTCGGCAGCGATCGTGAAGCTCACGCTCGTGGCGCCGATGTTCTCAGGATCGAAGGTGATATCGGCATCGAACTCGCGAAAGGTTCCATTCGTGTCGGAGAACCCGAGATGACTGACAGAGAACATAATTTGGGTGTGCGACTTATCGAGCGCCCACGGGGCAGCCAGTGCCGCGAGAGGCGAAAGGGCGACAGCGGCAGCGAGGGCGAGTGTGCGAAGTGTCATCTGGGGACCTCCATTGGTTGCATCCTCAGCCTTAACTGCGTCTTAAGCAAAAAATGACCACCCCTGCCAGCATCAACGCTTTGTTTCCGAACAGAACTTCACCTGAGCTTTTCGTCACTCTCCCGCCGTTGTCAGCACAAGACGTATCGACAGAGGCAGTCGAGCGCCGACATCCGGGTAGCCTGTGACATTGCCAAAGTCCCGTCTATCGATCTCACCCCGCACGGTAAAGCCCGCCTCCTTGACAGTCGGGTCGTCGTCCCGCGGGCCGTACTTGAACACGGTCGCGTCGAGGGTCAGGGGCTGGGTGACCCCAAGAAGGTCAATCTCACCGCTCAGGACCGCCGTGGACCGGGACGTTTGCTCCAGACGGTTGAGGCGGAACCGGATGTCGGGGTGGCCCGCTGCGTCGAGATAGCCATCGGATGTGATCAGATTGTCGATCCAGCCCAGCCCGGTCTCTGCAGACGCGGTGGCGACGGCAATCTCCGCGCGGGTCGCCTCGACATTCGCCTCCTCAAACCGGAGCGCTGCGGCAAAGCGCGTGAACTCCACCCCGAGCTTGATCCGGCCGAGATAGGTGACCTCTGTCTTGATCTCCGTTTGATCAAGATCGACACGCCACGTCTCCGCGAGTGCGACCGTCGGGATGAGAATGAGAGCAACGAGCAGTCTGAGCATGGCGGGGACCTCCTGCCGTGAGGAGGTAGGCGCCTTTGCAGCGCCGTCCGATCAAGCCTGCGTCAGCGGGTCGGCACCGGCGTCTCCCCCCGGTAGTCATAGAACCCGCGATCCGTCTTTCTGCCGAGCCATCCGGCCTCGACATACTTCACGAGAAGCGGGCATGGCCGGTACTTGGTGTCTGCAAGTCCCTCGTGGAGCACGTGCATGATGGCAAGACATGTGTCGAGGCCGATGAAATCGGCGAGCTCCAGCGGCCCCATCGGGTGGTTCGCGCCGAGCTTGAGGCAGGCGTCGATGGAGGCAACGGTGCCAACGCCCTCATAGAGCGTGTAGACAGCCTCGTTGATCATCGGGATCAGGATGCGGTTGACGATGAAGGCCGGAAAGTCCTCCGCGCTGGCGGCGGTTTTGCCGAGCCGGTCCACCACACCGACAAGGGTGCGATAGGTGTCCTCCGACGTGGCGATGCCGCGGATGAGCTCCACAAGCTGCATCAAGGGCACGGGGTTCATGAAGTGAACGCCGATGAACCGCTCCGGACGGTCCGTCGCTGCGGCGAGCCGGGTGATCGAGATGGAGGATGTGTTCGACGCGAGGATCGTGTCGGGTCCGAGGTCGGGCCCGAGGGCGGCAAAGATCTGGTGCTTGACGTCCTCGCGCTCAGTCGCAGCCTCGATGACCAGATCCGCCGAGGCCACCTCGGCGACGCTGCCCGTGGGTCGGATGCGGGCAAGCGCTGCGTCGCGGTCAGCGCTGCTGATCCGGTCGCGCGCCACCTGGCGGTCGAGGTTCTTGGTTATCGTGCCCATCGCGCGCTCGAGCGCTGTCGGTGACACGTCATTCAGGGTGACCTCGATCCCGGCCTGCGCAAAGACATGCGCGATGCCGTTGCCCATCTGGCCCGCGCCAATCACGCCGACCCGCTCGATCTGCATGCGATCCCCCTCGATGAATGCGCCTGGACAATATGTGTCTGACCGAAGGCGTGCAACGGGGCACTGAGCGTGAGCTAGCGTTGTCTCGGGCGCTCAGCTTCGGATGGAGCACCAAGGGCCATCGCCGCCTATGGCGGCGTCTGCGGCTCCGCCGCAGAGTTCTCGGGCTCTGCCCGAGAACATGGCCCGTTGCCCGCCCCTCGCGCGGCGCCCCTGGTGGACGCCACCGCGGTCTTCAGCCGAGGGCATCCTTCAGTTTCGGAACCGCATCAAAAAGGTCAGCCGCCAACCCGTAATCGGCAACCTGGAAGATCGGCGCTTCCTCGTCCTTGTTGATCGCCACGATGACCTTGGAATCCTTCATCCCCGCCAAGTGCTGGATCGCGCCCGATATTCCCACGGCGATATAGAGGTCTGGTGCGACCACCTTGCCGGTCTGGCCGACCTGCCAATCGTTGGGTGCGTAACCTGAATCGACCGCGGCGCGACTTGCACCGACCGCAGCGCCGAGCGTGTCAGCGAGTTCCTCAATCAGCTTGAAGCTCTCCTCAGAGCCAACACCCCGGCCGCCGGACACCACGACTTTGGCGGAGGTCAATTCCGGGCGATCGGTCTCTGCCACCATGTCGCGGACCCACTCCGACAGCGCGGGCGTGGTGGTCACGTCAATTGCCTCAACTGGCGCCGGCGCCTGGTCTCCGGCTGCGTCGTAAGTCGATGTGCGGATGGAGACGACTTTCAAAGCGTCGCTCGACCGCACGGTTTGGATGGCATTTCCAGCGTAGATCGGTCGCTCGAACGTGTCGGCGTCGACAATTCCCGAGACATCGGGGATTACCATCACGTCGAGAAGGGCAGCGACACGAGGGAGGACGTTTTTGGCATCTGTCGTCGCGGGTGCCACAATGTGCGTGTAGCCGGACGCGAGGCTGACCAGAAGGGCCGCGATCGGCTCTGCCATCCCGTGGCCGAGCTCACCCGCTTCGGCCGTCATCACCTTTGTCACGCCGGCGAGACCGGCAGCCTCCTCGGCCGCAGCACTTGTCGCTGCCCCCGCGACGAGCACGGTCACAGGCCCGAGTGCGGTTGCCGCCGTCACTGCCTTTGCGGTCGCGTCGCGGCCCAGAACGCCATCGGTCACTTCTGCCAAAAGAAGAACGGCCATCAGATCACCCCCGCATCCGTTTTGAGTTTTTCGATCAACTCCCCAACCGAGCCCACCATCTGCCCCGCTTCGCGCGCCTTCGGCTCATCGGTCTTCACCACTGTCAGGCGCGGTGCAACATCGACGCCAAGGGCCTCAGGCGTTTTCTCCTCGAGAGGCTTTTTCTTCGCTTTCATGATGTTCGGGAGCGAGGCGTAGCGCGGCTCGTTGAGCCTCAAATCGACGGTGACGATCGCCGGGAGGGCCACCTTTATCGTCTGAAGGCCGCCATCGACCTCCCGCGTGACCTCCGCCTCTTCGCCCGCAACCTCGACCTTCGAGGCAAATGTCGCCTGGCCCCATCCAAGGAGGGCCTCCAGCATCTGGCCCGTCGCGTTCATATCATTGTCGATGGCTTGTTTGCCGCAGAGAACGATGCCGGGCGCTTCCTCGTCGACAATCGCTTTCAGAACTTTGGCGACTGCAAGGGGCTCAATGTCGGTGTGCACGTCATCGCTCGCCACCACCAGGATCGCGCGGTCCGCCCCCATCGCGAGCGCCGTGCGGAGCGTCTCCTGCGCTTGCTTGACGCCGATCGACACGGCGACGACTTCGGAGGCCTGGCCGGCCTCCTTCATCCGAATGGCCTGTTCGACGGCAATCTCGTCAAATGGGTTCATCGACATCTTGACGTTCGCGAGATCGACGCCCGTGCCGTCCGCTTTCACGCGAACTTTCACGTTGTAGTCGATCACACGCTTGACGGGGACCAGGACTTTCATCTCACCTCTTCCCGCTAAGTGTTGGAAATCCGTGCGCTAAACCGTTTGAATTCTGCGCTTTGCCCAGGTTTGGGACCCGCGTGAACAAACCTCCATGAATTAATCAGGACGCGCTTGTGGGAGCAAGGGGGACATGGCGTCACATTCAATGGGCCGATCAACCGAGAGATACATTTGCCATTCTGATGACCGTATTCGTTGACGAGACCCTCTGGATTGCAGTCGGCGCCCTTGCCGGTGGGAGCGTGCTGTGGCTGCTGTTGCTCTGGGCTGCGCGATCTGGACCGGACCAGACCACTCCGTTCTTTGCCTTCGCCGAGAGCGCGCTGCGGGTCCCGCCGGAGGCGCGGACATGGATTGAGCGGAGGGCCGTCAGACTTGGCGCGTTCCATCTTGTGTACGGCGACGGCTTCGGCGCGTTTTTTGCACGCCACGGGGAGGACGGGATGACAGCGTCCACCTTGCGCGATCTCCGGGCGCTCGGGCTCGAGAAGGAGGCGGACCTGATGGCGGATGCGACCGCGCGTTTGACGGTGCGCCAGGGCGCGATTGACGCGGCCCTGCTGTCGGAGTTCAACGCCATTGAAGCGCGGCTGGACGAGGCGCGGTTTGTGGCGCGGGCAGACAGCTATTTCAGGCGGCGATGGCGGTTGCGCCGGACCTTTGCACGGGTTGGTATTCGGTCGCAGTACGTGTGAGCCGGCAAGGAGGGTCATATGCCAGAGGTGACGGGGTTCGGTGGGTTTTTCTTTCGTGCGCAGGATCCAACGGCACTCGCCGATTGGTATTTCAAGTGGTTCGGGATCAATCCGGTGCCAGCCGATGAGACGGGCCGCGTCTGGGAACAGGCGGCGGGTCCAACGGTTTTTGCCCCCTTTGCGGCGGACACCGACTATTTCGGGGATCCCGCGAAGCAGTTCATGCTCAACTTTAGGGTCGCCGATCTCGACGCAATGATCAGCGCGCTCGAGGCCGGGGGCATTGCGGTCGAGCGCAACACGGAGGAGCTGCCCTATGGGCGCTTTGCGCGCCTCGTGGACCCGGAGGGCAACCCGATCGAGCTCTGGGAGCCGGCTGTTCCGCCAAAATGAGGCGCTGGCGCGCCACGCGACCCTCCCCACGCGCCGCCTTCGGCAACGCGCGGGGCCCCGCCGCCCGGCCTAGCGGTTGGCGCCCGGGACCCAGAGGACATCCGAGAGGCCGCCGTTGTTCGCCACACGGCCTGCGACGAAAAACCAGTCGGAGAGGCGGTTGAGGTAGAGCAGCGCATCGGAGTTGACGCTCTCGAGCGCGGAGAGCTCCACTGTCAGGCGCTCGGCCCGTCGGCAGACCGTGCGGCACAGGTGGAGGTGCGCGGCCAGCGGCGTGCCGCCCGGCAGGATGAAACTGCGGAGCGGTTCAAGATCGCCGTTCATCCCGTCAATCTCGCTCTCAAGCCGGGCCACTTGGGATGGCGTCACGCGGAGCGGCATGTACTCCGCCTCGCTGTCACGTTCCATCTCCGGGCGGCAGAGATCGGCGCCGAGATCGAAGAGGTCGTTCTGGACCCGCGCCAGGCCGGCATCGAGCTCTCCCTCCGCGTGGAGGCGCGCAAGGCCCACGGTCGCGTTCACCTCGTCGACCGTGCCGTAGGCCGAGACGCGTTGACTGTGCTTGGCCACCCGGGCGCCATTGCCGAGAGACGTTTCGCCAGCGTCGCCGGTCTTGGTGTAGATCTTGTTGAGAACGACCATGGGATCAGCTGCCGCCCCGCGCGAACCAGGCGAAGACGACGATCAGCACCACCGCGAAGAACTGCGCCGCGAGACGGAGCCGCATGATCTTGTTGGCATATTTCTTGTTGAACTCTCCGCCTCGCGCGAACCCGCCGATCCCCACCATGACGATGGCGAGCACGACCAAGCACGCCGCGAGCGTGACATAGAACATTGGCGAGGAGGTCATGGGACCGGCTCCTGTCTTCGGCGCCCGGGGTGAGCGCGTGTTGGAGGAAGCTAGCCCGACTGTGGGGTGCTTTCCACCCGGTCAGGCCCGGACGAGAATTCGGTCGAGGAGACGTGTCGACAGGACTCGGCGGGCGACATTGGCGATGTAGGTCGGTCGGGTCACAAAAT
>JBCDHQ010000270.1:0-6305 GCA_038749815.1 Pseudomonadota bacterium | reverse complement strand
TCTGCGTGGTTCAGAGTGATAACGTAGAACAACCTCACACGCGAACCCGGCCCCGCAAAAACACCCATGCGGGTTTCAGCACGGAGGATTTGAATGTTGACGAAACTGACCCGTCGGTCCGCAACCGCACTTGGCATAGCCGCCTCGATGAGCCTCGCGCTCCCGTCCGGCGCCCTTGCCTGGGAACCTGAGAAGCCCGTCGAGATGGTCATCATGGCCGGTCAGGGCGGCGGCGCAGACCGTCTGGCGCGTCTCTTCCAGTCGATCATCCAGAAAGAAAAACTGGCATCGATGCCCATGCTCCCCGTCAACAAAGGCGGTGGGTCTGGCGCGGAAGCGCTGCGCTACCTCAAGGACAAAGCGGGCGACCCGCACGTCATCATGGCCACGCTCAACTCGTATTACACCACCCCGCTGCGCACCGACATCGGTGTCGACATCGAGGAGTTCACACCGCTGGCGCGCCTCGCGGTCGACACGTTCGTCCTCTGGGTGAATTCGGACAGCGACATCCAAACGCTCGACGACTACGTCGCGGCCGTGAAGGCTGCGGGCGGCGAGTGGAAGATGGGCGGAACCGGACAGGGACAAGAGGACAGCCTGGTCACAGCGCTCCTTGAGACCGAGTTCGACCTCGAGATCACCTATGTTCCGTTCTCGGGCGGTGGTGCGGTCGCCAAAGCTCTCGTTGGGGGCACGATCGACTCGACCGTCAACAACCCGTCCGAACAGCTTGGCTTCTACAAAGCCGGGCGCTCGCGCCCGATCGCAGCCTTCACCGCGGATCGGATCGTCAGCCTTGCAGACGTGCCAACCATGACCGAGCTCGGCCACCCGCTGACCTACGGCATGCAGCGCAGCTTCGTCGCGCCGGCCGACATCACGGATGAGCAGCGCGACTACTACATCAGCCTCCTGACGGAGCTGGCATCGAGCGAAGAGTGGCAGACCTACGCCAACGAAAACGCGCTCGACACCAGCCTTCTGACCGGCGCGGAGCTTGAGGCCTACTTCCTCGAGGAGCGCACCAAGCACGAGGAGATCCTCCGCGGTCTCGGGGAGCTCAGCGGCTCCTGATCCCCAACGGACGGCGCGCTTTGTCCCGCGCCGTCCACCTCCCCCGATGCGACCAAAAATAATCGAGCCGGCGCCCGCGCGCGGAGCACCAGAGGGATGGTTATGTTGAAAGCTGAAAGCCTCATCGCCCTGGCCCTGATGGGTCTGTCCATTTACTTCATGGTGCACGCGACCGTCCTCCCGATCACGTGGGTTCCGGGATCCGGCCCCGGCGGCGGTGCGTTTCCGTTCTGGCTTTCCTTCATCATGCTCGGCACCGCGAGCGCCATCTTCATCAAATCGCTCCTGGCCGAGGGCACGGGCCTGCCCTTCTTCGACCCGGAGACGATCAAATCCGTCCTCCTGGTTGCCGGGTCGGTCGTGGTGACGATCCTTCTGATCACCTTTGTCGGGGCCTATGTCGCGTTCGCGCTGTTCCTCACTTGGTATCTCAGGTTCTACGGCCGACACTCCTGGGTGTTGACGGGCACTCTGACCGCATCGACGCTGGTCTTTGTTTTTGTGTTTTTCGAGGCCACGCTTCGGATCTTGTTGCCAAAGGGCGTCACCGAGCCATTCTTTGTTGCCTTCATCTACCCGCTCGCCTTCTGAAACGGGGATCAGACGATGGACACGATTGCCCTCCTGGGACAAGGCTTCGCCACCTCCCTTCTGCCGCTGAACATTGCCATCGTTCTCGTTGGCGTCACGGTCGGCCTCTTCATCGGCGCGATGCCGGGTCTCGGATCGGTGAACGGGGTGGCGATCGTGCTGCCGCTGACCTTCATCGTGCCTCCCGCCTCCGCAATCATCTTTCTCGCGGCGATCTACTACGGGGCCATGTATGGGGGCGCGGTGTCGTCGATCCTCCTTGGGATCCCCGGGGCCTCGACGGCGGTGGCGACGACATTTGACGGACGTCCAATGGCCCAGCAGGGCCGCGCGGGCGAGGCGCTGATCGCAGCGGCCATCGCCTCCTTTGTGGGCGGCACGCTCTCCGTCATTCTCTTCACGCTCTTCGCCATGCCGCTGGCCGATGTGGCGCTTGCCTTCGGGCCGGCCGAGGAATTTGCGCTCGTCCTTTTGGCCTTCACCACCTTCGTGGGTCTCGGCGGCGACGACGTGCTGAAGACAATCGCAATGATCTGCCTCGGGCTGGTTCTGGCGACGGTCGGGCTCGACCTCCTGTCCGGCCAGCCCCGCCTGATCTTCTTTGATATGCCAGGCTTTTACTCCGGCATCTCGTTCCTCGTGCTCGCGATCGGGATATACGGCATCGGTGAGGTTCTCTGGACGATCGAGACGTCCAAATCGGCGCCCTCCGTGACGCCCGCCCGCCTGACCTTCCGGGAGCTTGGCCTCGGCGCGCGGCGGCTCTTCTCCTCCTGGCGCACCATGGGCTTCGGGTCAGGGCTTGGGTTCTTCGTTGGCATGCTGCCGGCCGCCGGCGCGACCCCGGCCTCGCTCATGTCCTACGGAATGGCAAAGAGCGCGTCGAAAGAGCCTGAGAGCTTCGGCAAGGGCAATGTGGAAGGCGTGATCGCGCCGGAGACCGCGAACAACGCTGCCTCCACCGGCTCCCTCCTGCCGATGCTGACGCTCGGTATCCCAGGCTCGCCGACGACTGCGCTGCTCCTCGGGGGGATGGTGATGTGGGGGCTCGTGCCGGGCCCGATGCTCTTCATCGAGCAGCCGGAGTTCGTGTGGGGCCTGATCTCATCGCTTTACACGGCCAATGCCGCGGCAGTCCTGATCAACCTCCTCCTGATCCCGGTGTTTGTCTGGGCGCTCCGGATGCCGTTCACGATCCTCTGCGCGATGGTGCTGGTCCTCTGCCTTGTCGGCGGCTACGCCCCAGGCCAGCGCATGCACGACGTGTGGCTGATCGCAGGCTTCGGCTTCGCTGGGTATCTCCTGCGCAAGGCCAACTATCCGCTTGCGCCGCTGGTCCTCGCGCTGGTTCTCGGACCGCTGATGGAGCGGAGCTTCCGCCAGCAGCTGATTGCCGAACAGGGCGATGTTCTCAGCTTCTTTGAGCGGCCGCTTGCCACAGCCTTCCTCGCGATCGCGCTGATCTTCTTCCTCCTGCCGCTCATCAAGTACATCAGGCGCCGGGCCCCTCGGGTGAGCCCGGCGGAATAACAAGGGACAACTCCCCATGACCGACACGCTCTCGGCGCTCTTCGGCGCCCACCCCGGCGACGCGCCCGCGATCGGCGCGCCCGGCCGCCCCTGGCTGACTTACGCGGGCCTTGCCGAGCAAACGGAGACAGTCCGGACCGCCCTCGCGGCTTCAGGCGTCACGGCGGGCGATCGGGTTGCGATCGTTCTGCCGAACGGGCCGGAAATGGCGGCCGCGTTTGCAACCGTCGCACAGTGCGCCACCACGGCGCCGCTCAACCCCGCGTATCGGAAGGACGAGTTTGTCTTCTATCTCGAGGACCTGAAGGCCAAGGCGATCATCCTCGCCGAGGGGGACGCCGGGCCGGCGAGCCTCGCCGCCGATGAGCTGGGCCTCCGCGTCCTGCGCCTCACCTTTGAGGAGGATGCACCGGCCGGCACATTCGCACTCCACGCCGACAAGGCGTCGGAGGCCGTCGTGCCGACGCCGGTGGGCGCAGACGACATCGCGCTCATCCTGCATACATCGGGCACGACCTCTCGGCCCAAGATCGTGCCGCTCCTGCAGTCGAATGTTGCGGCGTCGGCGCAGAACATCGCCCGCTCGCTCGCACTGACACCGACCGACCGGTGCCTGAACGTCATGCCGCTGTTCCACATCCATGGGCTGGTCGCCGCGGTCTCGGCCAGCCTCTGCGCCGGTGCCTCGGTCTGGTGCGCGCCGGGCTTCGACGCGCTCCGCTTTTTCGGCTGGCTCGATGACGCGCAGCCGAGCTGGTACACCGCCGTGCCAACGATGCATCAGGCGATCCTGCAGCGCGCGAAACGCAACGCCGAGATCCTTGAGCGGACCGAGCTTCGCTTCCTCCGCTCCTCCTCCGCGTCGCTGCCACCGCAGGTGATGACGGCGCTCGCTGAGACGTTCCGCGCGCCGGTGATCGAGGGCTACGGGATGACGGAGGCGGCCCACCAGATGGCCTCCAACCCATTGCCGCCGCGCGCGCAAAAGCCGGGCGCGGTCGGGGTCGAAGCCGGGCCGCTTGTGCGGATCGCTCATGAGACGGAGAACCAGTTGCTGTCGTTGAGCGACATCGGCGAGGTTGTCATCTCGGGTCCGAACGTGACACCGGGCTACGAAAACAACGATGCCGCCAACACCAAGAGCTTCTTTGAGGTCGATGGCCAGCGCTGGTTCCGCACGGGCGACCAGGGCTCCTTCGACGCAGAGGGCTATCTGTCGCTCACCGGTCGGCTCAAAGAGATCATCAACCGCGGCGGCGAGAAAGTGTCACCGCTCGAGGTTGACGAGGTCCTGATGGATCATCCCGCCATCCAACAGGTGGTGACCTTCGCGCTGCCCCACCCAAAGCTCGGGGAGGAGGTTGCGGCCGCCGTGGTTCTCACCGACGGCGCGAGCGCCGAGGAGAAGGAGATCCGAGCCTTCGCATCCGAGCGGCTCGCCGATTTCAAAGTGCCCCGCAAAGTCGTGATCCTCGACGAAATCCCAAAGGGCGCCACCGGAAAAATGCAGCGGATCGGCCTCGCCGAGAAGCTCGGTCTTGTTGAGACCGCCTGACCGCCAATACGGACAATTCGATGAAAATCTGTATCTTCGGCGCCGGCGCGATTGGTGGCTTCATGGGCGCGAAACTGGCCGAGGCCGGGGCCGATGTGAGCCTCGTTGCGCGCGGACCGCACCTCGCGGCCATGAAGGAGAAGGGTCTCACCCTGATCGAGGAGGCCGGCACCAAGACCCATGCGGTGACCGCATCGGACAATGCCGCCGATCTCGGGCCGCAAGACTATGTGATCGTGACGCTGAAGGCGCACTCGGTCCCGCCCGTGGTGACCAAGATGCAGCCCCTGCTCGGGCCGGAGACCACAATCGTCTCCGGCGTCAACGGTGTTCCGTGGTGGTATTTCCACAAGCTCGGCGGCTCGCTCGAGGGGCGTCGTCTGGCCTCAGTCGACCCGGGCGACGCGCAGTGGGACGGGTTCGGCCCGGATCGCGTTCTCGGCTGCGTGGTCTACCCGGCGGCGGAAGTCTCGGAGCCCGGCACGGTCAAGCACATCGAAGGCACGCGCTTCTCGCTCGGGGAGCCGGATGGGTCGAAATCTGAGCGGGCGCTCGCGCTCTCCAAAGCGCTCGGCGCTGCGGGACTGAAGGCGCCGGTCCGGCCCAAGATCCGCGACGAGATCTGGGTGAAACTCTGGGGCAATCTGTCGTTCAACCCGATCTCCGCGCTGACCCATGCGACGCTGGATGTGCTGTGCTCCGACGAGGATGAGGAGGGCGTCGGGACCCGCGCGGTCGCGCGGGCCATGATGGTTGAGGCGCAGGCGGTGGCGGAGAAGCTCGGCGTCAAGTTCCCGATCGATGTCGACCGTCGGATCGAGGGCGGCCGAGAGGTTGGGGCGCACCGGACCTCCATGCTCCAGGACCTTGACCAGGGTCGGCCGATGGAGATCGACGCGCTCGTGGGCTCCGTCGCGGAGCTCGGCCGTCTGACCGAGACGCCAACGCCCACGATCGACACCGTCCTCGCCCTGGTGCGCCTCCGCGCGCGGAGCGCGGGCCTCTACACCTGACCCGACATTAGGTGCAGCGCACAAAGATTGTGTTGCGCTGCGGGATGTGTTGAGGCACGTTGCGTGTATGCTGAATGGGCTGCCCGAAGAGAACGTGCAGGACTACCCGCGTCCACCGCGCCTTGAGCCTGTGGAGTTGGTGCTTCGCGTGGCCCTAGGTGGCCAGGAGATCGCCCGCACGACCCGCGGGTGGCGTGTGCTCGAGACCCACCACGCGCCGACCTACTACCTCCCCGAGGCGGATGTCGACATGACCCACCTCCGCCCGATCCCGGGCGGCAGCGTGTGCGAATGGAAGGGGCGCGCCGCCTATTTCGACTTGGTCACCGAGGGCATGCGGATCCCCCGCGCGGCGTGGTGCTATCCAGAGCCCACCCGTGCGTTCGGCTCCATTCGAAGCCATCTTGCCTTCTATGCCGGCCCTCTCGACTGTTTCGTCGGCGAGGTGCCTGTCACAGCACAGCCTGGCGACTTCTACGGTGGATGGGTGACGCCAAACCTGAAAGGGATCGTCAAAGGCGCGCCTGGCACGCGCCATT
>JBCDHQ010000269.1:0-6322 GCA_038749815.1 Pseudomonadota bacterium | reverse complement strand
CCACCACACGGGCCCGCGGCATCCACGGCCGCATCATGGAGGCCGGTTACATGTCAGCACCCGACAACGCGTCAAACTGCCCACAAATCCCTCTTGCGCATGGGGCGGTGATACATGGTGCGCAAATCAGTTTGCCAGCTTTTTTGAGGCGAGGCGTAGCCAGCTTTCATGCCGTACAAGTTCAACGAGCCCCGCCGCCATCGCATCCTAAGGGCTAAGTAACGCGTCACCAACTTGCCGGACTACGACCGCGGTCTCGTGGAGCGCGGGGATGTCCGTTTCTGGATCGAGGATGATGCCCTGGCGGCATGGAGCCCGCTACCGCGCCGCAGCCGGGGTCGACCGCTGCGGTACGCCGATATGGCCATCGAGACGGTGCTGCTGCTCGCGGCGGCGTTCGATCCGCCGTTGCGCCAGGATGAGCCAATGGACCGGTCGCGATCACGTTGCGCCACCGGTTCTAGCCCCGACGGCAACGGTCCGAGAGACATTGGCGAACGGGTTTGTGCGCTTGATCCTGGCGCTCATGGACCTCGACCTTCCGGTACAGGATCAGAGGGTGTGTGAAGAGCTATCGTTCTTGGTTTGGTCCGGCGATTTGATGGCGGAAACTTAGGGATTTCACCATGCGCCAGGACCACTGGACGAACCTTACCGATGCCCAATGGACCTTGATCGCCTGTCACTTCCCATCGGCACGACCTGGCGGGCGGCCCCGAACGACTGATCTGCGAGCCGCGGTGGATGCGATCGTCTCTCTGCTTCGAACCGGCTGCCAATGGCGGATGTTGCCTGCCGAGTTCCCGCCTTGGGGTACGGTTTGGTTGTCCTTTCGGCGTTGGAAGAATGACGGGCTCTGGGTGAGATTGCACCGGACGCTGCACCGCGCAGCACGTGAGAAAGCCGGGCGGTGCCCCGATCCGACCGTCGTGATCATGGACGCCCCATCCGTCAAGGCGACCGAAAGGGGGGCATTCGCGGCTTTGATGGCCACACCCGCGTGAAGGGGCAAAAGCGCCAAATTCTCGTGGAGATTCAGGGGGTTCTGGTCGCCTGCCGGGTCGAGCCAGTTGGCATGTCAGATCGCAAGGCGGCCCGCAATCTGACGGCGGGACTGCCGGCGCTCTGGCCAAACATCCATTCTGTGTTTGCGGTTGCGAGATATGAGAGCAAGTCCCTGACCCAGCATCTTCGTGAGACCAATGACTTGCGCTTGATCATCGTGAAGCGAAAAGAGCGAGCGTTCCGGATCGTCGAGAGACCTTTCGGATGGCTTGGCCGCCATCGGCGGCTGTCCAAAGACGACGAGTACCAGGTGCAGACCTCAGAGACGCTCATCACCATCGCTGCGTGCGCCCTGTTTCTCCGACGCCTAGCCCCAAAGTGACTTCTTAAACACCATCTCAGGCGCGCAGGATCTTCTCAATGGCCTTTCCCCTGGCCAACTCGTCGATCAGCTTGTCCATGTAGCGGGCCTTCTGGATCAGCGGATCTTCGATCTCCTCGACCCGAACGCCGCAGACCACACCCTTGATCAAGGCGCTGTTCGGGTGGATCCGGGGCGCTGCGGCGAAGAAAGCGCCAATGTCGCTCTCGGCCTCGACCTGCGCCGCGAGGCCGTCCGGCTCGTAGCCGGTCAACCAACAAATGATCCGATCGACATCTTCTTTGGTTCTGTTCTTCCGCTCGGCCTTTTGAATGTAGAGTGGATAGACCACCGAGAATTTGATATTGGCAATGTCCTGCTTGGGCATAATGCGGCCTTGCTTAGGTCAGAAGAACTGTACCGCGGGATCTAGGCCCTGTCCTCATAAATTGGATCCACAAATCGGTCTGTGTCTGATTCAACCTGCCAAAAGTGGGAGGTGTCGATGCGGCGTCATGAGCTTACGGACGAGGAACGGGCGATCATCCGGCCCTTGTTACCGAACAAGTCGCGCGCGGTGCCGCGGGTGGATGACCGCCGGGTGATCAACGGCATTCTCTGGCGTTTCCGCACGGGCGCCCCATGGCGGGATGTGCCGGATCGCTACGGACCGCGCACCACGCTCTACAACCGGTTGGTCAGGTGGCGCGCGGCGGGGGTGTGGGGCCGGCTTCTGGACGCGGTCTCAAAGGCTTACGACGGCGACGTGGTGATGATCGACAGCTCGTGCATGCGTGTTCATCAGCATGGCGCCGCCCCCAAAGAGACGGTCGGGATGGTTGCATGGGCCGCTCCCGGGGCGGGCTGACGATAAAGCCCCACGCGCTCGTGGATGCGGATGGCCGCGCGGTCCGCCTGTCACTCCCACCGGGCCAGGCGGGGGATGCGCCGGCAGCCCTCGAGCTTCTGGAACCGCTCGCCGAGGGGGCGACCCTGCTCGACGACAAGGCCTACGACACCGATGCGATCTGCGCCCATGCCGACGAACGGGGCGCATGGGCCTGCATCCCCCCGACAGCACGGCGCAAGGGCAGCTTCGCCTTCAGCCGATGGGTCTATCGGCAGCGCAACCTCGTGGAGAGATTCTTCAACCGCCTCAAAGACTTCCGCGGCATCGCCACCCGATACGACCGCCGCCCCGGCAACTTCCTCGCCACCGTTAAGCTCGCATCCGTCCGCTTTTGGCTGGCGTCATATGAGTCCGCGTCCTAGTCCTGGTCGGGGCCCTTCGCCCAGACTGCGCACACCGCACCCGCAGGATCGGAGATGACCGCGAAGCCCTGATCCTCGGCCTTTGGGTGCGGACGATGGTCGAGGACGGTGCCGCCGCCCGCGACCGCACGCTCCACCGCCTCGGTGAGCGACGGGACACGGAAGTACGGGATCCAGACCGGGGGAAGGGCCGCGTTGACGCCCCGCGCGTGGCAAATCCCGGTCACAGCCTCCCCCGAGGGCGCACGCATGGTGAAGTCGCTGTACTCCCCCATGTCATGCGGTTCGGCCCGCCAGCCGCAGACGGACGCATAGAAGTCTCGGACAGCGTCCGCGTCTGCGACCGTCAGATCGAACCATGTGGGCGGTCCGGAGGCGGTGTCTGCCATTGACGTCTCCCGACTAGAACGTCCTTGCAAGGGCAACGCGGAAGGTGCGGCCGCGCGCGAAATCGTTCGACAAGTGCTCACGATACTGCCGATCGAAGACGTTTTCGACCGAGAACCGGACCTCCGTTCCCGCGAGAACGGTGGTCTGCGGCGTCCAGCTTGCGAACAGGTCGAAGACGCCATAGCCCGGTGTCTCTTCGGTGCCGTCGGGCAAGTCGTCCTGATCGAAAGCAAACACGCTCCGCACCCCGGTCTCGAAGTCGTACTGGGGCAGACGTCCGCCGACGGTCAGAGCGACCTCATCGGCCGGGATCTCGGTCAGGGGCTCGGTCGGGCTGTCCTCGAACTCCCGTCCGTCGCCGCGGATCCGCGTGTAGGCGAGGCTTCCGAAGACGAACTCCGAATCGTAGGCCGCCTCGATCTCGATGCCCTGAATCGTCGCCTCCGCCACATTCCTGAACGGATCGGCTTGGGTTTCCCGCTCAATCAGGTCGTCGACTTCGTTGCGGAAATAGGTCGCCTTGGCCACCAACGCATCCCCGTCCTGGAGGATGCTGTTGCCGGAGAAGGACGCGCCGACCTCGTAGTTGAACGCTGTCTCGGGCTCGAGATCGAGGTTGCCGCTGTTGCCGTCGAAGACCTCGTCGAGAACGGGCAGCCGCTCGGTGTAGGCGACCGAGCCAAAGACGCTCACCTGCTCGGTCACTTCGTAAAGTGCGGCGAGCTTCGGCGAGATCGCGGTGTTGCTGACGCTCTCGCTGAAGGTCGTGTTCAGATTGTCGGGCTCCAGCTCCGAGTATTCATAACGAAGCCCCGGGATCAGTGTGAGGCCGAAGGGCAAGACGATCTCGGCCTGGGCGTAGCCCGCGAACTTGGTGTCGGTGCCGCCCGGCTGGAAGGCGATGAAGCCGCTCTCGGCCTCGCCGACCCGCTCCTGGTAGCTGGCCTGCACGCCGTAGGTCAGAAACACGTCGGTCTCGCCGATCGCCAGGACGGAGCGGTTCTCGATCCGGCCCTGATAGGTCTCGTAGGCGTAGTCGCTGTCCTCAAAGAGGGTGCTGGGGATGAAGAACGGGTTTGTCGCGTTCTCCTGCTCGACCTGCGTGTCTGAGTAGGAGAGCAGCACCTCGAGATCGATCAAGTTGCTGCCGGGGGGGGCATACTCATACTTCAGTGTCGCAGTCTGGTCGGTCACCGTACGGTCCACGAGGCCGAATGCCGCGTTGCCGGAGGTGGTCTGTTCGTACTCCCCTTCGTCTTCGTCCGTTCTCCAGATCTGGTAGGACCCACTGATCGCGTGCGCGCTGTCGTCGCCGAAGGTCAGCTTGGCCTTCACCAGACCCGACGGCGCCTGGAAGGCTGAGCCCGCGATCTCGTTTCCGTCGGCATCCTCGAGATCGTCGTTGTCGCGATAGGTGAAGGCGCCCAGGAGCTCAAAATTGTCGGTCGGTCGCACCGCAAGGATCGTGCTCGTCAGGCCGCCTTCGCCGTTCGATGTGTACTCAAGCTTCTGGCGGAGGGCGAAGCGGTCATCGCCCTCGAGGAAATCCGACGCGTCCTTCGTCTCGAGCGTGATGACCCCGGCGAGCGCCCCCGAGCCATAGAGCGTCGAGGAGGCCGGACCGCGCAGCACTTCGACGCGCTTGTAGAGCTCGGGCTCGGTGAAGAGCGCGCCGAGGCGGTATTGCTGGTAGAACTTGGTCGCGCCGTCGACCGTGATGATCAGGCGGTTCTCATCGCCGCCGTCGAGGTCCTGGCCAAAGCCGCGGATGTTGAACCTCTCGCCGAGGACGCGGTCCGTCCCGAAGGCCTTGACCCCCGGCAAATCGGTCAGAGCGTCGCCAATCGTCGTCGGCTGTTCGCGCTCGAGATCCTCCTGATCGACGACCGAGACGGATTGCGGCGTGTCGCTCGCCACTTGATCGAGACCGGAGGAAAAGATCACCGGATCGAGAACAAACGGATCCTGCGCATGGGCCGGCGCCGCGGCGACAACAATTGCGATGATAGACGACGTTCTGAGCAGCACGGACCCCTCCAGCCTTGAGCTTGTGATAGCTGCCGAGCAAGGAACCTGGGTGGCCAGTGACCCGGCCTTCCCAAGAGCGACAATTTAAGTCAAGTTTATTGTGACCTCTCGGTGCGGTTTGACCGGGTTCGTGTCCTTGGGTCGCATCGGCGGATCGGAGACCTTAGGCAAATCGGGAGCAGACCGGTTTCGAGGGCAACGCCAGTGCATGCCTTCTTCCAGCTTGATCGGGTTGCGCGAGTTCCGGCCAAGCACGCGCCTCCTCGACGCGGCGATGGCCGAAGTCTGGCCCCTGATCAGCACCAAGACGGACATGGGTCGCTGGTAGATCGCCCCGTCACAGAGTTTGACCTGCGGGAGGGCGGGCTCTTCCGCCATCACTGAGCGAACTGCGCGGGTCGATCGTCAGCGCCTGACTGACCTGAAGGAGCCGGCGGGCTGCAGCATGCGACGGGGGCATGAGGTTTAAGACCAGCCTGCGCAGGCGGGGCGAACGCTCTTCTCGTTTGTCGCGACGTTTGGGCCACATGTCGCCGCCCCTGACACCGATGCCCAACCGCGCGGGCCGAGCACAGTGTGGCCGAGGGCGGCCGGCTGGCGCTGTGGGGTCGACGACCTCGAACGCTTGTTTGAGGCGTCGACGCCGCCACCGAAAGCGCTGCGGGCGTTCCAAGAGGCGTAGCTTGCACGGCAAGTCGCGCTCATCGATTTGGGGGAGTGGCGGCGGGATGGATGACGAAAGAGGGCCCGCGCGGCGCCGGCCACCTCCGCTTGGACGGACGAGTTGGAGAGTGAAGGCACAGTGCCCCGGGAGGGTGGCCCGGGCAGCGCTTGACCGGTGGGCCGGGCCTCGGCGCGACGCTCTTTGAGGTGCCGGCCGGTGGGCTCTGGCGCTTTCACCGCGCCAATGGAGAGTTGCTGCCGGTCCTCGAGGCGCCCTTGGTGAAATCGTCCATTCAAGCCCGATGCGGACGGGCTTCGGCAGACGAGCAACCGCTCCGAAGAGCCGCCCCGGCACGTCGTCTTCAGCGGCAGCGCCTCATCGTCGAACACCCGCATCTGGGTAACGGCATGCCGCAGGACCGCCCAAAAGTCCCAAAGCGGCCGCCCGCTTTGGGACGTGTTCAAACGCGACTAGGGACGCGCCTCGGCGAGCAGCGTCTGAACCGCCGACCCGGCATGCGCGCGCGCCAAGGCGCGGAGCGGTCCGACATCGACCCGCGCCCCCTGGCTGAGAAGCCACGCGACAGCCTCGCGACGGTCGTT
>JBCDHQ010000268.1:0-6327 GCA_038749815.1 Pseudomonadota bacterium | reverse complement strand
GAGAACGGCTGCACGCGCGTTCATCTGACCGTTGTCGGCGTAGCTCATGTAGCCACCGACACTGTCGCGATAGGCCAGGAAGCTCTCGGTGATGGTCTTCACGAGCGCGTCCTCATCCTGGCGGAGCTCGTCGATCACCTCGCCCGCGGCAACGCCCATCGCCGTGATGACATCCTCGGGGAACATGCGGACCTGGACGCCATCCTCCGCGACCAGCTTGTCGAGGGAGGCAGCGTGTTTGGTGGTGTATTCGGTCCAGACCGGGTTGTAGAGGCTCTCGCAGGCAATGGCGACCGCGCTCTTCAGATCGTCGGGGAGGGCGTTGTAGGCGTCTGCGTTGACGCCGCACTCCTCGGCCGAGGACGGCTCTCCGACGCCGGGCCAGTAGTAGTTCTTTGCGATCTGCTGGTAGCCGAGGGCACTGTCGGTCCAGGGCCCGATAAACTCACCCGCGTCGAGCGCGCCGGTCTGCAGCGCCTGGAACATGGCCGGCCCGCTCATCGCCTCGACGGCCATGCCGATCTTGGCGCACATGAGGGAGGCGAGGCCCGTGGTGCGGAACTTGATGCCCTTGAGATCCTCGGCCGAGGCGATCTCGCCCCGGAACCACCCGCCCCATTGAGGGCCTGAGTTGCCGCAGAGGAACGGCTTGATCCCGAAGCGGGCGTACATCTCGTCATAGAGCGCCTGGCCGCCGCCATGGTAGAGCCAGCCGATCTGCTCATCGGCGCGGAGGCCGAAGGGCTGCGAGCCGAAGAGGAGAATGCCCCGCGATTTGGAGCCCCAATAGGCCGGCACAGCGTGATAGAGTTCCGCCGTCCCCTCGCTCACCGCATCGAAGACGCCGCGGCCCGGGACGAGTTCCCCCGCGGCAAAAAGCCGGACCTCGATCCGCCCGCCCGAAAGTGTGGTGATCCGATCGGCGAGCATCTGGGCCGCAACGCCGGGGCCGGGCAGATTTTTCGGCCAGGCAGTGACCAGCTTCCACTCGCGGATGTCCTGGGCGATCGCCGGCGCGGCGAGTGGGGTGGCGGCGGCGCCCACGGCGCCCGCGTGGAGGAAAGTGCGTCTTTTCATTGGTCTGTCCCTGTTTGTTTAGGTTCCGAGTATCCCGGGCAGGCGGAGCCCGTGGGTTTTCGCGCAGGCGATCGCGTCGTCGTAGCCCGCATCGGCATGGCGCCAGACCCCCGAGGCCGGGTCATTCCAAAGGACCCGCTCCAGGCGTCGTGCCGCCGCCTCTGTTCCATCGGCAACAATCACGACGCCCGCGTGCTGGCTGAACCCCATGCCGACCCCTCCGCCATGGTGGAGCGAGACCCAGGTGGCCCCAGAGGCCGTGTTGATCAGCGCATTGAGAAGCGGCCAGTCGCTGACCGCGTCGGAGCCGTCTTTCATCGCCTCCGTCTCGCGGTTGGGGCTCGCGACGCTGCCCGCGTCCAGATGGTCGCGACCGATGACCACCGGTGCCGCCAGCTCCCCGCTCGCCACCATCTCGTTGAACTTGAGGCCCGCGCGGTGCCGCTCACCGAGGCCCAGCCAGCAGATCCGCGCCGGCAGGCCCTGGAACGCGATCCGGGCGCGGGCCATCTCGAGCCAACGATGCAGGGCTGCGTTCTCCGGGAAGAGCTCCTTCAGCGCGGCATCGGTCTTGTAGATGTCCTCTGGATCGCCGGAGAGCGCGCACCAGCGAAAGGGTCCGATCCCTCGGCAAAAGAGGGGGCGGATGTAGGCCGGCACGAAGCCCGGAAAGTCAAAGGCCGTCGTGAGCCCTTCCTCCTTCGCGACTTGTCGGATGTTGTTGCCATAATCGAGCGTTGGCACACCGTCGTTCCAAAACCCCACCATCGCCTCGACATGGGTCCGCATCGAGGCGCGCGCGGCGACCGCCACGGCCTGCGGATCGCTCTCCCGCTTGTCGCGCCACTCAGCCAGGGTCCAGCCTTGGGGCAGGTAGCCGTTGACCGGGTCATGCGCGCTCGTCTGGTCGGTGACGATGTCGGGGCGGATCCCACGCGCGCGGATCTCCGGAAAGACATCGGCGGCATTGCCGAGGAGGCCGACGGACTTCGCCTCGCCCGCCTTGGTCCAGCGCGCAATCATGTCGAGCGCGTCATCCAGCGTCTCGGCCCGTTCGTCGAGGTATTTCGTGCGGAGGCGGAAATCGATGCTGTCGGGGTTGCACTCAACCGCGAGACAGCAGGCCCCCGCAAAAACTGCGGCGAGGGGTTGCGCGCCCCCCATGCCGCCGAGCCCACCCGTCAGGATCCACCGCCCTCTCAGATCGCCATCGTAGTGGCGCCGCCCGGCCTCTGCGAACGTCTCGTACGTGCCCTGAACGATCCCCTGCGTGCCGATGTAGATCCAGGAGCCGGCGGTCATCTGGCCGTACATCATGAGCCCTTTGCGATCGAGCTCGGCAAAGTGCTCCCAGGTTGCCCAATGGGGCACGAGGTTCGAGTTGGCGATCAGGACGCGCGGCGCATCGGCATGCGTGCGGATGACGGCCACAGGCTTGCCGGACTGAACGACGAGGGTCTCGTCCTCCTCCAGCTCCTGCAGGGCTGCGACCATCCGGTCGAAATCGCTCCAGGTCCGTGCGGCGCGCCCGATGCCGCCATAGACCACCAACTCATGCGGGTTCTCCGCCACATCCGGGTGAAGATTGTTCATCAGCATCCGCATCGGCGCTTCGGTCTGCCAGCTCTTTGCGGTGATCTCCGGCCCTGTCGGCGGCATGACCGTGCGCAGGTTGTGGCGAGGATCGGTCATGCGGGCCTCCAATCGCGGAGCGTTTCGAGAATGCGGGCGAGGTGCCGGCGGAGCGATTCCGCTCGGCGGGGATCGTAGCGCCAGGGCGGCGCCTCAGCCTCGAGATAGGCCGACTGGGCGAGCTCCATCTGGATCGCGTGTATGCCAGTCTCTGGGCGGCCATGATGGCGCGTTGTCCAGCCCCCCTTGAAGCGGGCGTTGACGGCTGTGCTGTGGCCCTCTGCCGCGAGGCAGATGCGTGTCACCTGTGTCTCGATCTCGCGGGCCGCAGTCGTCCCGTCATTGGTGCCGATGTTGAAATCGGGGAGCGTTCCCTCGAAGAGCCGGGGCACGTTCGAGCGGATGGAGTGGCAGTCGTAGAGGAGCGCAAAGCCATGCTGCCTCTTGATCCGCGCAAGCTGGGCGCTGAGCGCGGCGTGATAGGGCTTATGGAACGCCTCGAGGCGCGCTGCGACGTCCTCCGGCCCGGGCGCTGCACCATCGCGCCAGATCGGCAGGCCATCGAAGTCGGTCACCGGGATCAGATCCGTGGTGTTCTGCCCGGGATAAAGGCTCCGCCCGTCGGGATCCCGGTTCACATCGATCACGTAGCGATGGACAGGCATCCGAACACTCGACACCCCCTCAACGAGACCCGCGTAGAGCCGGTCGATGTGCCAGTCCGTGTCGATGAGCGCCCGTCCAGCCTCGTTCAGCCGCGCATGGATCTCCGCCGGCACCTCCGTCCCAGTGTGCGGCAGGCCGAGGAGGAGAGGGCTCGTGCCCTCGGTCACATCAATCACATCCGCCCCCCGATGATCCGCGCATGAAGGGGGGTCTGCCCGATCCGGTAGGAGAGCTCCGCCGGGTCCTCCAAATCCCAGATCGCCAGATCGGCCCGGAGGCCAGGCTCGACGCGGCCCCGATCTCTGAGACCGAGCGCCCGTGCGGCATTGGTTGTGACCCCTGCCAGCGCCTCCCTCGGTGTCATCCCAAAGAGGGTACAGGCCATGCTCATCGCCAGGAGGAGCGAGCCGAGCGGTGAGGACCCGGGGTTCCAGTCCGTCGAGACTGCCATCGCCACGCCCTCTGCTCGAAACGCCTCGATCGGCGGTACGGCTGTCTCCCTCAGAGTGTAGAACGCCCCGGGCAGCATCACAGCGACGGTGCCGGAGGCCGCGAGCACCCGCGCATCCGCCTCGGTCGCATACTCGCAATGATCGACGGAGAGCGCCCCGTGCCGCGCAGCAAGCGCAATGCCGCCCTGGTGGCTCAACTGCTCGGCGTGGAGCTTCACGGGCAGCCCGAGCGCCCGGGCACGGTCAAACACGCGCTCGATCTGCGCGGGCGTGAAGGCGATCCCCTCGCAAAACCCGTCGACGGCATCGACAAGACCCTCGCCGGCCGCCGCCTCGAGCGCCGGGAGACACACCCCGTCGATATACGCATCGGCGGTCGACCCAGCAGGGATCGCATGCGCGCCGAGAAAGGATGTCTTCACATCGACGGCGCGGAGGGCACCGATGCTCCGTGCGACCCTCAGCATGGTCAGCTCGGTCTCGCGGTCGAGACCGTAGCCCGACTTGACCTCGATCGTTCCCACGCCTTCCGCGATCAGCGCGTCAGCCCGGACGAGCGCATCCGCCAGCAGCGCCTCGGCCCCGGCCTCTCGCGTCGCTGCTACGGTCGAGGCGATGCCGCCGCCGGCTCGGGCGATGTCGGCATAGCTTGCGCCTTCAAGGCGCATCTCGAATTCCCGCGCGCGGCTGCCGCCATGGACAATATGCGTGTGACAATCGATCAGCGCCGGCGTCACAAGGCGCCCGTCGACGGAGATGCTGGGCAGCGCCGTGTCGAGATCGTCCATCGGGCCAACTGCTGCGATCCGGCCACCCTCAACAGCGATCGCTGCCTTCGGAAGGAGACCGTATCCGCCGTCTGGCGCGGCCATGGTGGCAAGCGTTGCATTGGTGATGAGCAGCCGCTCGGACATCCACGACCTTGTCTGGCAGACACGCCTATGCGTATTGAGTGCCCATGCATGTTGTCGATTGGGGCTTTGCTTGCAAGAGATTCACGCGCGCCACGCGCTGACGCCGGCCGGGTGGGCAGATGATGTGCGCCTCACGCTCAGCGCGGACGGGCGGATCGCCGATGTGGTGAGTGGGGGACCCCTCTCATCGCCGGTAGATCTTCTGCTGCCGGCGCCGGTGAACCTCCACAGCCACACGTTTCAGCGCGCAATGGCCGGTCTGACCGAGACACGGGGGCCGGATCCCACTGACAGCTTCTGGACGTGGCGGCGGTTGATGTTCCGCTTCCTCGAGCGCCTCGACCCGGACGATGTCGAGGCGATTGCGGCGATGGTCTATGTGGAGATGCTCGAGGCGGGATACGCGGCGGTTGCGGAGTTTCACTATCTCCACCACGCAATCGGCGGTGTGCCTTATGCGGATCCGGCCGAGATGGGCGGCCGGATCGTGGCGGCGGCGGAGGCGACCGGGATCGGCCTCACGCTCCTTCCGGTCCTATACATGCAGGGCGGCTGCGATGGGCGGGCGCTTGTGGGCGGGCAGCGGCGCTTTGGCTCCGATCTCGATCTCTATGCGCGGATGTTCGAGGCCAGCGCGGACATGGTCCGCCGCGCGGATCATGGCATCGGCGTCGCGCCGCATTCGCTCCGTGCCGTGCCGCCGCATGCGCTTCACGCCGCGGTTGGGCTTGCGCCGGAGTGCCCGATCCACCTTCACCTGGCCGAGCAGGTGGCCGAAGTGGCCGAGGTGGAGGCGCATCTCGGCGCCCGCCCGGTGACGTGGCTTCTCGACCGGGCGCCGGTCGATGCCCGGTGGTGCCTGATCCACTGCACGCAGATGACAGCGACAGAGACCCTGCGGCTTGCCGAGAGCGGCGCCATCGCGGGTCTGTGCCCGATCACCGAATCGAGCCTTGGGGACGGCATCTTTCCGGCGACGACGTTTGCGGAGGCCGGAGGCCGCTTCGGCGTCGGCTCGGACTCGAACATCCACGTGGCGCTCTGGGAGGAACTCGCCACGCTCGAATACAGCCAGCGCCTCCGCGATCGGAGCCGGGCCGCCCTTGCCACGCGGGAGCGCTCGACGGGGCGGATCCTCTTTGATGCAGCGCTCGACGCGGGCGCCGCGGCCGCCGGACGCCGCTCCGGCGCTGTGGCGGTCGGTCATCAGGCCGACCTTGTTGCGATCTCGACAGCCAATGAAGTGCTCTGCGAGGGGCGCGGCGACACCCTCCTCGACAGATTGCTGGTCTCGGGCCGCGCGCGGGCCTGCGTCACCGATGTCTGGAGCGCGGGCCGGCATGTCGTCGAGGGCGGCCGCCACCGCGAGCGGGACAGCGTCGTGGCCCGCTACCGCTCGGTCATGGCGGGCCTTCGGGATGCCCTCTGAGCCTCATCAGAGCATCGCTAGGGCGTCGTCGAGCGTCGCGAAGTGGCTGGCGTTGAGCTCGGAGAGCATGGTGTCGACGATGGTCAGAGTGGCGCCGCCCTCGGTCGTGTAGACCACGTCCGAACCGGACTGTGCCGCACTGCTGAGGAAGCTCGCG
>JBCDHQ010000267.1:0-6340 GCA_038749815.1 Pseudomonadota bacterium | reverse complement strand
GCTGACGGCGGGCTCGACCTGGCACGCGGCCGGCAACGTCCCGATCTTCTCCCCGTCATGGTCGGTGATGAACATGCAGCGATACTCGACCGAGCTCTATCGCGGGCTGGCCGAGGCGGTGGACTACCCGATGAACTATCATGTCACGGGCTCGATCCGCCTCGCGCATTCCCGCGAGCGCATGCAGGAGTTCGAGCGGGCGCGCGGTATGGGCAAAGCGCAGGGCCTCGATCTTGAGATCATTCCGCCCTCAGAGCTGAAGGGGCGCTATCCGTTCATCGAGACCCATGACCTCGAGGGCGCGCTCTGCGACCCCGATGACGGTGACATCGATCCCGCGCAACTGACCCAAGCCCTGGCCAAAGGCGCGCGGAGCCTCGGCCAGACGATCGCGCGCTTTTGCCCGGTGACCGGCATCGACCGTCAGGGCGGCGAGTGGATCGTGACAACGCCCAAGGGCGAGGTGCGGGCAGAGATCGTCGTCAATGCCGCGGGCTATTATGCAGGCCGCGTCGGCGAGATGTTCCGGCCATTCGGCGGCCGCCCGGTGCCGATGATGGTGATGAGCCACCAATACCTCCTCTTCGAGGAGGTCGAGGAGGTCCGCGCCTGGTCCGCGGATGCGGGGCGGAAGCTGCCCCTCCTCCGCGATGTCGACAGCTCCTACTACCTGCGTCAGGAGAAGAACGGGTTCAACCTCGGCCCCTATGAGCAGTGGGGCAAGGCCCACTGGGCCGAGCCGACCGACCCGATGCCGGAGGATTTCAGCTTCCAGCTCTACCAGGACGATCTGGAGCGGATCGAGTGGTACATTGAGGACGCCATGGCGCGGGTGCCGCTCCTGGCGGAGGCTGGCCTCTCCAAAGTGATCAACGGCCCGATCCCCTATGCGCCGGACGGTCTGCCGCTGATCGGGCCCATGCCGGGCGTGCCGAACGCCTTTGAGGCCTCGGTCTTCACGTTCGGGATCGCGCAAGCGGGCGGCGCGGGCAAAGTCCTCGCGGAGTGGATCACCGAGGGGCAGACGGAGTGGGACATGTGGTCCTGCGACCCGCGGCGCTTCACGGCCTTTGCCGATCACGACTATTGCGTGGCCAAGGGGCTGGAGGTCTACGGGCATGAATACGCCATGCACTTCCCCCACCACACTTGGCCCGCCGCGCGGGACCGGAAAGTGTCCGCCGTGCATGACCGGCTGAAAGAGGCGGGCGCCGTCTTCGGCGTCATCAACGGGTGGGAGCGGGCAAACTGGTTTGCCAAGCCGGGCGACGACACGTCCGAAGAAGCGACGCTCACCTGGGAACGGGACGGCCCCTGGCGCGCGCGCGTCGGCGCGGAGTGTGAAGCGGTCCGCGACCATTGCGGGATCCTGTCGCTGCCGGGTTTCAGCCGCTTTGCCGTGACGGGCGGGGGCGCGCGGGCGCATCTCGACGGGCTGACGGCCTCGCGCCTGCCAAAACCCGGGCGCGTGGGTCTCGCCTACTTCCCGGACACGCGGGGGCGGGTCGTGACCGAGATGACCGTGATCCCGAGATCCGATGACGAGATCTGGCTGGTCACCGCCGCCGCCGCTGAGTGGCACGACCGCGATCTTCTGACCGCTGAGCTGCCCGAGGGGGTCGAGGTTCGCGACATGACGGCGGACTACGAATGTCTTCTCGTGACCGGGCCCGCATCCCGCGACATCCTCGCGCCCCTCACGGATGCCGATCTCTCCCTGCCGTGGCTGAGCGCTCAGGACGCGACGGTCTGCGGCCGGCCAGCGCTCCTCCTCCGGGTGTCGTTTGCGGGCGAACTTGGCTGGGAGGTGCACACCGCGCCCGAGAACGTGCCGGCGATCTGGGCGGCCGTCGCCGGCGCCGGTGCGCGTCCCTTTGGGATGTTTGCGCTCGACTCGCTCCGGATCGAGAAAGGCTATCGCGCGTGGAAGGGTGATCTCTCGACAGATTACGGGCTCATCGAGTCGGGGCTCGGCCGGTTTGTGGACGCGACCAAGAACACGTCCTTCCCGGGGCGTGAGGTCATCCTCTCCGAGAAGGACCAGGGCACAGCGCGGCGCGCGGTGGGCCTCGTCGTGGAGGCGCAGACGGCAGACGCGCCCTACATGGCCAACCTCTGGAAAGATGGCATCCACGTGGGCGAGGTCACCAGCGGCGCCTGGGGGCACCGGGTCGGCGCCTCGATCGCCATCGGCATGCTGCGCTCGGACCTAGCGACGCCTGGAACGGATCTCCAGGTCGACATCTTCGGCGAGATGTGCCCGGCGACTGTCAGCCAGATGCCGTTCTGGGACCCGAAGAACGAGCGGATCCGCGCCTGAGACTTGTCGGGCGCGCTACTTGCGCGCGCCCTGCACGATCCGGTCGAGGATCATCGCGCAGAAGAGGATCGCAAAGCCCGCGAGGATCCCCTGCCCGACATTGGCGTATTGCAGCGCCTCGAGCACATCCTCGCCGAGGCCCTTCGCGCCGATCAGCGAGGCCACAACGACCATCGCGAGCGACAGCATGATCGTCTGATTGATGCCCGCTCGGATCGAAGGGCTCGCGAGCGGAAGATCGACCCGGGTGAGGAGATACCACTTCGTTGCCCCGAAGGCGATCGCGGCCTCCCGCACGCTCTCGGGCACACCGCGCAGGCCAAGCACCGTCAGGCGCACGACGGGCGTGCCGCCGAAGATCATCGTTGTGACGACGGCGGCGGGTTTGCCGGTGCCGAAAAACGCGATGACGGGGATCATGAAGACGAAGGCTGGCATCGTCTGCATGAAGTCCATGATCGGTTGGATCGCCGAATAGAACCTGGGCCGCCGCGCAGCAAACATGCCGAGCGGGATGCCGATCACAATCGAGAGGCACGCCGCGGTTCCGAGAAGGGCAAGCGTCGTCATTGCCTTCTCCCAAAAGCCGAGCAGGCCCATATAGGAGAGGAAGGCGGCCGAGTAGATCGCCGTCCGAACCCCCGCTGTCAGCCAGGTGAGCAAAACGATCAGGCTCGCGACCACGATCCAGGGCGTGCTGACGAAAACAAGCTCCAGCGCATCGAGGATCAAGCGAATGCCATAGGTGATCCCGTCAAAGAACGCCTCGCCGGTCAGGACGGCCCAGTTGAAGAAGGCTTCGACGGACCGGATGCTGACCAGACGGATCTCGGGGTCCGTCGGGAAGTCGTAGAGGATCGCAAAACGGCCTGGGAAGCTGTAATGGATCACGGAGGTCAGCACGATCACCGCCATAAAGGCTGCGCTGAAGGCGATCTGGCTCTGCGGCATGCCCGCCCGGATGGTGCGGTCCGACATCCACTCGGAAAACCGCCGCTCGAGCGCCCAGTTGGCAACGGTGGCCTGCACGAGTTTGATCACGATCAGAAGGACGACGCCGGCGAGCGCGATCCAGATGCCCTGAGCCGCAACGGCCTCCGCCTCGGCCCGGATCCCATCGATGTTGCCCTCGAGGGAATCGACAAGGCGTTGGAGCGCATCGACCCGGTCCGATCCGCTTTCGATCGCGGCGGCCAACTGTTGGCGGCGGAGGTCCAGCGTGTCTTCGATGGAGGCAATCCGCGCCATCGCGTCCGCCCCAAGATCGCCGAAGAGACCGCGGGCGATTTGCACGATGGCAAGCGTTTCGATGATCAGAAACGGCAGCGCCCAGGACCAGAGGCCGCGCGCGCCAAACCAGATCGGGCCGAGAAGGCCCGCCGCCCGGTTGAAGGTCGGTGTGAAGCGGGCGCTGGCGCCGATCCGATCGAAGTTCTCGATGTAGTAGTCGGGTTCGGTGTCGACGAACGTCCGGATGAGCGACCGCCGTTCCTCCGCGTAGGCCTCGATTGCCTCGGCATTGGCGACGTCAAGAAGGGTGGCGCTTTCGTCTTTCATGACACTTCCGTCCCTTCGATGACCGTTCTGAGGAGATCTGCGCGCGTGATGACGCCGATGGGCGCACCGCCATCCTCGACGAGGATCGGATTGTCGTCGTCGATGGCCAGCGTGATGAGCGTGCTCAGGTTCTCCTGCTCAGACACACGCGGCGCGGCATCAGGGACCGCGCCATGCGCGGCCTCCCACTCGCCGAGATGCCGCATCACCGCATGGGCGCGCACGACTTTGAGGCGCGAGATGCCGGCGACGAAGTCCGCGACATAGTCGTCGGCCGGACGCATGACGATGTCCTCGGCCGTGCCCACCTGCACGACGCGCCCGTCGCGCATGATCGCGATCCGATCGCCGATGCGCACCGCCTCGTCGAGGTCGTGGGTGATGAAGACGGTGGTCTTCTTCAGGATCTGGCTCAGGCGAATGAACTCGTCCTGGAGCTGGCGGCGGATCAGAGGGTCGAGCGCCGAGAACGGCTCATCCATCAGAAGCACGTCAGGATTGGCCGCCAGCGCGCGCGCAAGGCCCACGCGCTGCTGCATGCCGCCCGACAGCTCATGCGCAAACTTCGAGGCCCAGGCGCCGAGCTCCACGATGTCGAGGATGGCGGCGGCCTGGCGCATACGCTCGTTTTTCGCGACATGCCGGATCTCGAGCGGCATCGCGACGTTGTCGAGGACCGAGCGGTGCGGCAGAAGCGCGAAGTTCTGGAACACCATCCCGATCTTCTCGTTTCGGAAGCGCTGCAGCTCCTTCGGCCCGAGCGCCATCACATCCGTGCCCTCGATCCGGATCTGGCCGTCGGTCGGCTCGAGGAGACGGTTCACATGGCGGACGAGCGTCGACTTGCCACTGCCGGAGAGGCCCATGATGCAAAAGATCTCGCCCCGATCGACAGAGAGGCTGACATCGGCGACGCCGACGACGGCGTTGAACCGCTCCAGCACTTGCGCCTTGGTCAGCCCTTCGTCGCGAAGCGCCTTCAGCGCAAGCTCGGGCTCCTTGCCGAAGATCTTCCAGACGCCGGAGATGTCGATGACGGTGTCGGTCATGCTGCCCCTCTCCAAAAAGGATCAGGCGCCCGCGTTGGGGCGCCTGACCGACGCTCAGAGGCCGAGCCAGGCGTCGACGCGGTCGGGGTTCGCCTCGATCCACTCGAGCGCGACCTCCGCGGGCTCCCGCCCATTGCCGCTGATCTCGAAGGCAAAGCTGCTGACGTCATCGGCGGTGAGCTCAAACCGCTCGAAGAACTCGGCGATCGCGGGCGAGCGCTCCCCGAGCGAGTTTGACCAGGCGATCTGCACTTGCTTGAGCGCATCCTTGGTCTCGACATTCGACTTCGTGAACCAGTCCGGATCGTCCGAAGGCTGAACCATGACGTACTTCGCCGGGTCGTAGGTCGGCTCGGTCAGCATCTGGACGTCGAACATGAACCAAATCGCGTGGGGCTTGTAGCAGTAGAAGGCATAGCCCTCGCCCTTGGCGATCGAGTCCTTCACCCGCGCGGTCTTCACGCTCTCTTCCGCGCGGACCGGCTCGATAAAGTCCATCAGGCCGTAATCGCGCACCTTGACTTCGTTCACATTGGCCGAGGCCCAACCCGGCGCCCCGATCCACATCTCGCCGAGCCCATCGCCGTCACTGTCCATCAGCGCCGCGACATCCGGGCGGCCGAGATCGGCAATGTCTGTGATTGCGTTCGCTTCGCCAAAGTCTTGAGAGACGCAGAAGCCTTGGTTGCCCTCATAGGGGTTCGAGGAGAGCGTGACGGTGCCCTCCCCATCGACATACTTTTTGGTGAAGCTCTCTTGGTTCGGCAGCCAGACATCGGGGTGGACGTCGATGTCCCCTTCGCCCGCGTCCATCGCTTGGAAGATCGTCGCATTGTTGCCGGGCACGTATTCCACCGCGCCGCCGATCTTGGTCTCGACCACGGCCCCCAGGAGATACGCGATCGCTTGCGCACCGGTCCAGGACGGCACACCGATCTTGACCTCCTCGGCCGTGGCAGGAAGGGCGAACACGCCCATCGTGGTTGCGAGCGCCAGTGTTTTCAGCGTCTGTTTCATAACTTCACTCCTCTGTCGGACGTCGAGTGTTGACCGTCACGCGAACAGTGAGGTCCGACGATCCCTCACGCTCAGGAGAGACTGGGCACACCGCAGGCGCAAGTCTTAAGTGACGGTTTTTCAAGCGCTTGTGCGGCGCTGCCGCAAAACCGCGCACCGCCGCCGCCAGAGTGCTCAATTGATCTCTGGCTCCGACACGGGGCCGCCGAAATCGGTGCGCAGAAAGTCGAAGTCGCAGCCTTTGTCGGCCTGTTCGATGTGGTTGGCGAACATCCAGCCCCAGCCCCGCTCATACCGAGGTTTGGGCGGCTGCCAGCGCGCGCGCCGCTCGGCCAGCTCAGCGTCGTTGAGGCGGACCTCGAGCCGGCGCTCGGGCACGTTGAGCGCAATGATGTCG
>JBCDHQ010000266.1:0-6363 GCA_038749815.1 Pseudomonadota bacterium | reverse complement strand
GCGGTCGAGGAAAAACCGATCGTGACAGATGATCACAGCACAGCCCGCAAAATCCTCGAGTGCATCCGCAAGCGCCCGCATCGTCACGACGTCGAGATCCTTGGTCGGCTCGTCCAGGAGCAGTACATTGCCGCCCGATCGAAGAAGCTTCGCCATGTGCACGCGGTTCCGCTCGCCCCCTGAGAGCAGCCCGATTTTTTTTTGCTGATCGCCGCCCTTGAAGTTGAACGCGCCGACATAAGCGCGGCTGTTCATCTCCGCATCGCCAAGCTTGATCACGTCAAGCCCGTCTGAGATCTCCTCCCATACGGTTTTGCCACCGTCGAGCGCGTCGCGGCTCTGGTCGACATAGGCGAGCTTGACGGTGTCGCCCACGTCGATTGCCCCACCGTCGGGCGTCTCCTCACCGGTCAGCATCTTAAAGAGCGTCGACTTGCCTGCGCCGTTGGGCCCGATCACGCCAACGATCCCACCCGGCGGCAGCGTGAAGGAGAGGCCGTCGATCAACAGCTTCTCGCCATACGCCTTGGTGAGCCCGTCCACTTCGATCACTTTGCCCCCCAATCGCGGCCCGTTGGGGATCACGATCTGGGCGCGGCCGACCTTCTCGCGCTCGGACTGGTTGGCGAGGTCGTTATAGGCGTTGATCCGGGCCTTCTGCTTGGCCTGGCGCGCCTTGGTCCCGGCGCGGATCCACTCGAGCTCGCGGGTGAGCGTCTTTTGCCGGCTCTTGTCCTCGCGCGCCTCCTGCTCCAGCCGCTTGGCCTTCTGCTCGAGCCAGGCGGAGTAGTTGCCCTCGTAGGGGATCCCCCGCCCGCGGTCGAGCTCCAGGATCCAGCCGGTGATGTCGTCGAGGAAGTAGCGATCGTGGGTCACGATCAGGATCGTGCCCTTGTACTCGATCAGGTGCTTTTGCAGCCAGGCGATGGTCTCGGCATCGAGATGGTTGGTCGGCTCGTCGAGGAGGAGCATGTCCGGCGCCTCCAAAAGCAGCGTGCAGAGCGCGACCCGCCGCCGCTCGCCGCCTGAGAGGTTTGCGGGCATGGCATCGTCGTCGGGGCAGCGGAGCGCCTCCATCGCGATGTCGATCTGACTGTCGAGATCCCAGAGGTTGTCCGCGTCGATCTGGTCCTGCAGCTCCGTCATGCGGTCCATGAGATCGGGGTCCTCGGCGATCTTCATCGCGACTTCGTTGAACTCATCGAGGAGCGCTTTCTTGGCCGCCACACCCTCCATGACGTTTTCGCGGACGGTCTTTGTCTCGTCGAGCTGGGGTTCCTGCGGGAGGTATCCGACCTTCGCACCCTCCGCGGCCCAAGCCTCGCCCGAGAAGTCTTTGTCTTGGCCCGCCATGATCCGCATCAGCGTCGACTTGCCGGCGCCGTTGGCCCCCACAACGCCGATCTTCACGCCGGGCAGAAAGTTCAACCGGATGTTTTCAAAACACTTCTTCCCGCCCGGATAGGTCTTGGAGACGCCATCCATAAAGTAGACGTACTGATAGCTCGCCATCCTGGCCTCCAAAGTGAGATTTCGGAGGCTGGATAGACGCCACGCGGGGCGAGGGCAATGGAGAGGCTTCAGGTTTTAGCGTTTGGCACAGACGCAGCGGCATCGCCCGCGCCGGCACCCCTGGCGGCGGCTTGGTGCCGCGGGCTGACCCCATCCCTCCGCGGCACCGCCGCGCTAGGTCTCAGGCGGGGCGGCATCGGGTTCCCTGTCGTAGTAATCCGCGCTCGTTTCGGCCGGGATGAACTTCATCAGGCGGTCGATGCCGCCATCGGAGAGGTCGCGAAAGGGGGCGCCTTTCGCCATGATGCCCATCTTGTTTGAGTCCGGATAGACAAAGACGTCGGTCGCCTCGAGCGTGGAGAGCGCGAGGTAGCGGAGCTCAGCCTCACTCGTGTTGTCGATCTGGAACGGGATGCCGGTGCCTGCCTTGATGTTGATGACGTCCATCGGCTTCAGCGGCAGATCCTCATCGCCGTGATGGAGCGTGCCCGTCCCCTCGAGGATGATGAACATTTCGTCATTGTGATAGTGGAAATGGCGTGGGAAGGCTTTGGACTTTGGAGGCACAATGGTGAGGTTGACACCGATGCCCGCGGTGCCGAGGGCCTTTCCGATCAGCGCGAGGCGCGACTCGAACGTGCCGCGGCGGGAGCGGTCGAGGACGAAGTCAGGATTGGTGAGGACATCGGCTATATTGATGACAGGGGAGGTGGTCATCGCTGTCTCCAAGCTGTTGCGGGCGGACGACGTGCGTAAATTGTGGCGGAAATGGGGCGGGGGCGGTCCATGACCGTCCCGCTGGCAGAGCTCATGGCCAGGTCGGCGCAAGCGGGGCATGTCCAGTGGATCGGCCTCCGCCCGAAGCGCCGTGCGGCGCTGTCGGCCGTGTCCGAGGCGGTTGTCGGGCCCACAGGGCTCGAGGGGGATCACGGCCGGGCTGGCAAGCGTGCGGTGACCCTGATCCAGGCGGAGCATCTCGCGGTCATCGGCGCGATGATGGGCGGCGGACCGGTCGCCCCCGAGATCCTGCGGCGCAACATCCTGGTCTCTGGCATCAACCTCTTGGCGCTCCGGAAGCGACACATCCGAATCGGAACGGCGCTCCTCGAGGTGACGGGGCCGGCGGCCCCGTGCTCGCGGATGGAAGAGGCGCTCGGCCATGGGGGGTATTCTGCCATGCGCGGTCATGGCGGGATGACGGCGGCGGTCCTGGCCGAAGGGCGCATCGCGGTGGGCGATGCGGTCACGCCGGTGTGACGGTCGCTGGCCGGGACGAGCGCTAGGTCCACCCGCGACGGAGGACACTATGCAAAAGATGATCTGGTGGGTGCCAGTGCTGGCCCTTGTCGCCGCGCTCGCGGTTCCGCTGATCCGTGCGAATGGCTCGCCGGCCTTCGCCGTGGCCAACCTGCCAACTCTCGGGTTCCGCGGAGAGGTACACCGCGACGTTGTCTTCGACGCCGAAACAGGCCTTGCGCTCGATCTCTATGTGCCGGTGGGGCCCGGACCGCATCCCGTCGTCGTGTTCTTCTACGGCGGGCGGTGGAGCAGCGGGCGGAAGGAGGACTATGCGTTCGTTGCAACCGACCTCGCCGCGCAGGGCGTTCTCGTTGCCGTTCCCGATTACCGCACTTATCCCGACGTGCGGTTTCCGACCTTCGTTGAGGACGCAGCAGCCGCAACCGCCCATCTGGTGCGCACAATCGGAGAGAGAGGCGGCGATCCGGCACATATCACGCTGGCCGGCCACTCAGCCGGAGCGCACATCGCAGCCCTCCTGGTGAGCGATGCGCGCTATCTCGCAGCGCATGGCCTCCGCCCGGTGGATCTCGCGGGATTTGTCGGGCTCGCCGGCCCCTACCATTTTGTCCCGCGGGCCGAAGACCTGGTCGAGATCTTTGGCCCGGCCGAGCGGTTTCCGGAGATGCAGGCGGGCGGTTTTGTCTCCGGAGACGAGCCTCCGATCCTGATGCTCTACGGTCTCGCGGATGAGACGGTCGGTCCCGTCAACATCGAGCGGATGGAGGAGGCGCTGGCGGCGGTCGGCGGCTGCTGGGGCGTGCGCCGCTATCCGGATGTGGATCATGTGGGGATCATCGCGGCGTTCTCCTGGACCCATCGCGCGCGGATGACGGTGGCGGAGGATGTCGCGGCCTTTGCCGGCGCACCCGACGCCCACTGCACTACGCCCTAAGGCGCTGCTCCCGCAGCCAGATGTAGAGACCCGAGGCGACGATCACCGCTGTGCCGAGAAGGGTGGACACGCCCGGCGGCTCCGCGAAGATCAGCCAACTGGCCGCACTTGCGTAGACGACCTGCACGTAGACCAACGGCGCGAGCGCCGATGCCTCTCCGTATCGCTGACCAATCGTCAGGAGCGAGTGCCCGACCGCGCCGCAGATCCCGAGGCCGAGTGCATGAAGGACGCCCCATCCCGCCGGCCACACCCAACCCTCGATGACCAGCGGCACGAGGGCGAGCGTTGGGATCCCGCTGATCCAGATTTGACCCGTCGGGTTGTCCTCCCGGCCCGCGATCATGCGGGTCAGGATGAAGTAGATCGCCGCCGCAGCCATCGTGATGAGCGAGAGGCCCATCGCGGGATGGATCCCGGCACTCCAGGGATTGACGACAATCAGGACCCCAACGAACCCGATGCCAACGGCGATCAAGCGCCGTGCCCCCACCCGCTCCCCCAAGAGCGGGATCGAGAGGAGGCAGACAAGCACGGGCGCGGCGAAGATGATTGCGGTGGTGACGCTCAGCGTCAGGTATTTGAGCGCGAAGAAATTCGTGATCGTCGCAAGAAACAGCGAAAGCGCGCGCCCCGCCTGCAAGACCGGCACGCGTGAGCGCACAACGCCAAAGCCGCCCTGCGGCAGGAAGAAGACAAGCGCCAGGACAAAGTGGACGCCGAAGCGCATGGCCACCACCTGGAGCGGCGGCATCCCATCCGTGACCAGCCACTTGGCGGAGATGTCGAGCGTTGTGAAGAGGACAAACGCGGAGAGGAGGATCGCGACGGCACGGCCCGGGCGATCCTCCCGCGGGCGGACGGTCACGCGGGGGTCCGGATGTCATCCTCCAGAAAGAACCGCACGCTGTCCTCGAAGCTGGCATCCGCCTTGAAGCCGAGCGCCAGCGCACGTTCAGGTCGCATGTGGCCCCGCCAGCCGTTGACGATCGCCTCGATCGCGGGCTCCCGGCTCCAGGTGATGCGGGTGGCGGCATCCGGTCCCGCCACGTGGGTCATGGCGGCGATCATCTCGCCTACGGTGTCCGTGCGACCAGGGAGGTTGAAGGAGCGGTTGGGGCCGAGTGCCGCACCCTCAACCTCTGCGCCATGGATCAGGTTTGCGACAACGGTTCGGGGGGCGGAGTGCCAGACGGGGAACTCCGCCGCGACAGGGCAATTGGCGCTCCGCCCCTCGAGCGTGTCGCGGAAGATTGCAGACATAAAGGAGGAGGCCGCAGCGTTGGCCACACCCGGCCGGATCGAGACTGTCGGCAGGCGGAGGCCGCGACCATCGACAAAGCCCCGCCGGCTCATGTCCGTGAGCAGGAGCTCCGCCATCGCCTTCTGCGTGCCGTAGGAGGTCTGCGGGTTCAGCTCGATCCCATCGGTGACCGTCGCCGGCGCAGTCCCGCCATGGACGGCCGCCGATGACGCAAAGACGAAGATCGGACAGATGTTGGAGGCGCGCGCGGCTTGGAGGAGGTTGATGCTGCCCATCAGGTTGACCCGGAGGCCGAGATCGAACGTGGCCTCCGCCGCCGCCGACACGACGGCCGCAAGGTGAAAGACAACGTCGAACCCTGGGTCGAAGAGCTTCGCAACAGCGGGTTCGTCGGCGATGTCGAGCGCCTCCACCGTGACCGGAATGTCGGTGTCGGGTGCTGGAGGCGCTGCAAGATCGATGAGTGTGAGCGCCTCGATCGTTTTGCCGCGAAGCGTGCCATCGGTCGCGAGGCGCAGGGCGAGTTTCTGGCCGAGAAATCCGCCGGCACCGGTGATCAGAATTCGGGTCATGGGTCCTCCGCGTGGGCTAGGGTGAGAGGCGGATCGGGCCCGCAACGAACTCCCGCACGGCCGGGGCCTCGAAGCGGTGCGCGCCATCGCGCACGGCCGCGATGACGTCGAAGGGCTCGCGGATGGAGCCCGGCGGGGCCGTCGCCCGAAACGACCAAAGGCCATCGCTGTTGCGGCTGAGCACGCCGGACCAAACGAAGCTCGTCGGGGTCTCCTGGCGGATGAGCAGCCACTCAAGCCCCGGCCGGTCGGTTAGGATGTCGGCCGCGACGGCGAGACAGCGGGTTGGGGTCGCCGCGCAAGCCCCGTTTGCATCGTAGCCGGCCAATCGGTCGATGGCGCCGGGCTCGAAGGTTTCCGCCGATGGCAAGTCTTCCGTCGCGGGCAGACGCTCGACTTGGCTTCGGAGCGTGTCCCATCGTTCGGCATTGGCCCGCTCCCGCGCTGCGGCGGACACCTGCCAGCGGTTCTCCTGCGTGCGGGCCGTGGCGATCAATGCGGCGACAGCTTCCGGCGGGTCCGTTTCCTCAAAAGATGCCAGCGCCCGACGCCCGGCAACGCCCCATTGCCGGGCGAGGGGCCAGAAGTCGTAGTCGAGCGGGTCGGCAACGCCGGAGATCAGACGCTGGAACTGAGACTGCGCCGCAATCCGCTGCGCATCGAGTGCGGGCGTGAACCACGCGACCCCAATCGCAAGCGTCGCGAGGAGGGCGTAGACCATCCCCTGCAAGGTCCGCGCAGGCCATCCGGGTCGCCCCGGGAGGGCGGCGCCGGTGACGGGAAGGGTGAACAGAACGACGATCCCACTTGAAAGGGCGGCG
>JBCDHQ010000265.1:0-6458 GCA_038749815.1 Pseudomonadota bacterium | reverse complement strand
GCCGGAGGGTTCTGCTCGGGCGATGTCTTCAGGTCATCGGACAGAAGCGGCGTGACGCCCGTGACACCCGCGGTGTACTGGGCAAAGTTCGACACGGCTGCGATGTTCTCAGGCTCCAGCAGGAAGTCCATGAATTTTATGGCACTTTCCCGATTGGGCGCGTCTTTCAGAAGAACCACGTTGTCCATCCAGACGATGAAGCCTTCCTTGGGATAGGCATACTCGATCGGGGCGCCCTCGACCCGAGCCTTCGCGCCAAACCCGTTCCAGATCATGCCCACGGCCGCGTCGCCCGAGACCAGAACATCCTTCGCCCCGTCCGAGTTGAAGGACGCCCAGTGCGTTTTTGCGGCATTCACGGTCTCGGAAAGCAGCTTGAGTTGCTCGCGGTCGGTCGAGCATTGCGGGATCCCGAGGTGGAGGGAGGCCAGCGCCAGGAGCTCCCCTTGTGTGTCGAGGACATTGATTCGGCCCTGCAGATCCTCGGGCGGGTTGAAGATGATGTCCGTTGTGTTGATGTCGCCGTCGAAGACCTCGCGGTTCACGGCAAAACTCGTGGAGCCCCACTGGTAGGGAATGGAGTGCATCCGGCCCGGGTCGAAATCGACGTCGAGCCATTGCGGCTCAATGTTGCCCTTGTTGGCGAGCTCGCCCTCGGCGATGGTGTCGAGCATCCCCTCGTCGCGCATGATCTGGACCATGTAGTCGCCCGGCACGGCCACGTCGTAGGAGCCGAGCGTTCCGCCCTTGAGCGAGGCGAGCATCGACTCGTTTGAATCGTAGGTGTCCATCGTCACCTCGATCCCCGTCTCCTCGGTGAATTTGTCGAGAAGCTCCTGCGGGATGTACTCAAACCAGTGATAGATCGAGAGCTTGCCCTCGGCCGACGCCGCGCCCGCCGCGAGGGCAAGCGCCGCCACAGTGGCAGCCAGTCGTGCAGGTGTCATGCGGTGTTCCTTTGAGTTCCGAGTTTGCTGACAAGATAAGAGGCCGTTACGATCAGTACCGAGACGAGCAGCATCAGCGTGCTGATCGCCATGATGTTGGGTTTGATCCCTTGTTTGACGGCCCCGAAAATGGCGGTCGGCAGCGTCTCGATCCCCGCGCCTTTGACGAAGTTGGTGATGATGAAATCGTCGAGCGAGATGATGAACGCCAGAAGAAAGCCCGACACGATCCCGGGCAGCATCAGGGGCATGAGGACCAGACGAAAGGCCTGCCAGCGGGTGGCGTAGAGGTCCATTGCGGCTTGTTCAAAATGCGCTTCGATCCCCTGGAGCCGCGCGGCGATGGGCAGGTAGGCAAACGGGATGCAGAAGACGATATGGGCCAGCAGGATGGTGAGCAGGCCCCGCTGAAACCCGATGGTCGAGAAGAAGATCAACGTGGCCACGGCCGTCACGATCTCGGGCACCATCAGCGGAAGATTGATCAGCGCAAGGCTTGCCGTCCGGCCGCGGAACCCGCCGCTCCTCAGCATGGCAAGCGCTGCTGCCGTCGCGATCACAGTGGCCGTGGTCGCCGCCGAGACCGCGATGATGAGCGAGTTCCACGCGGCCGCTTTGAACTTGGCTGACTCGACCCCGAAAAAGACCTCCCGGTACCAGACCAGGCTGAAACCGCCCCAGCGGGTGATCGAAGTGCTCTCGTTGAAGGAGTAGATCATGACCACAAGACGGGGCGCGTAGAGGATGACGAGACAGAGGATCGTCATCGGCAGACAGCCTGGATAGCGGTTGGGGCGCATCGCGCTTGGGCTCTCGATTGGGAGGCCGCATAGACGACGAGAGCGCCGAGTACGATGGTCAGGAGGATCATCGCGACCGCAGCGCCGAACGGCCAGTTGCCGGCGGCCCCCTTGAACTGATCCTCGATGAGCGATCCGATCATCCAGGTCTTTGCGCCGCCAAGGAGATCCGGGGCGAGAAACGCACCGAGGGACGGCACGAAGACGAGGATGGAGCCCGCGACGATGCCGGGCTGCACCACGGGCAGGACCACGAGGCGAAGGGTCTGCCAGCGTGTGGCATAGAGGTCGGCCGCGGCCTCGTTCAGTGCGAAGTTGTATCGCTCGACCGCCGCATAGATCGGCAGAACCATGAACGGAAGGTAGGAGTAGAAGAGGCCGAGCTGCACCGCAAAGTTCGTGTTGATCATGGTGATCGGGTCATCGAGGACGCCGATCGCCATCAGCCACTCATTCACTGGCCCGTTGTCGCGGATCATGAACTTCATCGACACCGTTCGGATGAGGAGGTTCACCCAATAGGGAACGGTGACAAGAAACAGCCAGATCGTCCGCGTGCGCGCCGGACGCGTTGCGATGAACCATGCGGTCGGAAACCCGACGACAAGACAGAACAGCGTGGCGAGGCCCGCCTGCCAGGCGCTCCGCCAGAATATGGTGAGATACGTCCACTGAACCTGCGGCGGCTCATCCCCGAAGAGGCCGCGGTCGAGGAAGAACTTGTCATAGGAGGCGAGGCTGAACTCCCAGATGACGCCGCCTCGAAACTCCTTGGTGAGGAAGGAGTAGACGAGCATCAGAAGGACAGGCAGGAGGAGGAACACCCCGATCAAAAGCCATGACGGAAGCATCAGCCAGACACGCGCTGGAGCAAACGCGGTGCCGCCGCCGGATGGGCCCGGACCTGCCATCAGTCGGCGAGCATCTTGGCGGCGCCCGGATCGACAGTCAGGGCCGCCGCATCGCCGGGCGCGAAAGATCGGGGCGCACCGCGGTCGTTCTGGGCGCGCACGACCATTGGCGTCCCGTCGTTCAGCCGCACATGGTACTGCGTGTCGGTGCCAAGATAGACGAGCTTGTCGATGGTGCAAGGCAGGGCGCCCTCTGGCGTGATCTGGATGCGCTCAGGGCGGACGGACACCCAGATTTGCCCACCATCGGGCTTGCCGGCTGCGTCGAGCTCCAGGCCACCGGCCATCCGCAAGCGAGCCCCTTCCGCCGACGTGCTGATGACATCCGCTGTAAGAAGATTGGTCTCGCCGATGAAATCGGCGACAAAGCGGTTCTGCGGGGCCTCGTAGATCTCCTCCGCCGTGCCGACCTGCTGCAGCTTGCCGGCTGACATGACGGCAATGCGGTCGGACATGCTGAGCGCCTCCTCCTGGTCGTGGGTCACGAAAATAAACGTGATCCCAGTCTCTTGTTGGATTTGTTTCAACTCAATTCGCATCTGCTGACGGAGCTTGAGATCGAGCGCGGAGAGCGGCTCGTCGAGGAGGAGGACCTTCGGCGCCGGCGCCAGCGCACGGGCCAGTGCGACGCGCTGCTGCTGCCCGCCTGAGAGTTGCGCGGGCCGCCGCCCGGCCATCTCGCTCAACTGCACGAGGTTCAGCATGTCCGCGACCCGCTCGGAGCTCTCGCCAGGGCTCTGACCGAGCATGCGGAGGCCAAAGCCCACGTTCTCCTCCACGCTCAGATGCGGGAACAGGGCGTAGTGCTGGAACACCGTGTTGATCGGACGCTTGTTGGGCGGCAGGTCGGCGAGGCGCTTGCCGTGGAGGAGGACGTCGCCCCCTGTGAGCGTCTCGAACCCCGCCATGATCCGCAAAAGCGTGGTCTTCCCGCAGCCGGAGGGGCCAAGGAGGGTAAAGAACTCATTGTCCTCGACGCGAAAGCTGATGTTGTCGAGCGCGACGACGGCGCCGGCCCCTGCGCCGTAGACCTTGTCGACCCCCGCGATCTCGATGGCCGTCGATTGCCTGCTCACACTGACCCCCGCCGTCTCCTCGGGGTCGGAGGCTCGCAGGCCGGGCCCGTTGAGGCAATGCCGGCCCGGGCCCCTGGGCCTGCGCCAGGTCGTGCTGCCTATTTTTAGCGCGCTCACCGCTGCATAAGGGGGCGGAAAGGGCCCTCTCGCACGGTTGCGCGGGCATTCCGCGCTTTTCCCGGGCGCGGTTTCTGAGAGAGTGGCGGGGATTGAGGGGGGTGAATGGCGGCCGAGACTGTAGACACGCTCGTGGTGGGGGCGGGCCAGGCTGGCCTCGCGATGAGCGAGCATCTTTCGCTGGCGCGGGTGCCGCATCTCGTTTTGGAGCGTCACCGGATCGCGGAGCGGTGGCGGAGCGAGCGGTGGGACAGCCTCGTGGCAAACGGCCCGGCCTGGCATGACCGCTTCCCGACCCGCGCCTTCGAGACCGAGCCGGATGGCTTCCCCGCGCGCGACAGCGTTGTCGGCTACATGGAGGCCTACGCCAGGCAGATCTCAGCCCCTGTGCGCTGCGGTGTGAGCGTTGAGCGGGTCACAGCACAGCCATCGCGGCCCGGATTTCGGGTCGAGACATCGGAGGGCTTGATCGAGGCGCGGAGCGTCGTTGCGGCGACAGGCCCCTTCCAGCGCCCGGTCGTCCCACCGATTGTCCCGGACGGCTCTCCCATCGTTCAGCTCCACTCAAGCGCCTACCGAAACCCCGAGAGCCTGCCGCCCGGGGCAGTCCTTGTGGTCGGGGCCGGATCTTCTGGGGCGCAAATCGCAGATGAGCTCCTTCGGGCCGGGCGCGAGGTGACGCTCTCGATTGGGCCGCACGAGCGTCCGCCGCGGCGCTACCGTGGGCGCGACTACTGCTGGTGGCTCGGCGTTCTCGGCAAGTGGGACCTGGCCGCAAAGTCGCCGGGAACGGAGCATGTCACGATTTCCGTCAGCGGTGCGCATGGCGGGGAGACGGTCGACTTTCGTCGCTTCGCGGCCCGCGGCATGACCCTCGTGGGCATGGCCGACCGGGTCGAGGACAGCGTTCTGCACATCCGGCCCGGCCTTGCCGAGACGATCGCGGAGGGAGATCGCTACTACATGGACCTCCTCGACGAGGCCGATGCGTTTGCGGCGGCGGAGGGTCTCAGCCTGCCTGAGGATCCCGAGGCGCGGAGGCTTCTGCCAATGCCTGAATGCGTTGCGGCGCCCATCGACGCGCTCGATCTCGGGGCGTTCACCTCGATCGTTTGGGCGACGGGCTATGCGTTCGATTTCAGTTGGGTAGAGCTCGATCTGTTCGCGCCCGATGGCCGCCCGCGCCACCACCGCGGTGTCACCGCTGCGCCCGGGTTCTACTTTCTGGGGTTGCCTTGGCTCTCGCGCCGGGGATCTTCGTTCATCTGGGGTGTCTGGCACGATGCCCGTCACCTCGCCGACCAAATCTCAATCCAGCGCGCCTATTTCGACCACCACGCGGCGCGCCTTGTGCAGGAGGGTGCGTGATGGCCCACACTCGGATCCGACCCTTCAACGCTGCGGCAACCTACCCTGAGCAAAACCTGGACCTCGATCTCTGTCAGGCGGTGGTCACGGAGGGGGGCAAGACCGTCTACTTGCGGGGCCAGTGCCCGCAGGACCTCGACAGCGCCGAGAGCATCGAGAGCCACGATCCGGCGGAGCAGACCCATAAGGTGATGCAGAACATTCGGCAGCTGATTGAGGAGGCGGGCGGCGAGATGAAGCATCTCGTCAAGATCGTCGTCTACATCACGGACATTCGTCACCGGGAGGCCGTCTATCGGACCATGGGGCACTACCTGGTCGGTGTGCATCCCGTCTCCACCGGTCTTGTGGTCAATGCGCTGGCGCGGCCCGAATGGGTGGTGGAGGTCGATGCCACTGCGGTGATCCCAGCATGACGTTCTCCCTCGTCGCCCGTTGTGCGGAGACCGGCCAGATGGGGACGGCGATTTCGTCCTCGGCGCCGGCAGTGGCCGCTCGCTGCTCGCATGTGCGCGCGGGGGTCGGCGCTGTGTCCACCCAGAATGTCACGGACCCGTCGCTCGGGCCCAGGATGTTGGATTTGATGGGCTCAGGTTTGAGCGCTGTCGATGCGCTCGCGGATCTGCGGGCGACGGCTCCGCTCCTCGAGTATCGCCAGATCCTCGCCATCGACCCGGCTGGCGGTGTCGCGATCCATACGGGCGAGCGGGTGCTCGGTCTTGGGGGGGAGGCTATCGGGCTGAACGTCGTGTCGGGCGGCAACCTTCTCGCGGCCGAAGACGTGCCTCGGCACATGGTTGCGGCATTCGAGGCGGCAACGGGCCATCTCGGTGCGCGGCTCCTCCAAGCGCTCCGCGCCGGGCGCGATGCGGGCGGCGAGGCCGGCCCCGTGCACTCGGCCGGTCTGATGGTGTGCGATCAGGTGTCCTGGCCCGTGGTGGATCTGAGGTGCGACTGGTCGACGGCCTGCCCGATCGAGATCCTCGGCGAGGCCTGGGAGGTCTATGCACCGCAGATCGACGACTATGTGACGCGCGCGGTCACGCCAAGTGCGGCGCCCTCCTACGGTGTGCCGGGCGACGAGTGACCTCAGCCCTCGGGCTCAAGGACCAGGCGGAAGCCGACATTTCCCTGGCGGCGGTCCTTCGGGATGCCGGTCCGGTACGTGATGCGGAGGTTGTCGACGGGGTCATCCCAGGATCCGCCGCGCAGGACCCGGCTTGCGCAGATGCCCGTCAG
>JBCDHQ010000264.1:0-6475 GCA_038749815.1 Pseudomonadota bacterium | reverse complement strand
CGGCTCCACGGCTTTGGTGTGCGCAAAGTCGAAGCGGAGCCTGTCCGGCGCATTCAGCGAGCCCCGCTGCGCCACATGGGGTCCGAGCGCCCGGCGGAGGGCCTCGTGGAGGAGGTGCGTCGCCGAATGATTGGCGCGGATGGCGCTCCGGCGGGCACGATCGACCTCGGCAATCACCGCATCGCCCTCGGCGAGCGGCCCGGCGGCCGTGACGAGATGCGCAGACAGACGCCCCCCGGCGAACTTGCGTGTGTCCGTGACCGTCGCACTGGCGCCCGTGTCGACGGCGCTGATGGCCCCGTGATCCCCGACCTGCCCGCCGGCCTCCGCATAAAACGGCGTCTGGTTCAGCACGGCCCAGCCTTGTTGCCCGGCCTGGAGACCCTCAACGCGCGCGCCCTCCACCACGAGCGCCGCGACAATGGCCTGCGCCGTCTCAGTCTCGTAGCCAAGAAACTCACTCTCCAGCTCATCGGCTAGGTCAAACCAGACCCGATCATCCGATGTCTCGCCTGAGCCGGCCCATGCGGCGCGCGCTTTGGCCTTCTGCTCGGCCATCGCCATGGCGAAGCCGTCGACATCGACGTCGCGCGCGCGCTCACGGAGCGCATCCTGCGTCAAGTCGAGGGGAAATCCGTACGTGTCGTAAAGCTTGAACGCCGTCGCGCCGGGCAGCGCAACGCCGTCCTCCAACGCCTCAAGCTCCGCATCGAGGAGCGAGAGACCCCGATCCAAGGTTTGCTTGAAGCGTGTCTCCTCGAGGCGCAGCGTCTCCTCGATCAACATCTGTGCGCGGGCGAGCTCCGGATAGGCCTGGCCCATCTGGCGCACGAGCACCGGCACGAGCCGGTGCATCACCGGGTCCTTCGCGCCCAGGAGGTGGGCGTGGCGCATGGCGCGTCGCATGATCCGGCGCAGGACATAGCCCCGGCCCTCATTCAGCGGCATCACGCCGTCTGCGATCAGAAACGAGGTGGAGCGCAAGTGATCAGCGATCACGCGATGGTGCACGTTCTGCGCACCGTAGGGCTCGACCGACGTCGCGTGGGCCGAGGCCTCAATCAAGTCGCGCATCACATCGGTAGCGTAGTTGTCATGCGACCCGAGGAGGGTCGCCCCCATCCGCTCCAGTCCCATACCGGTGTCAATCGAGGGCCGCGGCAGGTCCTCCTGCCGTCCTCCCTCGAACTGCTCGAACTGCATGAAGACGAGGTTCCAGATCTCGATGAACCGGTCGCCGTCCTCCTCTGGGCTGCCTGGGGGGCCGCCCCAAACCTGAGGCCCATGATCGTAGAAAATCTCGGAAGATGGACCGCAGGGACCGGTTGGGCCCATCGTCCAAAAGTTGTCGTCCGTCGCGATCCGGATGATGCGGTCGTCCGCAACACCCACTTTCTTCCAGATCTCGGCCGCAAGCTCGTCGGTGTGGTACACCGTGACGTACAGTTTGTCCTTCGGGATCCCGAACTCTCGCGTGATCAGTTGCCACGCCAGAGGGATCGCCCGCTCCTTGAAGTAGTCCCCAAAGGAGAAGTTGCCGAGCATCTCGAAGAACGTGTGATGGCGTGCCGTGTACCCGACATTGTCGAGGTCATTGTGCTTGCCGCCTGCCCGAACGCACTTCTGGTTGGAGGTCGCACGCACGTAGTCGCGCGTCTCGGCGCCGGTGAAGACGTTCTTGAAGGGCACCATGCCCGAGTTCACGAACATGAGCGTCGGGTCGTTTCGAGGGACCAGGGGCGCACTCTCGACCACCTCGTGGCCCTCGGCCGCGAAGTAGTCCCGAAACGTAGTTCGGATGTCGTTCAGGCTCGCCATGGCGCCCTCGCCCCCAGTTCAATCGAAGGCGATGTATCGCAGGGTCCGCCCCCTGTCCACTGCGGCTCAGTCGTCGAGGACGTCGTCTCCCATGGGCTCGGCGTCGAAGTCGAGACCGTGGGCGGCGCGGATCTTGTCCTCAATCGAATGCGCCACGTCCGGATGGTCGGACAGGAAGGTCTTGGCGTTCTCGCGCCCCTGGCCGATCCGCTCATCCCCGAAGGAGTACCAGGAGCCCGACTTCTCGACCACGCCCGCCTTGACGCCGAGGTCGATCAGCTCCCCCGTCTTCGAGATGCCTTCGCCGTACATGATGTCGAATTCGACCTGCTTGAACGGGGGGGAGACTTTGTTCTTGACCACCTTGACCCGAGTGGTGTTGCCGGTGACCTCGTCGCGATCCTTGATCGAGCCGATGCGGCGGATGTCGAGCCGCACGCTCGCGTAGAACTTGAGCGCATTGCCGCCGGAGGTCGTCTCGGGGCTGCCGAACATCACGCCGATTTTCATCCGGATCTGATTGATGAAAATGACCATGCAGTTCGAGCGGCTGATCGCACCGGTGAGCTTGCGCATGGCCTGGGACATCAGCCGGGCCTGGGCGCCCACCTGGTGCTCGCCCATATCTCCTTCGAGCTCGGCCTTGGGGGTGAGGGCGGCAACCGAATCGACCACAACCACGGACACCGCACCTGAGCGCACAAGCGTCTCCGTGATCTCAAGAGCCTGCTCGCCAGCATCCGGCTGGCTGATCAGAAGATCGTCGAGATTGACGCCGAGTTTCTTCGCGTATTGCGGGTCAAGCGCGTGTTCGGCGTCGACAAACGCACAAATTCCGCCCTTCTTCTGCTCCTCCGCCACAACATGGAGCGCCAGGGTGGTCTTGCCGGAGCTCTCAGGCCCATAGACCTCGATGATCCGACCCTTCGGCAGCCCTCCGATCCCAAGTGCGATGTCGAGGCCGAGCGATCCTGTCGATGTCGCCTCAATCTCCTGCACCGGCGCGCCCTTGCCAAGGCGCATGATCGAGCCCTTGCCGAACGATCGTTCGATTTGGGAGAGCGCGGAGGCGAGCGCCTTCTCCTTGTCCATGCCGCGGGTATCCTTCAGGTCGAGAAGGGGTGTAGCCATGCTTCGCTCCTGTATTTCAGTTTTCTCGCCACGCGGCAATCTCTGCTCTGTTCGCCTTGCGTTCCCTCACAATTGAGATCAAAGCGCGAACATTGCAAGGTAAATTTTCCTTCAAAACGGTTACATGGCTGGTTTAAGGAAGTGTGAACAGCGGCGGCGCAACGTTGCCCGAGCAACTGCGGATGAGGTCCCGCCATGATGGTTCACATCCCCTCACGACTCGCGTTTCTGGCGACGCCGAAATGTGCATCGACCTCCATCGAGAATGCGCTGCGTCCGCATTGTCATCTGATCGCAACCGGGTTCCCCTCGATGACGCATATGCACGTGAACCGGTTCAACCGCTTCATGCGGCCGTTTCTGCGTGCCACGGGCTTCCCGAATGTGAAGACCTGTTGCCTCTTTCGGGAGCCGGTCGACTGGGTCGGAAGCTGGTGGCGGTATCGCAGCCAGGACCGTTGGGGCGCTTCCGAGGCCCTCGAGGGGATGAGTTTCGATGACTATGTCGGGCTCTACGTCTCAGGAGAGAAGCGCCCCTACCTTCCTCACGGACCTCAGAGTGGGATGTTCTGGGGACCGGAGGGGCGTCGTGTGTACGCCGACTACATATTCAAATACGAAGATTTAGACCTGTTCAGGCAGTTCTGGGAGAGCAAGCTTGGCGTCAAGCTTGCGATCGGCAAAGACAACGTGTCCCCCGGCCTCCACTCTCAGCTGTCGCCAGAGATGCGGTCCAAATTGAGTGAGTTTATCGCTGCTGACTTTGAGGTTTGGGAACAGAAGACGATCCGGCGCGACGAATTCGACGCGTTCCTTCGCGGAGAAGGTGTTCTCGACCATGCTGAAGGGTAGCGCCCTCTATCTAGGAGGAGGGGGTGAACTGGTCGATGTGATCTCGGACCCGGGCGGTTAGGTCGTTGAGAGAGAAGGGCTTCGGCAGGAAGCTCGAATGCGGGATCTCGTCTTTGTCCAAATTGAACGCTTCCTCCGCATAGCCCGATACGAAAATCGTGCTCACACCGGCACGCAGCTCCAAGGCCTCACGGACCCAGCTTGGTCCATCCAGGCCCGGCATGATCACGTCCGAGATAAACAAATCGATGTGCACGGACGTGTCGCGCACGACCTCAAGAGCGGCCTCTCCACAATCGGCTTCGATCACTTCATATCCGCGCATCCGAAGCGCCCGGGCCGCGAAAGATCGAACTGGTGCCTCGTCCTCGACGAGCAACACGATCCCGCGTCCCGTGAGGTCAGCGCTGTCTGAATCCGAAGTGCCGCCAGACCGATCCTCCTCTTTGGCTGCCTCTGCGCCCTCGTAGACAGGAATATAGATGGAGAACTTCGTGCCGACGCCGACGGCGCTGTCGACGAAAATGAACCCGCGTGACTGCTTTACAATCCCGTAGGCGGTCGACAGACCGAGCCCCGTGCCCTCACCGATGCGCTTGGTTGTGTAAAAGGGCTCGAAGACCTTGTCGAGTTGGTTCGCTGCAATTCCGACGCCCGTGTCCTCGACCTCAATGACACAGTATCGCCCGGCCGGGACAATCGCGCGATCACGGTGGAGCATCTCCGCCAGCTCAACATTTTTCGTGCGGAGCATCACGATGCCACCGTCGGGCATCGCATCTCGCGCGTTGACGACCAGGTTGACGACAACCTGCTCGAGCTGACGCTCGTCCGCGCGCACGGGCCAGATGTCCTCGAGGTTTTCGATTTTAAGCTCCACCCGTTCGCCGAGCAGGCGGTTCAACAGATGGGCAAGCTCCGCCATCGTGTCGAAGAGATGCAGCACCGTCAGCCGCAGCGTTTGCTTGCGGGAAAAAGCGAGGAGCTGGCGGACAAGTGCGGCCGCCCGGTTTGCGTTCTGGCGGATCTGAACGAGGTCGCCATGGTCCGGATCACCGTTGTCATGGCGCAAAAGCAGCAGGTCGCAATGGCCATGGATCGCTGTCAAAAGATTGTTGAAGTCATGCGCAATGCCACCCGCAAGTTGTCCGACAGCCTGCATCTTTTGGCTCTGAACGAATTGCGCCTCAAGCGTCTTCAGTTCCGTCGCGTCCGCAAAAACGGCGAGGACGGCGGGGGCGCCGTCTTCGGTGACGCGGATCATCGTAACCTGAAGGAAGACCTCCGCGCCGTCGCGCTCCGCCCGCGCCACCTCGGCGCGGCCAGGGTCGCGCCCGGCAACGGTGTCCGACAGACGCTCCGCGATGGATTTGTGGAGACCCTCCATCAAGTCCGCGGCAACCGCGCCCGGAACGCCCTTCGGGCCGAGAAGCGCATGCGCCGCCGCATTCAGGTAGGTGATCTCGCCATCCTCTTGAAGGCGCGCAATGCCTATCGGCAATTGATCGAGGAGGTCTTCGGATGCGGCATCGGCCGACGGAAGGAGGGCAACGGCGGGGGCGCGCGCCAATTGCCAGATCTGTCGTCCGTTGCCAGCGTCGCGGGCGCGCAGGATGTGGCGAACGCCATGGCGGGTGATGTCCTGATCGGCGAGACCAGCGTCGCGCGCCCGTCTCCCGATGTCGTAGATCAACGCAGCGCCTTCTTCGCTGTCGAGGCCAAGCCAGGACGACAGGTCGACTGCGGCTGGATCGACAGCCGGGTTGGCGCGCAGGATCCGGCCGCGTCGATCAGTCAAAACAACGGCATGCACGGCCGTCTTGAAGAACTCGTCGAAGACGGTGATGCGCGCAGCCCCGCGCAGAAAAAGGACGAACCCGACACTCGCTGAGCCGACGGCGAGGCCAACGAGCGCTGCGCCGCCTAGGAGTCCAAGGAACGCGCCGAGGACCACCAGCGCAGCGACACAAACAGCGACAGCGACGCCAAGCAGAAGAAGACGAGCGATGCTGAGCGTGCCGAACACGCGCACGGAGTCCTCCGCGATGGGACGTGCCCCTGCAGCCAATTGGGCCTCGCTCCAATTGCGCATCCTACCCCCTGACATCACTCTTGCGCAGCCGCGTTCCGGTGACGGGCTGCTCACCCTCCAGGATTGACAATGAAACGTTAAAGCGACGCTAACACAGCGTTCGCCGCACGCGCAGGTGGATTCACACCTGCTTCAGCGTCGCGAAGAAAAAGCCGTCCTGATCGGGACTTGGAAGCAAGCGCGTCTCGCCGCTGACCGCAACTGCTCCGGCGTGTGTCTGAAGACCGGAGAGAACCCCGGCGTTCTCGACACTCAGAAGCGAGCAGGTCGCATATACGGCGTGGCCGCCCGGCCGAAGATAGCCGAGCGCCTCGGCGGCCAGGCGCTTTTGCACGGCGACCAGAGCGGCGAGACTGTCGGGCGTCAACCGCCACTTCGCGTCCGGGGAGCGCCGCCAGGCGCCGCTCCCTGAACAAGGTGCGTCAACAAAGACGACATCACAGGAGCCGAGGATCCGCGGCAACTCTCGCCGATCGAGGATGCTGACAGAAAGACCGGCGCGGCGGGCCCTCTCCGGCAACGACTTCATGCGCGCCGGGTAGAGGTCATAGGCATAAAGCCGCCCCTTCGCCGCCATGGCCG
>JBCDHQ010000263.1:0-6500 GCA_038749815.1 Pseudomonadota bacterium | reverse complement strand
GGCATGCCGTGCGTTGGCACCATCCGCGAGAGTTTTTGGAGGAGGCTGATCTGCGGCGCTGTCCCGATCCCCGCCTTGGTCAGCACGGCCGCCGCGTAGGCGTCCGCCTCGTACTCGTCACTCCGCGACAGGCTGGTGCCGAGGAGACGGGCGAGAAAATCCGCGATGTAGATGCCGACGAACGGAATGAACCGGCCGAGGATCATCGCCAGGATCACGCGGACGGCATTCTGGCCTGAGAAGTCGATCATCCGCCGACGCGCATGGCCGAGGGCCACGTGGCCCAGCTCATGAGCGATGACGGAGGCGATCTCCTCCGCGCTCACCTCGCCCGCGTGGTATTTGCGCAGAAACCCACGGGTGATGAAGATCCTTCCGTCGGGTGCCGCGAGGCCGTTGATCGGGTCGATTTCGTAGACATGAACTTTCAGCTCGGGGATGCCAACGGCCTCCGCCATCTCCGCGCAGAGACCCTCAAGCCTGCGGTCGGCGAGGCGCGTCGATTGCTGGTCGAGCGTCCGGCGGAGGCGCCAGCTCGACATCATGTACATACTGAGGCCGATCACGACGGCCAGGAGGATGGGCATCAGCTTGATCATGAGTGGCATATGGGCGCTGCAGCGGGTCCTGGCAACGCATCGTAGAGCGATTTGCACCCACCATTTTGCGATGCGCGTTCACTCTGGGGCGGTGGGCCCATGCTTCGGACATCAGCTGGCTTTGGGAAACCGCGTGCCGCCCGTCCCGGCTCTTCCGCTCGGCGTCGCTCTCCGACGGCGCGCGCTCTTTCTGGCAGGTTCAGTGCCGTCAGAACGTTCACCGTCATTGCAGACATGCCGCAGACCGCCGCCGGCGATGTTGCCCCGGACACGCGCTCCGTTTCCGAGACCCTCGCCGCCGCAGCGCATCCCCGCCACCGGCTGCGCCGAGCTGATGGTCTGGGATGGCCTCAACTTAGGGCTCTGGTTCGAGCGGTTCTGGCGATGCCGCGATCGTCTCGGATTGAGTGACCCCGATTGCGACTGGTGCGCGCCACTCAGAGGCCGCCGCGTTTGCCTGAATTTCGGTCGCAGAGGTGCAGGCCTATGTCGACCACATCCGCAACGCCTTTGCCGAGCACGATCCGTCCATAGCCGACATCCACATGGCCAGTGCCGTGGGCCAAGAGAACGAGATCGGGGCGGCATTTCTGCCGGTGCGTCACCGCGCGCGATCCGGGACGTGACGCGCCAACCCGTGGCGTCGGAGCGTACTAAGCGATCCTGAGCGACTTTGGGCTGTCGGAGCGCTCTCGTTGGCCGAACCCAGCAGTCCCGAAAGCGGGGAAGTGTCTGAGTGGTGGTCTCGGAAAGCACGATCGCCGCGACCCGGTCGCGCGGCTCTCGCGGAAAACCGGCGCCTGCAGCGACCTTTATGTCGGTAGCCTTGCAGCGGGCGACTCCCAAGTGCACACGTCCTTCGATGTCTTGTCCAAAGCTGCGATACCGTGGACGCGTTTGGTCCCCTGACGACGGCGGCGCTCTCAGTTGCCAGAGCAACAGCGGTCGAGACGGGCACGTCGCGCACGGCCTCGCTTGAGATCCCGTCGGACAGCAGGACGACACGTGTCGGCGTCAAGGGCTCGGCACGTCGACACGTCTCCCGACGATCATGGCTCTTGGCGGGCTCTTCGGTGCGCCCTTAGGGACAGCACTCCGCCAGAGCGCCGGCGCCTGCCTCCCCCAATCGGAGGGGGGCGACGGGACCATCCCGGTCAGCGTCGGGGATGTCGTGCCGCTGCGCCGCGAGAAATTGAGTGTCCTGCGCGACCCGAGCACCGCGGCTCTGGTGACCGTTCAATCGATGTGCGGTCGAGCGGACGGAAGACACGCTTTTGCTTTGCCACGCCCGCCTGCGCAAGAGGGGCGCATAGCTCTCCTCGTCAGGCCCCTCGTCGACTTCGACGTTAAGGCCGACGACACCATCGTCGCGCCTCTCCGCGACCTGCGCGCAGAGAGGTTGGGGCATGCTCCTCTCGACCCAAACGTCTCGGCTCGGCACCCCAGTTTTGCAACCGCACTGTTCTTCTCGTGGGAGCGGTGGTCGCCTGGGGCCGACAGAGGAGATCTTCTCACAACCCATTCTCGAGACAGCACTTTTGGGCGTGCTCGGCGTTACAGATCGCCACCACTAGGACCGCCCGCTGCGTAAAGCGACTGTGCTCGCGGACGATGGGCGTTCCTTGTTGATGGATGAGGACTGCTCGCTCCCCTCAGCCACGGCTAAATGACTGGCGCGGTGTTGATGTCGGAGCTTCCGGGCGCGTCTTTCGCGTTGGTTCCAAGGTTTCTGATCCGAAAGGGCTAGGCGCCGGTCGGAGAGGCGCTCGCCCACTCGATCGTGCCCTGCGCAGTGTGGCTTGTCTGCCTGGTCGCCCCTTCGCGCCTCGCGCGTTCCTGTGTGGTGGGCTCGCCGCAGCCACCATGCTCTTTTTGAACCAGCCAAAGCGGGCTCAAAGGGGATGGGATCATCGGCCTCAACTTCTCGTCCTGTGCCGGGCTTGGCCTCTGTTCGGTCTTGGACCGCCCGGCGCCGCTCAACGTGCAGACCATCGGCCTTCGGAACGCGCCTGCGTGCTTGTCCTGGGCCTCCCCCTGTCTCCTCGCATCTGATTGTCTTCGCTGTTGGGATCGGTGCGGGGACGAGCCTCGTGTGCGCGCATGCGAGCAGCTTTCTTGCTAGAGCAGCGGGGGGGCCATCGCGTTTCTCCGGATGCTCCTCTCGGGTTTGGGGTCGGTCTTAGCGCCGATGCACGGCCGTGTGCCCCGGCGGGAACCTGATCGACGCCCTGTCGCGGCCGTTCCAGCTGCGCTTCACTGAGATGGCTGTCGCCCATTCGGGCGCGGCGGCGCTCCAGACCGGTTTCATGGAGCGGACAAGGCGGCCACTGACGGGCGACGAGATCGGCCATGCTGTCCGGCCGGGGGGCGCCTCCTTAAGGGCGGCGCTTTTTGTCAACGGCGCGTACTTGGGTGGTTGTCTGAGCCGGTGTCACGGGCGTTCGCGCCGAGCGCTGCCGAGTGGGGGAGGACACCCTTGTGAGTGCTGTCTGGGATCCCGACCGACGGGCATTGTGGCGATGTCCAGCTTGGTGACGCACTCGGCGGCTTTCGCCGCGATCTGGCTGAGGCTGAGGCGATCTCCGCGGGGGTGAGCATGGCGGTCCTCGCCACGTGGTGCGACGTCGATCTCTTTGCGGCTGGCCTGGCTCAGGCGCGGACGGCCAGGGAGGGCGCGCTACCCGAAGGTTCCGGTGCGCCTCACACCTTCTCGCGGCGTTGATGACCGCCTGGGTCGATCTTCGCTGTTGCAACTGGGTTCTTTGTGGTCCCGCGCTTTGGTTGGATGCTGATCGTCGCCGGGGCCCGCTCGGCCATCTGAGTGTCTTCCTCAGCTGCGCGCTCGTGACGAACAGTGTCCTCCTGATGACCCTTGGTACTAAGCCTCCAGGATCCGGGGCACCGCTTAGACAGAGCGGTGGAGGCTCAGCGCGCCATTCCAAGGCGCGGCACGCCGATCTCCCGGATGAGCTTCTCGCGGATGGCGCGGGCATAGTCGCTGTAGTCGTCGGCCTCGACCACAAACGCGCCCGGGCCGCGGATCACAAGGTCCTCGAAATAGCGGGAGAGGCCTTTGGTCTCGCTCCCGATCGAGAGCGCGTTGACCGTGATCATCCCGAAGTTCCGCCATTCATACAAGCGCTCCGGCGGAATGCCGTCATTGTTCCGACCGTCGCCTGAGACATCGATCTTTTGCTCAAAGCAATTGACCCGGCCTAGCTCAACCCGTGCAAACTCAAGCGCTGCACCGAGCGCCGTCGGGCGGTTCGGTTTTCGTTTCGTCGTGCGGCGAATATCGGCGGAGAGGCGGTCGAGATCGGCGGGCGTTGCGACCTCAACCCAAGGCGAGATCACGTCCTGATCGCCTTGGCCCGACCACTCGAACACCATCAGCGCAATCGTCGTCCCAGGGATTGAGAAAATCGCCTCGCGGACTGAGCGGTCCTCCAGCGCCCTTGCGAGCCCCTCAAGCTGGAGCTGACGCTCGGTCTTGTCCACGCTCGACGACACGTCGAGGGCGAGGGCAAGCGCAAGCCTGCACGTGGCCTCCGCCGGCGCGGCGGCGAGCAGTCCCAGGGCGAGGGCCGCTGCCCTCAAAACGCGGGCTGGACGATCTCCGCCAACAGCTTGCGGCGGATCGCACGGCCGTAATCGTCATAGTTCGCGGCGGTCTCGACAAACGCGCCCGGGCCGCCAACAACGTGGCTCTCATAATATCGCGAGAGAAAGCGGATGGAGGTCTCAATCGCGAGGCCATTGATGGTGACGCCGGAGCTGACCACCAAATCCCGCGCCACGCGCACGTCCTGCCCCTCGTTCGAGAGCCCATCGCCCGAAACGTCGATCACGTACCGCTCGCAATGAGAGACCGCGTCGAAGGTCGCGCCAGTGAAGAGCAGTGCCTCCCCGATGGCCGTCGAAAAGACGGACCAGGCGCGCGGCGTTGCGCGGACAGTGGCGCTGAACTCCGCCAGATCGGCCTCCGTCTGGATTGCGCGCCAGGGCAAGGAGACCTGTTGCCGCCCGGCCCCTGTCCATTGGACGAGCGACACGACCGCATCGCTGGTCACGAAGGCGTGCATGACCTCCGGATCCTCGAGCGCATCAGCCAGGCCATTCATTTGGAGGGAATACTCGGTCGGTGAAATCGAGGCAGACACATCGACTGTCAGCGCCAACGCGAGAGAACACGCGCCGGCGGGCAGCGGCGTTCCCGCCAATGCAAGAAGACAAAGCGTTTTTTGGATCATGTGGTCGGGGTCCAGAGCGGGCTCACCATATCCGCATTAGGCGCGAGGGCCCCACCCACCGCAAGCACAATCCGCGCGGGAGCGACCGGACGACGCGTCTCGCGTCCGGTGCTGCCGTCGGTTTGACCTCACCAGTGCCCGGTGTTGGCCATGCTCGCCCAGGGCTCCGCCTTCGCCAGCGCCTCGCCCCGCTGCAACAGCTCCACCGACACGTTGTCGGGGCTCCTGACAAAGGCCATATGCCCGTCCCGCGGCGGCCGATTGATCGTGACGCCATTGTCCATAAGGTGCTGGCAGGTCGCGTAGATGTCATCGACCCGGTAGGCGAGATGCCCAAAGTGCCGGCCATCGGATGGCAGCCCCTCATCCCCATCCCAGTTGTAGGTCAATTCCACGTCGGCATTCGTCTGGCCTGGCGGGCACAGGAACACGAGCGTGAAACGACCGCCCTCATTCTCGATCCTCCGCCGTTCCTCCAGCCCGAGAAGCGCGTAGAACGCAATCGATGCCTCCAGGTCCTTCACACGCACCATTGTGTGCAGATATTCGATGCCCATTTTGTCCACCGGCCCTTTCCACAGTATTCTTTATCCACAGCCATCATCTAGCGGATGAGACGCCGTCGGGTACAACTTTTGGCAGCTGATTCCCCAGCGCGAAGAAACGCTCCACAGCTCATTTTTGCAATTGCCCCCTTATCCACGCGCTTTGAACAGGATACCGACAGAATGGCTCCCGCGTGCGCTTCTGTGCAATGCTGTCCGTCCGCTACGTATCGGAGAGCGAGAAGTTCGGGGGATCACCATGAATGAGCATTCACGGGACGTTGGACAGAACACCGGTCCGGCTGAGGGCAGCACGACCCGCCGCGCCACTGTGCCCGCCCTCGAGGCGCGCCTCGGCGAGGCGATCCCCGTCCTCGATCACGGGTTTGTCCGGGTTGTCGATTACATGGGCGACGACGCGGCCATCGTGCAGGCCGCACGCGTCAGCTATGGCCAGGGCACCAAGACCGCGCGCGACGACCGGGGCCTCATCCGCTACCTGATGCGCCACTGGCACTCGACCCCCTTCGAGATGTGCGAGATCAAGCTCCACGTGAAGCTGCCGATTTTCGTCGCCCGCCAGTGGATCCGCCACCGCACCGCAAATGTGAACGAGATCTCCGCCCGCTACTCGATCCTTGATCGGGAGTTCTACATCCCCGAGGACGCGCATCTCGCCGCGCAATCCTCGACCAACAACCAGGGCCGCGGTGCGCCCTTGGACGGCGCCGAGGCCGCCCGCGTCCGGGCCGCCCTCGAGGCCGAGGCCGCCCGAACGTATGAGACTTACGAGACCCTTCTCTCGACCGAGGACCAAAAAGGCCTCGCCCGCGAGCTCGCCCGAACGGTCCTCCCCACCAACATCTACACGCAGTGGTATTGGAAGACCGACCTCCACAACCTCTTCCACTTCCTCGCCCTCCGCGCCGACCCCCACGCGCAATACGAGATCCGCGCCTACGCCGACACCATCGGCGCCCTCACAGCCGCCTGGGTCCCAAACGCCTGGGAGGCGTTCGAGGACTACCGAATGAACAGCACAAGCCTCTCTCGCCAGGGCGTTGAGTGCGTGCGGCGGATGCTGAAGGGTGAGGAGGTGACCCAGG
>JBCDHQ010000262.1:0-6520 GCA_038749815.1 Pseudomonadota bacterium | reverse complement strand
CCTCGAAGAGCGAGAGACCGCCGAGCGTGTCGTCGGACGCGCGTGTGCCGATGGAGTTGAAGCCGTAGCCGCGCACCGCGCCGCCCCCGCCGGTAAAGAAGAGCTCGGAGGGGGGAAGTTCCGCCGCAGTGCCGCCGGCGAGCGTGCCGAGCGCGACCCGGGCGCCGATCACCGTTGCGCGGGTCTGCCCGAAGGAGAGAAAGCCGCGCGCCTCCACCACCATTGAGGCCGCCGTCGTGTCGAACTCGCGCTCGTAAAAGGGACGCGCCGTTGCCGAGAGGTAGTAGCCGCGCGTCGCATCGTCAGGGTTGTCGCGGCGGTCATAGATCACGCCGCCCTCGGTGTAGACTGTCAAGAACTGACGATCGCCGAGTTCGTCATCGACATCGGAAAAGTCGACACCGACGTCGCCGGTCAGCGTCAGCTCATCCGAGACCCGCCGCTCGAGCCCGAGGCTGAACTCGAGACTGCGCTCGCGGAAAATGTCGAACACGTTCCGCTCCGCGTCGAGGGAGAAGGTCAGCGTGTTCTCGGGGTCGAGAAAGCCGGGCAAGCGGAGGCTTGTTCCAAGACGGTAGTCATAATCCGCCAGATCCGTGGTGTCGCCGATCCCGCCGAGCTCAGCGTCGAAGCGCAGCCGCTCCGCCCGCCCGAAAAGGTTGCGGTGGAGCCAGAACCCCTCCACCCCGAAGCCGTCGACACTGGAATACGTTGCGCCGACGCCGAAGCGCCTTGGGCGGCGGTCCGAGACCTCGATCGCGGTGGGGAGTTCGTCACCCACGACGCTCTCACCCTCCAGGATCCGGACCGACGAGAAGGTGCCGAGCCCGTTCAGTCGCCGCCGCGCGCCGTCGAGGACCACCGGCGAAAAGCTCTCCCGCCCCTCGAGATCGGCCATGTGGCGGATGAAGCTCGCCTTGACCCGCTCGGAGCCCGAAATCTCCGGGCTGCCAATGCGCGCCTTGGGACCCGGGTCGAAGGTGATGCGGGTGTCGATGGTCTGCGCGACGTGGTCGGCAATCACTTCGCGGTCCCCGACGGCGGCGAGCGGGTGGCCCTGACCGCGCCAGAGCTCGATCGCCTCCTCACCGACCTCGTCGATCACGTCTGCGCGCGCGTCGCGTCCGGCCTCCAGCGTGCGTCCGACCTGTCCCGGCCGGCCCCGGTCGCCGAGCCGGTACCGGGCCGGCGGGTTTTCGAGGAGAATGTCGTCAAAGGTGTAGCGGGGTCCGCGCTCCACCGCGAGCTCAACCCGGGCGGGTGCGCTGACGGGATCCGTGTTGGCCAGGGTCGACGCCTCGCGCCCGTTGATGCGGATCGAGATCGCGCCTCCGTAATACCCGTTCGTGTAGAGCTGCGCGAGGATCCGGCGGTAGTCGCCCTTCGCCGTGACAATGAGGCCCGCAGCCCCGGAGGCCGGCTGGTCGCGGCGCTGAAACAGCTGCGACACGCCGCGGAGCTGCCCGTCGAGGCCGTCCGCGTCGAGGTTCGTCACAACCTCATAGGCGAGCGGGTCCAGGATCTCGACGCCGGCCGCCTCCTCCTCCTCTCCGCCCCAGATGCGCACTCCGAAGAGCTCGAACGCCGAGGCGGAGGGCGCGAGGACCGCGCCCAGAAGAAGGACAGCCCAAAAGCGCCTGCTCAATCCGCACACATCGCCCGCCCCGTTCGAGTTCTTGAAGGCACCAGACCAGGAAACCCGGACAAAGGCCAGCGCCTTGCCCGGGCGCGCGTCATGCGGCGATCAGGCCGAGGCTTTCGAGTTTCAGGATCACCTGTTGCGCGCAGTAATCGACCTCAAGATTGGTCGTGTCGAGCACCAGTTCCGGGCCCTCGGGCACTTCGTAAGGGTCTGAGATCCCCGTGAATTCCTTGATCTTGCCCTCACGCGCCAGCTTGTAGAGGCCCTTGCGGTCGCGCCGCTCGCATTCCTCGATCGGGGTGGCCACGTGGATCTCGACGAAGGTGCCGTAGTGCTCGATGTCCTCTCGCACGGCCTTGCGGGTGGCGGTGTAGGGGGCGATCGGCGCACAAATCGCGATCCCGCCATTCTTGGTGATCTCGGACGCGACGTAGCCGATCCGGCGGATGTTGAGATCGCGGTGCTCCTTTGAGAAGCCAAGCTCGGACGAGAGGTTCTTCCGGACCACATCGCCGTCGAGGAGGGTGACGGGTCGCCCGCCCATCTCCATCAGCTTGATCATGACGGCATTGGCGATGGTCGATTTGCCGGAGCCGGAGAACCCGGTGAAGAACACCGTGAAGCCTTGCTTCGACTTGGGCGGGCGCGTCCGGCGGAGTTCCGAGACCACCTCGGGAAAGGAGAACCAGTCGGGAATGTCGAGCCCCTCGGCAAGGCGGCGGCGGAGCTCCGTTCCGGAAATGTTGAGGACGGTCATGCCGGTCTCGACCTCGTCGGCCGGCTCGTACTGCGCGCGCTCCTGCACGTAGACCATGTGCCGGAAGGGCACCATCTCGATGCCGATCTCGTCTGCATGCGCCTTGAAGAGGTCCTGCGCGTCGTAAGGCCCGTAGAAGTCCTCGCCGGCAGAGTTCTTGCCGGGGCCCGCGTGATCTCGCCCGACGATCATGTGCGTGCAGCCGTGGTTCTTGCGGATGATCCCGTGCCAGACGGCCTCCCGCGGGCCGGCCATCCGCATCGCAAGATTGAGGAGCGAGAGGGACGTGGTCGCCGCGGGGTACTTGTCGAGCACGGCCTCATAGCAGCGCACGCGGGTGAAATGGTCGATGTCACCCGGTTTTGTCAGGCCGACGACGGGGTGGATGAGGAGGTTCGCTTGCGTCTCTTTCGCCGCGCGGAACGTCAGCTCCTGGTGAGCGCGGTGGAGCGGGTTGCGGGTCTGGAAGGCCACGACCCTGCGCCAGCCCATCTTGCGGAAGAACGCGCGAAGCTCGTTCGGCGTGTCGCGCCGCGCGCGGTAGTCATAGTGAACCGGGGGTTGGATCCCAGTGATCGGGCCGCCGAGATAGACGGCCCCCGCGCGCTCATGGAGATACGTGACGGCCGGATGCGCGCGGTCGTCCGCGCCAAAGACGGCGGCGGCCTCCCGCGACTTCTCCGGCACCCATTTGTCCGAGACCGAGAGGATGGCGAGGATCACGCCCTCGGGGTCGCGGAGCGCGATGTCGGTGCCGGGCGCGACTTTCTCGGCGAAGGTCTCGCTCACGTCGAGCGTGATCGGCATCGGCCAGAGCGTCCCATCGGCGAGGCGCATGTCGGTGAGCACACGCTCGTAGTCGGCCTGCCCCATGAACCCTTTGAGCGGCGCGAACCCCCCGTTCATCAGCAGCTCAAGATCGCAGATCTGGCGGGGGCTCAGATCCCAGGAGAGCATCTCGCCCGCGTCTTTCTTGAGCTTCGCTGCGCTCTCATGGCTCACGTAAAGCTCGGGGATGGGCATCGTGTACGGGGTGGTCATGCGTCTGTCCTGTGCGGTCTGTCGGGCGCCCTTTAGCAGTCTGGTGCGCCGCGTCAAAGGGCGGTTGCGGCCGTTTTCCGCCGATTACGGGCCCAAAAGCGCCGAAAATCACCTGTATTGTCGAAAAGCCGTGGATGCGGCGCGCGCGCGCCGGGTGCGGGGTCGTTCACGCTTTTTAGAGGGATTTCACGCCCACTCTGTCTCGGCGGGCCACGTCGCATTTTTGCTTGATTCCCGCCCTAGGGGTTGACGCGCGGCGCGGAGACGTCCGGAAAGGCGGTATGGGCGATCTGCACAACAGACTGACGCGGGGGCAGAAGGCCGCGATCTTGCTGGTGCTCGACGGTCTTGCGATGGTCGCGAGCCTCTGGATCGCGTTGCAACTCCGCCTGGGGGAGCTTTGGCCCGATCGCTACTGGGCTGAGGGCTGGGGCCTCTTTGTCCTGATGCCGCTGATCGGCATGGCCTATGCCTGGACGCTCGGGATCCCGCGGATCGTGCTCCGCAGTTTTGAGGGACGCGCGATCCTCCGGCTTCTGCGCTTTGCCTTCATCATGTCCGTGGTCTGCGCCGTTTTGAATGCGAGCCTCGCGTTCGGCCTCCCGCGCTCGATCCCCGGGATTTGGGGGGCGGTGTTCCTGGCCCTGGCCGTGATCGGCCGGCTGACCCTGATCGAGCTGATGGAGCGGAGCGAGGGCGCCGCCCGGATCCCCGTCGTGATCTACGGCGCGGGCGCAACCGGGCAGCAATTGATGGCGGCCCTTCGAACGGACCGCGATGTCCGCCCGGTGGCCTTTCTGGACGACAATGCCGCGCTCGCCCGGGTGGCGGTCAGCGGCCTCCGCGTCTATCCGCCGGAGCGTCTGCCGGAGCTTGTGGCCAGCCGGGGCGTGCGCCGCGCCATTCTGGCGATGCCGTCGGCCTCGCCGCAAAAGCGACGGCGCATCGTTGAGCGTTTGAAGGCGCAGTCGGTTGACGTGCAAACGCTGCCCTCATTCGAAGAGATGCTCGACGGCCGGGCGCTCAGCGATCAGCTGCGTCCGGTCTCGGCGGATGACCTGCTCGGACGCGACCGCGTCGACCTGGCGAGCCCCGAGGTCGCCAGTGCCTATACCGGCAAAACCGTGATGATCACGGGCGCGGGCGGGTCGATCGGATCAGAACTCTGCCGCCAGGTGCTGGTCGCACGTCCGGCGCGCCTCGTCCTTTTTGAGATCTCCGAGTACGCTCTCTACACGATTGAGATGGAGCTCCGCGCCAGCGCTGCGGCGAGTTGGACGGAGCTTGTGCCCGTTCTCGGCTCGGCCACGGATGAGCGCGCGGTGGCCCACACCCTCGCTGCGCACGGGGTGGAGATCGTGCTGCACGCCGCGGCTTACAAGCACGTGCCCCTCCTCGAGGACAACGCGGTCGAGGGCGCGCGGAACAACGTCCTCGGGACCCGCACCTTGACCGATGCCTGTCTCGCAGCGGGGGTGGAGCGCTTCATCCTGGTCTCGAGCGACAAGGCGGTCCGGCCGACCAATGTGATGGGGGCCACGAAGCGGATGGCTGAACTTGTGGTTCAGGATCGCCAGACGCGGGCGCGCGGCACGGTGTTGACGATGGTGCGGTTCGGCAACGTCCTCGGCTCCTCCGGGTCGGTCATTCCGCTCTTTCGGGCGCAGATCGAGGCGGGTGGACCCGTGACCCTGACCCATCCCGACGTGACGCGCTACTTCATGACGATCCCGGAGGCGGCGCAGCTCGTCCTTCTAGCCGGCTCCTTTGCGGCGGGCGGAGAGGTCTTCGTTCTCGATATGGGCGCTCCGGTCAAAATCCGCGACCTGGCCCGCAGTCTCATCGAGCTCTCCGGCCGCACGGTGCGCGACGAGGCAACACCCGATGGCGATATCGAGATCCGCGTGACGGGCCTCCGCCCAGGCGAGAAGCTCTATGAGGAGCTGTTGATCGGCGACGACGTCATCCCGACGCCCCACCCCAAGATCCTCCGCGCGGCGGAGGCGCACCTTTCCGAAGTCGAAACCGCAGCGGCGCTCAGCGATCTCGAAGCGGCCGTCACCGCAACCGACGACGCCCGCCTTCGGGGCATCCTCGAACGTCGCATCGGCGGATACACCCCGGAGCGATCGGCCCTTCCCGCTGAGTAGCGCTCACACACCTCGGTCCGCACACACGCCGGCTTCTGAAACAAAAAAAGAGCGGGTGTCACCACCCGCTCTTCCGCTTATCTGATCAACTCGAGATCAGAAGGACATCGAGAAGCCGAGACCGGCGCGGACCGAGTCGTCTCCATCATTTGCGAAAATGTCAGAGTCGGCGTAGCTCTCACCGCCGGCCGGAATGATTGCGTTCGAGAACCCGACGGCAGCAACGATCGCAAGACCGCCACCGAGGTCATAGTCGGCAAACGCACCGAACGACTGGTTGTCGACGCTGTCGCCGTCGCGGATCACGACGTTTGCACCGACGGTGATCGGACCCGCGGAGTAGTCAACCGAACCCGCATAGGTTTGGAAGTCCTCGAAAAAGGCATCGTCCGGAGCATCCCAGTTCTCGAAGAAACCGTTCACACCGATGGAGCCGAACTCCGCACGCGCTGAAACGGAGATCAAAGTGTGATCCCCGTCACCAAGAACACCAGGGCTGTCGGTCGACGTCCCTTGCACAGCAAGACCGACGGAGAGACCGACCCCGGAGAAGGAGCCCGAGTAATCGATACCACCGGAGACGATGGGATCAAAAATCTCATCATTGTCGCTGAGCTCGATGCCGGCCGACAGCGTGAAGCCAGACACGGTGTAGTCGTACCGCAGGATCGTGTTGCCGGTTGCCGATCCATCAAGGCCGGAATCCGAGAAGTAGTCGTCTGCCTCGTCGGCAAGACCGCCGGTCTGGATGCCGACGGTGGCAGCATCGTATGCGGAGTCGATATCGCCGAGCGTCAGTGTACCAAACGCGCCGGACACAAAAACGTTCAGGTCGTCGATGTCGTCGCCGCTGGTACCGTTGTTCTCAACTTCGACATTTGCGCCGAACGAAATCCCCGAATTCGACGTGGCATTGAAGGTGAAGTCGAT
>JBCDHQ010000261.1:0-6532 GCA_038749815.1 Pseudomonadota bacterium | reverse complement strand
GAGGTGGTTGAGCTCGACGACGGGACCCTCGCCACGCAGATGGTGTCCATGAAGCAGAACGTGAACCAGACGCTCGGGATCGAGCCGGCGGCCTTCGCCAGCATCGGCCTGCCGAGCCGCGACACGCCGGAGTGCAAAACCTCCTACGAGTGAGGTGAAAGCCATGGACCTCGGGCGGCGACGCCCGAGGTTTTTTTGTGAGCAGGTATGGAACACCCCCTTCTGATTGGCGGCACGTGGGTCAGGACCGGTCAGGCCAGTCCGAATGTGAACCCATCCGACACCAGCGACATCATCGGCCACCACGCGAATGCCGGCGCGCCCGAAGCGCAGGCAGCCATCGATGCCGCCGCGGACGCCCTGCCCGCCTGGTCGATGAGCACGCCAGAGGTGCGCCACGACCTCCTGAAGGCGGCGGGCGACGCGATGATGGGCCGGCGGTCCGAGCTCGGAACGCTCCTCTCGCGGGAGGAGGGGAAACCGCTTGCCGAGGGCATCGCCGAGGTCGAGCGGGCGGCGCGGATCTTTGACTTTTTCGCGGGCGAAGCGCTCCGCCAAGGGGGGGAGCGTCTGGCCTCCACCCGGCCCGGCATCGACGTGGAGATCACGCGGGAGCCCGTCGGCATCGTTGCGCTCATCGCGCCCTGGAATTTTCCGGCAGCGATCCCCGTCTGGAAGACAGCCCCGGCGCTCGCCTTCGGCAACACGGTGATCCTCAAGCCGGCGGAGCTCGTCCCCGGAACGGCCTCGGCCATCGCTGAGATCCTGCACGGGGCCGGTGCGCCCCCGGGTGTCTTCAACCTGCTCACGGGCCCGGGTGCGGTGGCGGGCCAGGCGCTGCTCGACGACCCGCGGGTGGATGCGGTCAGCTTCACCGGCTCGACCGGCACGGGCGCCCGCGTCGCCGAGGCAAGCGTGCGGCACGGGCGGCGCTTCCAGCTCGAGATGGGCGGGAAGAACCCGCTTGTCGTGCTGGACGACGCCGATCTGGAGCGCGCCGTCAGCGCCGCGGTCGCCGGCGCCTTTGAGGCCACGGGGCAGCGCTGCACCGCCTCCTCACGCCTGATCGTGACCGAAGGGATTCATGGCCGCTTTGTCGAGGCGATGGGGGATGCGATGCGTGCGCTCACCGTCGATCATGCGTTGAAGGAGGGCACCACCATTGGCCCCGTCGTCGATCAGCGCCAGCTCGACCAGGACCTCCGCTACCTCGAGATCGCGCGGGCGGAGGGCGGCAACATCCGCTTCGGGGGCGAGCGCCTCCGCCGCGCGACCGACGGGTTCTACCTGTCGCCTGCCCTCGTGACCGACACGACCAACGACATGCGCATCAACCGGGAAGAGGTGTTCGGCCCCGTCGCCTCGGTCATTCGCGTTCGCGACTACGAGGAGGCCATTGCCGTTGCGAACGACACGCCCTTCGGCCTGTCGGCCGGGATCTGCACGTCGAGCCTGAAGCACGCGAGCCACTTCAAGCGCCATGTCGAGGCGGGCATGGTGATGATCAATCTGCCGACCGCCGGCGTCGACTACCATGTGCCCTTCGGCGGCCGGAAGGGCTCCAACATGGGACCGCGGGAACAAGGGAGCCTCGCGCGGGAATTCTACACCGTCGCCAAGACGTCCTACACGGCGCCCTAGGGCCCAACGGACCGGGCGGTCAAAATTTTCTTGATCCACCGGCCCGGCCCACGGTTATGGTGTCTGACACGGCATCCGCAAAGAGACGCCGACACATGGGAGGATCACGCGATGAGCCATGCGATCGCGGTCAGTCACGGTGCCTTCGGGCGCGCGGCGATCTATGAGCTGGACAGAACGATCGTCACCCATGCGCATCGAGAGGGGCATCTGATCTTCTATGTGGGCGGCGCCGAGGCCGCCGTCACCGTCGGGGAGGAGACCTTTCCGGTCGATGCCGCCGACGCCGTCGCCGTCTCGCCGTGGGAGCCACACTCCTTCAGCGTCGAGGGCGGGGAGCCCTGCATGTGCCTCACGCTCTACATCAAGCCCGTCTGGTTTCTGGAGCATTCGCCCACCACCCCGCTCGCGCTCAATTTCGGGCGACCGGCGCTCGAGATGACCCAGCGGCTCACGGAATGCGCGACGCGGCTGACGGCGCTTCTGCTCGACGACGACAGCCGGATCCCGTTCGACAAGATCCTCTACCAAACCGCACAGACCGCGTTTGAGGCGAGTTGGGCTGACGTGGAACAGTCCGAACAGCTTCGCCGGACCTGCGGGCGCTTTACCGATTTCCGCGTGCGGCGGTCGCTCCGCCTGATGCAGGAAAATTTCGCCGAGGAGGTCGAGATGCGCCACCTCGCGCGGGAGGTCGGTCTCTCGCGCCCGCATTTCTTTAAGCTCTTCAAGCGGCAGATGGGCGTGACGCCCGCAGTCTATCTCAACACCCTCCGCGCCGAGCAGGCGATCGAGGAGCTGTTGGCGACGCCCAAATCCGTCACCGACATCGCGCATGACCTGGGCTTCTCCAGCCAGGCGAGTTTCACGCGGTTTTTCGCGTCCAATGTCGGCATTTCGCCGAGCGAGTACCGGCGGGTCGCCCACCGCGCCTGAACCGCTTTTGCGATGATCGGGGACCCGAGAAGACTTTCGGGTACGCCGACAGGCCCCCGCGTCCTCATAATCGGCTGAGAAAAAGAACCGGGAGGAGACATGCGCCGCTTTGCTGAGCGCCATCCGTGGTGGACGGCTGTCTTCGTTGCGGTGGGTGCGATCCTCCTCTGGCTGATCTTTGCGATCTGGCCCGAATGGCTGGTCGATCTGATCGGGCGCAAGCGCGTGTTCCTCAACGCGCTCTTCAACGGCATCACACTCGGCGGGCTCTATTTCCTCGTGGCGAGCGGGTTCACCCTGATCTTCGGCCTGATGCGAAACGTGAACCTCGCGCATGGCTCGCTCTACTTGCTCGGAGGCTATGTCGGGTACTTCGTGGCAGAGGCGACGGGGATCTGGCTGATCGCCTTCCCGGCCGCCTTCATCGTCGTCGGCGCGCTCGGCGCGGTCATGCAGATCGTGGTCTTCCGGCGGATGGAGGGTCAGGATCTCCGCCAAACGCTGGTCACGATCGGGATTTCGATTGTGCTGGCGGACCTGATGCTCTGGGCCTTTGGCGGCGATTTCTACAACATCACGCCGCCGGAGTGGCTGTCGGGTCCGGTGGAGACCTTCCTGATCTCCTCCCAGCGCGTGCGGTCGAGCGGCGAGGTCGTCACCTCGTATCTCAAATACCCGATGGTGCGGATCGTGATTTTTGCGGCCTCCGTCGTGGTCGGGATTGCGATGTGGTTCCTCCTCAACCGGACGCGGATCGGGATGCTGATCCGGGCGGGCGTCGACGACCGAGACATGCTGCAGGCGACGGGCGCGCGGATCCAGCTCGTCAATGTGGGCGTCTTCGCCTTCGGCGCAGGTCTTGCCGGGATCGCAGGCGTCGTGGGCGGCACGTTTCAGTCCGTCGCGCCGGGTGAGGACATCCGGTTCCTCCTCGCCTCCCTCGTCGTGGTGATCGTGGGCGGCATGGGCTCGATCCCGGGCGCTGCGCTCGGCGCGCTTCTGATCGGGCTCGCGGAGCAGTTCGGCTCCATCTACTTCCCGACCTATGCGGTCGTCCTGACGTTCCTGATCATGGTGCTCGTCCTCGCCTTCCGCCCGCAGGGCCTTTTGGGGCGGTCCTGAGATGGTCGCCGTGGAGGCCCCCCGTGAGCGCGCCGAGCCCGCCCGCCCCCCCGCGGGCTACTGGATCCTCGGCGCCTTTCTTCTGATCCTGCCGAGCTTTGCGGGGGATTTCTTCCTGTTCCAGATCATGGGATGGAGCTTCATCCTCGGCATGATCTCGCTCTCGCTGATGTTTCTCGCGGGGTATGGCGGGATGGTCAGCCTCGCGCAGATGAGCGTGGCGGGGCTGGCGGGCTACATGGTCGCGATCCTCGGACCCTCAGCGATCGACACGATCTCCCAGGGGTGGCCCTGGTATGTGAGCATCCCGCTCGCGCTTTTCATCGCAGCGCTCTTTGCGACGCTCACGGGCTGGCTCGCGGTCCGGACCGAGGGGATCTACACGATCATGATCACCCTCGCGATTGCCGCAGCGTTCTTCTACTTCACCCGCCAGAACTACGTGATCTTCAACGGCTTCTCGGGGTTCAACGGCGTGCTGCCGCCGATGCTTTTCGGTGTTGATTGGCGCGAGCCTGTGGCCTTCTACTACCTCAGCCTCTTCTGGGCTGCATTCTGGTTTCTGGTGGTCCTCTACGTCTCGCGCGCGCCCTTTGGCCTCGCGCTCCAGGGTGTGCGGGACAATCCACGGCGGATGGCAGCACTTGGCTACAATGTCACAGCGCATCGCGTGGCGGCCTACACGTTCGCAGCCCTCCCCGCGGGGATGGGGGGCATCCTCTTGACCTGGCAGTCGAACCAGATCTCGCCCGGCACGGCCGGCATCGGCCCTGCCATCGACATCCTGGTGATTGCTGTGATCGGCGGGCTCCGCCATCCGATCGGGCCGTTCATCGGCGCCTTTGTCTATGTGATCCTGCGGACCTTCGCGATCGACATCCTCGTCGCCGTGGGCTTCCCGGGGGAGCGGTTCCAGCTCCTTGTCGGGCTCGGGTTCCTGCTGATCGTGTTCTTCTCACCCGATGGTCTCCTCGGGCTCTGGCAGCGGATCCGGACAGCCGGTGAGCGCGACCCGCTGACCGGGGAGGCACGGCAATGACCGCCGCGCTCTCGATCACCGACCGGTTGAGCTCCACCGGCACGGCAAATGCGTTGGAGCTGCGGGGCGTCGGCAAGATGTTCGGCGCGCTCACCGCCCTCTCGGACATCACCGTCACCGTCCGACCGGGGGAGCGGCGGGCGGTTCTCGGCTCAAACGGTGCGGGAAAGACAACGCTCTTCAACTGCATCACCGGGGATTTCGCGCCGAGCTCAGGCGCGATCCGGTTCTTCGGCGAGGACATCACCCAGTTCCCGCCGCATGAGCGGATCCGGAGGGGGCTGCGGCGGACATATCAGATCAGCCTCCTCTTCGGTGGGCTGACAGTGCTCGACAACATCTATCTGGCCTGTCGCGGCGTCTCGCGCGGGCGGTTCTCATTCCTCCGGCCCCGTCGGTCCGAGGCGCTGATGGCGAGTGCCGAGAACCTCGTCCATGTTGTCCATCTCGACGATGCCGCAGAGACGCCGGTTGCCGACCTGTCCTACGGCCAGCAGCGCCAGCTCGAGATCGCGATGGCGCTCGCGGGGGCGCCGCGGTTCATCCTCTTCGATGAGCCCGCCGCGGGCCTTTCGCCCACCGAACGGACTGAGCTCATCGAGATCCTGATGGGCTTGCCCGGCCATATGGGCTTCATCATCATCGAGCATGACATGGACGTCGCGCTCCGGGTCGCGGAGAGCGTGACGATGATGCACAACGGTCGGATCTTCAAAGAGGGCAAACCGGCCGAGATTGAAGAGGATGCGGAGGTTCAGGCGCTCTATCTCGGGGGCGGCGATGGCTGACATCCTCGAGATCCGCGATCTCAACGTCTTCTATGGCCACAGCCACGCCCTCCAGGGCGTGACGCTCTCGCTTGGGCACGGCGTCCTCTCCGTCGTCGGACGGAACGGGATGGGCAAGACCACGATGTGCAAGGCGATCATGGGCCTTGTTCCGGTCTCGGCCGGCTCGATCTCCTTCGCGGGGCAGAGCCTTGCGGGGCGCGGCTCGGCCGAGATCGCGCGCCTCGGGATCGGCTATGTGCCCCAGGGCCGGCGGCTCTGGCGGTCGCTCACGGTCGATGAGCATCTGCGGCTCGTGGCCCGCCGGGGCGGCGCCTGGACGATCGAGCGGGTCTACGGGACCTTCCCGCGGCTTGCTGAGCGGCGCCAGAACCTCGGCTCGCAGCTCTCGGGCGGGGAGCAGCAGATGCTGGCCATCGGCCGCGCGCTCCTCCTCAATCCGCGACTTCTGGTGATGGACGAACCGACCGAGGGGCTCGCCCCCGTGATCGTCGACCAGGTGCAGGAGATGTTGGTGCGTCTCGGCGCCGAGGGGGGCATCGATGTGCTCGTGATCGAGCAGAACATCGGCGTCGCTTGCGCGGTGTCCGAGCAGGTCGCGATCATGGTGAACGGCCGGATCAACCGAGTGATGGACGCCGCGACGCTCGCCGCGGACCGGGATCTGCAGCAGGCGCTCCTCGGCGTTGGGCGGCACTCCCACGACGAGACGCCGCTGCCCGAGACGGCGGCGCGCGCACCGGAGGCGGCGCCCAAGGGGCCGCTAAAGGTCTATCTCTCGAACCCCGTGATCCCAACCCGGTGGAGCCAACCCGTCCCCGTCCGCGTCATCGAGACCGCAGCGCGGACCGTCACCGAGGTCACGGCCCCCCGCGAGGCAGCCGCCCGCCCGAAAAGCCGGGGCGGCGCGGTTCTTGTTTGCGGCACGCTCGACACCAAGGGGGCGGAGCTCAAGTTCCTCCGCGATCGGTTGGCCGAGCAGGGCGTGCAGGCGCGGCTTGTCGAT
>JBCDHQ010000260.1:0-6533 GCA_038749815.1 Pseudomonadota bacterium | reverse complement strand
CGTGCGCTCCGATGACCCGCCTCCGCAAGCGCGCTTCGAAGCGCGCCGACAATCAGCCCGCGGACGACCCCGGGGTCTCGAAACCGAACCTCTGCTTTTGCCGGGTGGACATTCACGTCGACCGCGTCGGGCGGGCAGGTGAGAAAGAGCGCGGCCATGGGATGACGTCCCTGAGGGATCAAGTCACTGTAGCCAGCGCGGAGTGCACCTTGGAGGAGGCGGTCCCGCACCGGGCGACCGTTGACCGCGAGGTATTGGCTCACGCTGGCCCCACGGGCGAGGGTCGGCAACCCAGCCAGTCCCTCAAGACGGATGCCGTCGCGCGTCGCATCGATCTCGACCGAGCCGGCGACAAACGCACGACCGAGAAGCGCCGCAATGCGCGCATGCGCACCCGGCGCGGGGTCAAGCCTCAGAAGCGTTCGCCCGTCCCCGTCACCGCACTCGTGGACCTCAACCGCGACGTCAGGAGCCGCGGCCGCGAGACGGCGCACGGCCTCGAGGATCGCCTGGAGTTCCGCCCGGTCGCTTTTGAGAAACTTGAGCCGGGCGGGTGTCGCCGAGAAGAGCCCCTCGACACACACCTCCGTCCCCCGTGCCCGTGCCGCCGGGTGCGGACGGCCGAGATGCCCTTGGCGGCATCGGATCGCAGCCGCTTCGGCCGCGCCGACAGCGCGGGAGGTCAATGTGACCTCGGCAACTGCTCCAAGAGATGCCAGCGCCTCACCCCGAAACCCGAAGGCCCGGATGTCGAAAGTATCGCCGGGGTCGAGCTTTGACGTGGCGTGCCGGGCGAAGGCGAGCGTCAAGTCCTCCGCCGGGATCCCCTGACCGTCATCGCTGACACGGATGAGACGCCGGCCGGCCTCGGCAATCGTGATCTCAATCCGCCGCGCGCCGGCGTCGAGCGCGTTCTCCATCAGCTCTTTGACAGCGGAAGCCGGACGCTCCACCACTTCGCCCGCAGCAATCCGGTTCGCGGCCTCTTCCGGCAACAGACGGATCCGCCCGGGTGGTGGAGAACTCTCGATGTTGGGCTCAAGCGCGGTCATGCCACAAGGGATAGCATGTGCAGCGGCGCGGCGGAAGGCCCAGTCACTCCGTTCGGGTCAAACCCTCCGGCTGACCCACGATCACAAAGCGCAGCGCATCGGGCCGGTACAGCGCGCGGGCGGCCGCGTTCACCTCCTCGAGCGTCAGAGCCTCGACGAGAGCGTTGCGCCGATCCGGATAGTCGATTGGCAGCCCAGCGCGCTGGAGGCCGACAAGCGACCCCGCGATCGCCCCGTTCGATGTGAACCGAAGGGCGTAGGCACCGGTAAGGTAACGCTTCGCCTCGTCGAGCTCGTCTGCCGTGATGCCGTCCTGCCCGGCGCGCGTCCACTCCTCCTCCACAAGCCGGACAACTTCCGCGATGCGGTCGTTGGCGCTCGACACCGAACCCAGGATCAGCGCCGCCTGGTCGCGCGGGGAGAGCGCTGTGGAGATGCTGTAGGTGAGCCCACGGGCCTCGCGGATGTCTTCCGCAAGGCGCGAGCCGAAGCCGCCACCGCCGATCACTGTGTTGGCCACGAAGGCCGCGAGGAACGCGGGATCGTCGCGCGCCGGCCCTTCATGGCCGAAGACGGCAATGGATTGCGGCACATCGAATGGGATGATCAGGGGCGCGCCGCCCTCCTGAACGTCCGCCGGCTCCGGCAGCGGTGGCCCCACCTCGGGCAGCCCGGCGAGCAGACGGTCGATCAAGGGACCCGCCTCCTCGGGACGGATGTCACCCACGACGGCGGCCGTGACGCGGCCCCGGACCAGCGTCCGCGCGTGCTGCAGGCGGAGGTCGTCGACCGTGATGGCAGACACGCTTGACCGGGTGCCATCGCTCGGGCGCGCATAGACGTGGCCGGCAAAGAAGGTCTCGGAGAGCGCGCGCCCTGCGAGCGCTCTCGGATTGCGGGTGTCGGAGTCGATGGCGGAGAGGAGCTGCGTCCGCACGCGGTCCACTGCCGGAGGGTCGAACCTCGGGCGCGCGATTGCGCTCGCCAGAAGCGCGACGCTCTCATCGAGCGTCTCGCTCAGGACGGAGGCCGACACGGAAACGCTGTCCTTGTCGTTTCGAAATCCGAAGCGCGCCGCAAGATCCTGGCGGGCCTCCGCGAAGGCGAGCGCATCCCGCTCGCCCGCCCCCTCCGCGAGGAGCCCCACCATCATGGTGGTCAGGCCCTCGCGCCCGTCCGGATCAAGGCGCGAGCCGCCCTCGAAACTGAGCTCCAGCGAAACGATCGGGATCTCCGGCGCATCGACCACCCAGACGCGGGTGCCCTCGGGACTGATCACCTCGACAATGTCCATCGCCGCAAGGGGTTGGGCAAAGACGATAAGGCAGAGAAGCGTTCGGATCATCCTGCAGACCCCTCCCGATCCTCGGGCGTGCGCATCAGATACCCGGTTACAGAGCGGCGGAGGTCAAAGACCGTCTCGGCCGCCGCCGCAACATCCTCGACCGTCACGCGGTCAAGCGCGGCGGGCCAGTCCGCCACATCCTCAACCGTCAGACCCATCGTCAGCGCACGCCCGTAGCGGCCCGCGCGGGCCCGTTGGCTGTCGAGCGCAAAGATCTCAGAGGCCCTGAGCTGGCCTTTGATCCGGGCAAGGCGTTCGGGATCCGGCCCCGCATCGATGAAGTCCTGAACGGCCGCATCGAGCGCCGCCTCGGCCTCGACAAGGCTCAGCCCAGGTTGCGGAACGATGTAGATCCCGAATGTCGTCTCATCGAGGGCCAGCGGCGAATAGAACGCCCCGACATCGAGGGCCGTTTCCGTGTCGAGCGTCAGCGCTCGCTGGAGGTGGCTGGTGATCCCACCGCCGAGCAGGCTCGCGAGGATCTGGAGGGCGGCGGCGGTGTCCTGGTCGCCGGTTGCGCGCGACGGCGCCAGGTAGCTCCGGATCACATAAGGCTGGCGGACCCGGGGATCGATGAACTCAAGGCGCCGTGCCGACCTCTGCGGCGGCTCGGACGGGCGGACACGTGGTGGCAGGTCAGACGGTGGCAGCGGGCCGTAGTGCTTCGCTGCCAGAGCCTCAACCTCTTCGGGGTCGACGTCGCCCGCGACAACGAGAATGGCGTTGTTCGGTGCGTAATGGAGGTCGTAGAACGCGAGCGCATCCTCGCGTGTCAGCCGCTCCATTTCGTGGCGCCAGCCGATGATCGGCCTGCCATAGGGGTGGTTCAGGTATTGAGCCGCGCGGCGCTCCTCCCCGAAGAGGGCGGCAGGGTCGTTGTCCACCCTTTGGTTCCGCTCCTCGATGATCACATCGCGCTCGGGTTGGATCACGGCGGGGTCGAGCCGCAGATCCGCCATCCGGTCGGCCTCGAGTTGCATCATCAGCTCCAGCCGCTCGGACCCTATGCGCTGAAAGTATCCCGTGAAATCATAGGATGTGAACGCATTGTCCTGGCCCCCGTTGTCCGCGATGATCCGGCTGAACTCCCCCTGTGAGAGCTCATCCGTGCCAGTGAACATCAAATGTTCGAGGAAATGGGCAATGCCGGACTTACCGGGCGGCTCATCGGCCGAACCGACCCGGTACCAGACCATGTGAGTGACCACAGGCGCGCGGCTGTCGACGATGACGACGCCTTGGAGACCGTTCTCCAGCGTGAATGTGGTCACGCCGGGTTCGGCGCCCCGCGCGAGCGGCGCTGCGAAGAGGGCAAGTATCAGGGCAAAGATGCGCATCGGCAACCTCCGGTTGACGTTGCAAATAGGCGCTTGGGGGCCAAGCGCAACCTATTCCGCGGGCGCCGGCAGCGGCGGCACAAGAATGCCGAGCCGGATCAGGCGTTCGTACTCCGCCTCCGCGTCGAGAAGCTGGTCGTCATAGATCTCGAGCTCGGTGTTGACGCCAGCGAGCCGTTCAAGGAGGAGCCCACGGTTTTGGTCCCGAAACTCGGTGTCCTCCTCCGCCAGATCGGCGCGGATCGTAGGCGACACCCCGGCGGCCCCGACGGCGGCCAGAAGCGCCCCGTCGCTCTGAGCAGGCGCGGCGCGCACCGGGCGGCCGGACAACGCCTCGAGAACCTCGGCCTCAGGGTCAATGTCACCGCGATTGGGCGCACCTGGGATCGGCGGGGGCAGCGCCGAGAGGTCCTCGGGCAACTGCAAGGGATTTTGCGGCAGCACCCGAAACTCATCCGGGGCGTTGACCGTTCGCGCGGCCACCCGCTCCGCAAAGCTCGTGTCGTCGCCGGTGCCGCAGGCGGTCAGGGTCGCAAGCGCGAGGAGGCAAAGACACCGGATCATGCCACGCGTTCTACCCTGCCGGGACACGAGCGTCACGCCTGCTTTTTGTCCGCCGGGCCGGCGAACAGAACCAGGCCGAGCGCACCTGCGAAAATCGCGATATCGGCGACGTTGAACGCATAGGGGTTTCGAATGCCGCAGCAGGACATGTTCAGGAAATCCGCCACGGCCCCGTAGACAATCCGGTCCCACACATTGCCAAGCGCGCCCCCCACCACAATCCCGGCGAGGATCGGCACGCGCCATCCGCCGGTGCGGAGCGCCCAAACCGTCAGAACGGCCGAGATCACGAGTGCCACGGCGATCAGACCCCACCGCATCGCGTCCGTATCCGAGCCGAAGAGGCCGAAATTGATGCCCGTGTTCCAGGCCATCCGGAACTGGAGGTAGGGTGGCAGCACCAAAATCTCTCCATCCGGCTCGATCAGGAGGCCCAGTTCGTAGAGAACGACGTATTTGCTGACCTGATCGAGGACCAGAATTGTCAGCATGGCACCGAGGAAACGTCCCATCTCAGTGCCGGAAGTGACGCATGCCGGTGAACACCATCGCGATGCCCGCGCCATCGGCGGCCGCGATCACCTCCGCATCGCGCTTCGACCCGCCCGGCTGGATCACCGCGGTGACGCCGGCGTCCCGTGCGGCCTCAAGACCATCTGCAAAGGGAAAAAACGCGTCCGAGGCCAAAACGATGCCAGAACTGGCCGGGTCCAACCCCGAGACCTCCCCGATCTGAGAGGCCTTGGCCGCGGCGAGGCGCACGCTGTCGACCCGGCTCATCTGCCCGGCCCCGATCCCGATCGTCGCCCCATCTTTGGCGAGGACGATCGCGTTCGACTTGACGTGCTTCACCACGCGCCAGGCAAATCGAAGGTCGGCCATCTCGGCGTCGCTCGGCGCGCGGGCGGTGACAACCTCGAGCTTTGCCGCGTCAAGCGTCCCGGCATCGCGATCCTGGAGAAGGAGCCCACCGCCCACGCTTCGAATGCTCCAGCCCGGCGCGCTCGCGTCGGGCAGACCGTCGGTCACCAACACGCGGAGCGCCGATTTTTCGGCCAACCGGGCAAGCGCGCCCTCAGACACCTTTGGCGCTATGACAACCTCCGAAAAGACACCTGACAGGGCCTCGGCCGTTGCCGCATCGACCGCGTGGTTGAACGCAACGATCCCGCCGAAGGCGGAGGTCCTGTCGCAGTCAAACGCCGCCTGCCAGGCTGCCCTTTGCGTCTCGGCAATGGCGACCCCGGCGGGGTTTGCGTGCTTGACGATCACGCAGGCCGCGCGGTCCGGCGGAAACTCCGCCACCAGCCCGAAGGCCGCATCCGTGTCGTTGATGTTGTTCCAGGAAAGGGGTTTGCCGCTCAGCTGACGGGCCGTCGCGACGCCATTGCGCTCCTCCTCAAAACGATAGAACGCGCCCCGCTGATGCGGGTTCTCCCCATAGCGCAACGCCTCCGCGCGGCGCGCGACAAGCGTCAGCTGCGCCGGGAGGCTCGCATCCGGTGTGCGCGTCCGCTCGGCCATCCACGCAGCGACAGCGGTGTCGTACCGCGCCGTCAAAGCGAATGCCGCAGCGGCCAGATCCGCACGCAGAGGCGCGTCAGTGCCTCCGTCCGCCGCCAAGGCCTCGCGCAACAGCGCGTACTGACCGGGATCCGTCAGCACGGCAACCCCGCCATGGTTCTTGGCAGCCGCACGGATCATCGCGGGCCCGCCGATGTCGATGTCCTCGATCACCGCTTCGGGGTCCGCCCCCGACGCGGCGGTGGTCTCAAAGGGGTAAAGGTTGACCACCAAGAGGTCGATCGGCCCAATCCCAGCGGCCGCGAGGGCCGCCATATGATCGTCCCTGTCCCGCCGGGCGAGGAGACCGCCATGAACCGCCGGATGGAGCGTCTTAACCCGGCCCTCCAACATCTCCGGAACCCCGGTCAACGCACTGACGTCCCGCACCTCCAGCCCCGCGCCCCTCAAGACCCGCGCAGTGCCGCCGGTGGAGACGAGCTCTGCCCCATGCTCAGCAAGCGCCCGCGCCAGATCGACAAGACCGAACTTGTCGCTGACCGACAAAAGAGCACGGCGGATTGGCACGAGATCGCGCGGCATATCCCCTCCCACAGGCACCAAACGCGCGCCTTCTGCCGCGCAGGTCCGCGAACGTCAATGGCAGCCACCTGCCACATGGACGACCGTTGAGGCGAGCGCGCCGGCCTTTTCGTGGGCCGCGGGTGGGTG
>JBCDHQ010000259.1:0-6605 GCA_038749815.1 Pseudomonadota bacterium | reverse complement strand
GGCCCGGCCCTTCGCACCACCGCCGCCGATGTGATCGGCCGGCTGACCTCAAAAGGAGACTGACATGAACACCGAATCGAACGCCATCTACATCACCTTCAACCTCGCCGGGATCGCAGTTGCCTACGGGATGCTCGGCCTCTCGATCTGGCTGGCGCCGGTCGACATTTCGACCAAGGGGTTCTGGGCCATGGGTGTGTTTCTGCTGACCCTTTCGCTCGTCAACTTCGTCAAGTACCGTGTCGATGATCGCGCCAGCCGCGAGAAGATCGCCCGGATCGAGGCGGCGCGGGACGAAAAACTCCTCGCTGACTACGTCGCTGAGACGTGACCCGGCGGGGCGGAGCAGCTAGGCTCCGCCCTATGACACCCGAGACCGTACGGCTGCTGGCCCGCTACACGACCTGGCAGAACGAGAGCCAGATCAAAGCCATGCAAACCCTGGATGACGCAGCGCTTCGGCTCGACCGCGGTGCGTTCTTCGGGTCGATACTCGCGACGGCGAACCACCTTCTCTGGGGCGACACGATGTGGCTGAGCAGGTTCGCCGGCACACCGGCCCCTCCGCCGGTCACGTCGGCGGGCGAGACGACGGATCTGACGCCGGACTTGCCCGCCTTCGTCGCCGCGCGCACCGAGCGCAACGCCGAGATCTCAGCCTGGGCCAACGGCGTCACCGTGATCGGAGGCCCCCTCCGCTGGTATTCCGGCATGCTCGACCGAGAGATGGAGAAGCCGCTCAGCCTCTGCATTCTCGGCTTTTTCAACCATGGCACGCATCATCGTGGCCAGATCCACGCGATGCTGACGGCAGCAGGTGTGACGCCAGACGACACGGATCTTTTCTTGATGGACTTGCCCTGAGGCCTCAGGAGGCCTCCGCGAGCTCTGCCATGATGTCGTCGGAGATCTCGAAATTCGCCGTCACGGTCTGAACGTCGTCGTCATCCTCAAGCGTGTCAATCAGCTTCATCAGCTTCTGGGCGCCTTCGAGATCGAGCGGGGTCGTGGTCTGGGGCTTCCAGATGAGCTTTGCCGTCTCGCTCTCGCCAAGTGACGCCTCGAGCGCGCCCGCCACTTCGTTCAGATCCGTCGCGTCGCAATAGATCTCGTGCCCGTCCTCGGAGCTCTCGACGTCCGCGGCGCCAGCCTCGATCGCCGCGTCGAGCACAGCCTCGGCGTCGCCGGCCGCGGGCGGATAAACGATCAGACCCATCCGGTCGAACATGAAGCTGACGGCGCCGGTCTCGGCGAGATTGCCGCCCCCCTTGCCAAAGATCGAGCGCACATTTGAGGCGGTCCGGTTTCGGTTGTCGGTCATCGCCTCCACGATCACGGCAACGCCCGAGGGGCCATAGCCCTCGTAGCGGATCTCCTCATAGGTGTCGGCATCGCCGCCCTGGGACTTCTTGATAGCGCGCTCGATCACGTCCTTCGGCATCGAGTTCGACTTGGCCTCCTTCACGGCCAACCGGAGGCGCGGGTTCTTCTCCGGGTCCGGGTCGCCCATCTTGGCGGCGACTGTGATCTCCTTGGACAGCTTTGAGAACAACTTGGACCGCACGGCGTCCTGGCGCCCTTTGCGGTGTTGGATGTTTGCCCATTTTGAGTGGCCGGCCACGGCATCCTCCGTCTGCAACCCTGGCCGACGGTATAGGGGCCAACCCCCACCGCTTTCAAGGGGGCCCCGCTTTACCGGATCTTAGCGCTCGGCGGTCACGCTCTCCTCGTCTTTTTGGGATGGGGACATTCATGTTCAGCCTGGCCGAGCTGCGTGACTTCGTCGCCCCTGTCGTCGGTCCCCCAGGTGCAACCCGCCGCCGTTTGAACATCGGTGCGGTTGTGGCCGTGCTGATCCTGGCGGTGTTTGTCCCCTCCGCGCTCCTCGTCGGCGCGCAGATGCGAACAATCCTCGCCGCAAAGCTTGCGGCCGAGGCGGCGCGGGTTGAGGCGGCCGCGGCGGCATTCCGCACTGTCTATCGCACCACGCTTGCCCAGGATTTGGATCGCCTGACGGAGCTTGCGGGCCGGTTGCCGCCGCAGCACACGTCTGAGTGCGACGCGCTCCTTTCGCGCGCCATTGCCTTTCAGCCCCACCATGGCAACCTTCTGCGCTACACCGCTGACGGGCATCTGGCATGCGCGGCCGAGCGCGGGGCGGCGGGAGCGATCAGCGATCGCGCCTATTTCCGCCGCGGCAAACACGCGACGGGGCCCTATGTCAGCGAAATCGTCCTCGGCGCGGGCACGGGTCGTCCCCTTCAAATGATCATCGTCCCACTCCGGAGTGAGACGGGGGTTTTTGACGGCGTGCTCGTTGCGGAGTTTCGTCTGGACTGGCTGGCTGAGCGGGTCCTGGCGAGCCAAATCCTGACGGATGTGCCGACGCAGGCCCTGAGTGTGACGCTCTTCGATCGTCTGGGGCGGATCGAACACAGCGCCCCGTCCGATGCGAGCGGCGGCGCCGTCGTGCGGGAGCTTGCACGGCAGATGTCGACGGGGGCTGCCACGAGGACCCTTGTGCGCGCGGCCTCGGCTTCGGGTGAGGCCCGGATCTACGCCCTTGCCGCGCTCGACGCCGCAAAAGGCATCGTGCTGGCCGTGGGCCTGCCCGAAAGTGCTTCGGTCCAACGCGCCGAAGCGTTGCGCGCGAACTCCGTGGTCACGCTGGCGCTTCTCGGCGTGGCCATTCTCGTCCTTGCCCTTCGGATCGGTCACATCACGTTGGTCCGTCCGATCCGCGCGCTCGCACAGCACGCCCAGGAGCTTGCGCAAGGCACTGCGGGCGGGGGGCAGGCGCCATCTGACGGGCCGCGCGAAGTGCGGGATCTCGGCCGAGAGCTCACGGCGCTCGCGGCCGCACTGACGCAACGAAACCGCCGGCTCGCGGCCAAAAATGCAGAGCTGCAGCGCGCCGATCGAGAGCTCAAGGCCTTCACATACAACGCGAGTCACGGCCTTCAGCAGCCGCTCGATGTGCTGGGGGGCGTGCTCGACGCGTTCGCACGCGGCGAGCGGATGAGCCCAGCCAACCGCGACGCCGTGGCGCAGGACGCGCGCGACGCTCTTGCGCGGATCCGCCGGCAGCTCCGCGAGACGCTGCTTTTCTCCGAAGTGATGCGCGACGACGTGGGACCGGACGCCGGCACGGCTCTCGACCTGGCGGAGCTTGTGCGCGATGTCCGCAGCACGCTCAACGACGAGATGGCGGGCGGCGAGATCACGGTGGAGCCGCTGCCCCGCATCGTCGCCCATGCCGGTCTGATGAAGGAGCTCTTCCGCCATCTTCTGGAGAACGCCGTGGTCCACGCCGCCCCGTCGCCTGTGCGCGTGCGCCAAGGCACGCGACACGATCCGGAGTGGATCGTGGTCGATATCGAAGACGCGGGACCAGGGATCGCCCCTGAGGATCAGAACACCATTTTTCAGCCGTTCCGCCGCGTGGGCCAGAGCACGGCGGGCTCCGGCATCGGTCTCAGCCTCGCGATGCGGATCGCAATGCGCCATGGCGGGCACATCACGCTGTCCTCCGTGCCGGGACAGGGGGCCACGTTCCACGTGCACCTGCCCGCGAACCTGCTCGTCAGCCGAGCGGCCACATGAATGGGATCAGGAGCGACGCGAGAAGCCCGATCAGCAGGTTGAGCGGCAGTCCGATCCGCAGGAAGTCGCTGAAGCGGTACCCGCCCGGACCGTAGACCAGCGTGTTGGTCTGATACCCGATCGGTGTCGCGAAACTCGCCGACGCCGCCACCATGACCGCCACCACCAAGGGCCGTGGGTCGAGCCCAAGGGCCGCGGCAAGCCCGATGGCGACCGGCGTGACAACCACTGCAACGGCGTTGTTGGAGACCATCTCTGTCAAGGCGGAGGTCAGCAGGAACATCGACCAGACAACCACTGGCCCGGGCATTTCGCGGAGGAGGGGAGCCAGCGCACCGACGATCAGCTCTACGGCGCCGGAACTCTCGAGCCCCGCGCCCACAACGAGCATCGAAAAGATCAGGATGAGGAGCCGCCCGTCGACAGCTTCGAGCGCTTCGTCGGAATCGATCGCTCGTGCGGCGAGCACCAACGCGACGCCGAACATCGCCAGCAAGAAGATCGGCGCGACGCCGAGGGCCGCAAGCCCGACAATCCCGGCCAGGACGGCGACGACGAGCGGCGCGTGGCGGCGGCGGTAGGAGCGGGCGGTCGGCGCGGTGATGTCGGCCAGGTTCGTGTCGACCGCCATGCGGCGAATGTCTTCCGGCGCCCCTTCGAGGAGAAGCGTGTCGCCGACCCGCACCACCACATCGTCGAGCTGCCGGCCGATGTTCTGGTTCCGGCGGTGCACGGCCAGGACATAGACCCCATAACGCCGCCGGAGCCGAAGCGCCCCGAGCGTGCGGCCGATCAGTTTGCAGCCCGGCGAGATCAGCGCCTCCACTGTGCTGGTCTGGCGCGAGCTGAGCGCATCGACCATGTTGACCTCGCCCGAGCGTCGCAGGCCCAAGAGCTCCCCCACTTCGGTGCGCAGAACGATCCGGTCGCCCTGATCGATCGTGACATCCGGAAAGCGGCGTCGGAGCGACTCGTCACCTCGAAGAACATCGATCACCCTGATGCCGCGGCGCTGAAAGAGCGGCACGTCGAACACGCGATCTCCGATCAGGGGGGAGCGCTCGGGGACGGCGACCTCCGTGAAGTACTTCATCTTGCTCCGGTCGGAGAGGATATCTGCCATCGTCTCGCGGTCCGGCAGCAGACGTGGCGCGAGGAGGCGGAGGTAGAGGAGGCCAAACGCCGCGAGGCAGAGACCGAGCGGTGTGATCTCGAACAGGGCAAAGGGCGCGAGGCCATTTGCCCGCGCAACACCGTCAACAAGCAAGTTCGTCGAGGTACCGATCAGCGTGCAGACACCGCCTAAGATCGCGCAATAGCTGAGCGGGATCAGGAGCTTCGAGACGGCGACGCCGAGGGACTTTGCGATTTGGACGGCAACCGGGATCAGCATGACGACCACCGGCGTGTTGTTTATGAAGGCCGAGGCCGCGAGCGTGATGGTCGCCAAAGCGCCGAGGACGACAGTGGGCCGGTCCGATGCATGTTTCGTCACAAGACCCGTGAGCCGCGTGAGCGCGCCCGTCCGAACAAGAGCGCCCGAGATCACGAACATTGCCGCAATTGTCCAAGGTGCCGGGTTGCTGAAGACCCCGAGCACTTCGGTCTGCCCAACGAGGCCGAAGACCACAAGGGAGGCCGCGCCAAGGAGGGCCACGACCTCGGGTGGGTAAGTCTCCCGCACAAAGAGGATCAGCATTGCAACGAGTACGGCGAGGGTCGCGATGGCCTCCGCCTCGGCAGGGATCAGGGGCGTTGGCACGGCGGGGCGATGGTCCTCATGGCCGTCTCGATCTCGGGACCATGACGCAGGCCGGGCGCGATCTCAACCCGGGAGAGAGCCCGTCGCCACCGGATCCGACGGCGCAAGTCGTCCGCCGAGGCGCACCGGCGTGACGCTCTGCGCATGTCCTGTCCGTCGGTCCGTCACAACAAGAACGCCAGAGAGCGTCGCGGGTCCGAGCGCGGGGGTGAAGCGCCCCGACGACATGCCCGTCACGAACCGACTGAGCGGCTCCTCCTTGTCCATGCCGATCACGGAGGCGTAGTCGCCGCACATCCCGGCATCCGTCATGTAGGCCGTGCCCCCTGGCAGGATCTGCGCATCCGCCGTTGGCACATGCGTGTGGGTCCCAACAACCAGAGAGGCGCGCCCATCGCAAAAGTGGCCCATCGCCATTTTCTCGGATGTGGCCTCCGCGTGTACATCAACGACGATGGCTTGCACGAGGCCACCGAGAGGGGCGGCTTTCAGCGCCGCATCGATGGTTCCAAACGGATCGTCGAACGCGCGGCGCATGAACACTTGGCCAAGGATCTGGATGACCAAGATCTTGTCGCCGGAGGGCAGTGTGAAGAGGCGCGTGCCGCGTCCCGGCGCCGTCCGTGCGTAGTTGAGCGGGCGCAGGATCCGGGGGTCCGTCTCAATGTGCGAGGCCATGTCCTTCTGGTCGAATGCGTGGTCGCCGAGCGTCAGGCAGTCGGCTCCGGATGCCAAAAGGTCCCGGCTGTGCGCAGCAGAGAGCCCCATGCCAGCCGACGCGTTCTCGCCATTGACGATCACGAAATCGAGTTTCCAGCTTTCTCTAAGGCCCGGCAGCAGCTCGGCGAGGGCGGTTCGGCCAGACCGTCCGACGACGTCGCCAAGGAAAAGAATGCGCATAGAACGCGAGTTAGAGCGCGGAAGGGGTGAGCGCAAGGCTCACGGCAGATAGACGCCCTGCTCCGTGATCACCGCGTCGAGGGGCTTGTCATAGACGCCGGAGGGCACGTGCTCTACGCGTTGACCGTCATAGGCGAACCCTGCCGCGAGGACGCGCCGTTGAGTGCAGAGCTCTGCCAGGGTCCGGTCGTAGAAGCCTCCGCCATAGCCCAAGCGATGCCCCCGCCTGTCGAAGGCCAGGAGTGGAACGATCAACGCATCGGGGCTCTCTCTCTGGTCGTCCTCGGGAACGTCAGCGCCGAAGGCGCCTGTCACCAGCCGTGTCTCCGGCGTCCAAGTC